>NZ_JBVHTO010000009.1:0-135190 GCF_055565855.1 Streptomyces sp. NPDC028308
TACTGCAGGGGGGACCCTGTGGGAGAGTAGGACGCCGCCGAACAAATTTTGAAAGAGAACCCCCGTACCGGGGATACCGGTACGGGGGTTTTCTGTTTTCCGGGGTCGTTTATGGTCGAGATATGCGCTACGACCTGGTCATCTTCGACAACGACGGCGTCCTCGTGGACAGCGAGCCGATCTCCAACACGCTCCTGGCCGCGTACCTCACCGAACTCGGGCACCCCACCTCGTACGAGGACTCCCTGCGCGACTACATGGGGGCCGCCATGCACCGCGTGCACGACACGGTGCTGGAGCGGACCGGACAGCGCCTTCCGGCGGACTTCGACGACGTCTTCCACGCGCGCGTCTTCGCGGCCTTCGAGCGGGAGCTCCAGCCCGTCGCCGGGGCGGTGCAGGTGCTGGAGAAGCTCGCCGCGGACGGAGTGCCGTACTGCGTGGCCTCCTCCGGGAGCCACGAGCGGATCCGGGTGGGACATCGGAAGACCGGGCTCGACCGGTGGTTCGACGACGGGCGGATCTTCAGTTCGCAGGACGTGGGACGCGGTAAGCCGGCGCCCGACCTGTTCCTGTACGCGGCCGAGCGCATGGGCGTACCGGCAGAGCGGTGTGCCGTCGTGGAGGACAGCCCGCTCGGGGTGCGGGCGGCGAACGCGGCCGGCATGGACGTGTACGGGTTCACCGCGATGACGCCGGGCGACCGGCTGACCGGGGCCACCGAACTCTTCGCTGACATGGGGGAGTTGGCCGACCTGCTCGCGTGACGGTGGCCATCCGGCGGCACTGACATTTGTCATCCCCGGGTCCGGACGATCGTTCCTACTGCCACCCCGGGTCCGGGCGCGAAGCTGTGTACGTCGAGCACGGGACGTACACAGCGACCACGGAAGGACCCGACCATGAGCCTCACGGCCACCGCGACCCGCACCGAAATGCCCGCCGCCGCAAGGGACTCGGCACAGGGGCGGGGGTCCGTCCGGCGCGGCTTCATGCCGCTGGTCGTGGACGTGGCGGTGCCCCTCGCGTCGTTCTACCTCCTCAAGGACGGGTTCGGGTTCGGGACGGTGGCCGCGCTCGGCTGGAGCAGCGTGCTGCCGGCTGTGCGGACCGTGTGGAGCGCCGTGCGGGACCGCAGGCTCAACGGGCTCGCGGCGCTGATCCTGGTGGTCAACGTCGCCGGGCTGGTGCTCGGTTCGGTCGCCGGTGACCCGCGGCTGATGCTGGCCAAGGACAGCGCGGTCAGCAGTGTCGTCGGCATCGGCGTCCTGGTCTCGGTGCTGCTGGGCAGGCCGATGATGACGGCGGCCATGGCGCCGTTCCTCATCAAGGGCGACGCGGCCAGGGGCGCCGCCTGGCAGCGGCTGCTCGGTGGGTCGGAGCGGTTCCGCCGGGCGGAGCGGACCTTCTCCGTCGTATGGGGTGTGGTGCTGCTCGGTGAGTGCGTGGTCCGGGTCGTGGGCGCCTACACGCTCCCGGTCGACACGATGGTCTGGCTCGGTACGGTCGTCATGATCGGCTCCATGGCGCTGGCGTTCCTCCTCAGTGGCGCCCTCGCGGTCGTCCCGATGAAGATGATGCTGAGGGAGGAGCTCGGCGGCGGCTGCGGCAGCCGGTCCGCGGAGAGCTGAGCGAAATTCATCTTCTGCTTGATCTACCCACGGGTAGGCCGGGGCCCTACGCTCGCCGCCATGACAGATGTGCTGCGGCGCGGCAGGGCCTCGTTGGCGTTCAGCTTCTTCGCCCAGGGCGTCGCCTTCGCGCTGCTGGTGACGCGCATCCCGGCGATCCAGGACCGGTACGGGATATCCGACGCCCTGCTGCCGGCGTTCCTCGCCGCCGTGCCAATCCTGGCCGGCGTCGGCAGCGTCTGTACCGAGCAGATGGTCAAGCGGGTGCCCCCGAGCCGGGTGCTGAGGTGGTCGCAGCCCGTCGTGCTGCTGGCTCTGCTCGGCGTCGGAGCCGGCGACCACGTGGCCGAAGTGGCGGTCGCGCTCGGGGCGTTCGGGCTGGCGGTCGGCGCGCTGGACGCGTCGATGAACATGCTCGGCGTGAGCCTGCAGCGCACGTACGGGCGCAGCATCATGCTCGGCTTCCATGCCGCGTACAGCCTGGGCGGGATCGTCGGTGCCTCGCTCGCGTGGGCGGGCGCGCACTGGCATCTGTCGCTCTTCGTGTCGTATCTGCCGGTGGTGGCGGTGCTGCTGCCGGCGGCCTTGGCCGGCAGCCGGTGGTACGTCGACGCCGCCGGGGGGAAGGGGGCGTCGGAGGCCGTGGCCGGCGGTGGGAGCGAGGGCCAGGCGGAGGCCGGGCCCGTCGTCTTCAAGCTGCTGCTGCCGCTGTGCCTGGTGATGACCTTCGCCTACATCGGGGACTCGACGGTCTCCAACTGGAGCGCGAAGTACCTGCAGGACGTGCTGGGCAGTTCGGAGCAGATGGCGACCGTCCCGTACAACGTCTACATGGTCACCACGCTGCTGGGGCGGGCGATCGGGGACTTCGGGGTGCGGCGGTTCGGGGCCGTGGCCGTCGTCCGGCTCGGGGCGGTGGTGGCGGCGCTGGGGTTCGCGGTCGTGGCCCTCGCGCCGGGCCCGTGGGTGGGGATGCTGGGGTTCACGCTGCTGGGGGTCGGCCTGTGCGTGATCGTGCCGCAGACCTTCGCGGCGGCGGGGCGGCTGTTCCCGGGGGCGTCGGACACGGCGGTCGCGCGGCTCAACATCTTCAACTACGTCGGCTTCCTGATCGGCTCGCCGTTGGTGGGGGCGCTCGGGGACGCCTGGAGCTACCGGGGCGCCATGCTCGTACCGATGGTGCTGGTCCTGCTGACGCTGAGGTATGCCAGGTCGTTCAGCGCTGAACCGGACCGATACGGTGACGGGCATGAGCGGCCGCACACAGCTGATGTGGGACGAGGCAGTAACGGGCTATGACTTCGGTCCGGACCACCCGATGGACCCGGTCCGGCTGGCGCTGACCCGGTCCCTGGTCGGTGCCTTCGGGCTCGACCGGGAGGTCGAGGTGGTCGCGGCGAAGCCGGCCGGGGGGTCGACCCTGCGGCTCGTCCACCGGGAGGACTACGTCGAGGCGGTCAGGGCGGCCTCCGTGGACCCCGGCGCGGCCGACGCGTCGTACGGGCTGGGCACGATGGACGATCCCGCGTTCGCCGGGATGCACGAGGTGTCGGCGCTGATCGCGGGGCAGTCCGTGGGGGCGGCCGAGGCGGTCTGGCGCGGGGACGCGCTGCACGCGGTGAACTTCGCGGGCGGGCTGCACCACGCGATGCCGGGCGGCGCCTCGGGTTTCTGCATCTACAACGACGCGTCGCTGGCGATCGCGCGGCTGCTGGAGCTCGGTGCCGAGCGGGTCGCCTATGTGGATGTGGACGTGCACCACGGCGACGGGGTGCAGGCGGCGTTCTGGGAGGATCCGCGGGTCCTGACGATCTCGCTGCACGAGCATCCGCGGACGCTGTTCCCACAGACGGGGTGGCCGGAGGAGACCGGGGCGGACCGCGCGGAGGGTTCCGCGGTGAACGTGGCGCTGCCCGCGGGGACCGGGGACGCGGGGTGGCTGCGGGCCTTCCACTCGGTGGTGCCGGAGCTGATCGCGGACTTCCGGCCGCAGGTGCTCGTCACCCAGCACGGGGCCGACACCCACTTCGAGGATCCGCTGGCCCATCTCGCGGTGTCGCTCGACGCGCAGCGGGCGGTGCAGGTCGCCTGTCACGACCTGGCGCACGAGTACGCCGACGGTCGGTGGGTCGCGCTCGGGGGCGGGGGATACGCGGTGGTCGAGGTGGTGCCGCGGTCGTGGACGCATCTGGTCGGGATCGCGGCGGGGCGGCCGGTGGAGCCGGGGACGGTGATTCCCGAGAGCTGGCGGCAGGAAGTCTTCGCGCGGACACGGCAGTTGGCGCCCATGCGGATGACCGACGGGCGGTGGCCGGTGTCCTGGCGGAGCTGGGACGAGGGGTACGACCCCGCGGACCGGCTGGACCAGGCGGTGCTGGCGACGCGCCGGGCGGTGTTCCCGCTGCGCGGGCTGCTCGCGTAGGTACGGCGGGGTCGGGGCGCCGGCCGGACCGGGTGGGCCATTACGCCAACTGTGGGGCGTTTTCGGGGTTTTCGGGGTGCCGTGGGTCCCGATGCGTCAGCATCGCTGGCGTGTTGAGCACCGGAGCAATGCGTGCGCATCTGCTGGCGGCCCGGCTGGCCGGGACCGTGGCCACCTCGCGTGAGGAGAGTCTGCGCAGCTACCGGCTCTTCGCGGCCCGAGACCCCCGGGTCATGCTCGGGCTGGACCCCGAATGGAACTGGGGCCAGCGGGAGTTGATCGAGCTGATGGCCGACAAGTGCGGGGTTTCGGCCGACCCCGGTCACACTTCAGGGCATGATGTGATCGACCCGGAGCGCACTCTGATCGCTCTGCACGCCTTCGCGGAACGGCTCGGGAGGGCCGCCAGGAGCGGGGCACCGGTGCTTTTCGGCACCGGACACCCGCACCGGCTCATCGGTTTCTACGCCGCTCTGGCGGACGCCCTGTCGGCGGCTGGATGTGAAGTCCTCACCCCGGCGCAGGGTAGCTCTGTCGACATAACGACCCGGTTCGGCCTACGCACGCACAACCTGGACTACGTACGGGGAGTCGCGCTGGTGCGGGAACCCGGACCGCAGGCCCCCGGGCGTACGACCGGCGCACACACGCACTCACCGCTCCCCGTCCGCACCGCGCTGGCGGCCGCCGCGGAGGCCGGCGGGCCGCTCCCGGAGCTGGTCGTCGGAGACCACGGATGGGTCTGCGGAGCAGGTCAGCTGGGGTTCGAGGCCATCGGGCTGGCCGATACGGACGATCCCGCGCTCTTCGTGGGTGAGGCCGAGGGGCGGGTGTCCGTGGTCGTTCCACTTGATGACGCTGTGCGGTCTGATTACTACCGACCGCTTACTCGCTATGTACTCAATCGAGCGTGTCTGTCACAGTAGGCCGCCGATGGCAGCTCCTCTTCCCCACTCGCATCACCCGCCCCTACTCTGGGGAGTGAGCACGCAACGACGAAGTGTCACCGGAAGGGGAAGCCGGTGGCCGTCGAGTGCGGAAGGTTCAGGTGTGTCATGGCTGCAGCTGGCGAGAGGCCTCTGAACGAGGTTCAGTTCCTGACCGTGGCGGAAGTCGCCTCGGTGATGCGAGTGTCGAAGATGACCGTGTACCGCTTGGTGCACAGCGGTCATCTGCCGGCGATCCGGGTGGGGAGGTCCTTCCGGGTGCCGGAGCAAGCGGTTCACGAGTACCTCCGCGAGAGCTACGTGGGGGTGGAGACCGCCTGACGGCGTTCCGCGGGTCCCCCGGAGGCCCTCGTGGTCCCTCCGGGGAACCCCGGTCCCCCTCGATTACGACCTCAGCGCTCGGACGGGTAGGCTAGCCCCTCGTAGGTCGTGTGGGCCCCGGCGCCCAGCACCGAGTGAAGAGAAGTGAGCGAGGGTAGTCGTGGGCTCTGTTATCAAGAAGCGGCGCAAGCGGATGGCCAAGAAGAAGCACCGCAAGCTGCTCAAGCGCACTCGCGTTCAGCGTCGCAACAAGAAGTAAGGCCGTCCCCCGCATCCGCGGGGACCGTCCTTACGGTTGCGCGAACGCTGCAACAGCGCGCTCTGTGGCCCTCCACCGTCAGGTGGGGGGCCACAGTCATGTCCGGCCGCCGGGCCCGCTGGACGTATGTCTGTGCGGCAAATGGCTGGGTCTGGTCGTACGTCCGGGGCTGTCGTCACGTCGAGCAGCGGGCGGTCATCACAGCGCAACAACAACCCGCTAAGTTGGCCGCACACGGGGAACCCGGCAGGGTACGGGCAGCGGTACGTGGTGCGGGACGAGGCGGAAGGAAGGCGCTGATCTTGGGGAAGGTCGTGCTCGTGACCGGAGCGGCCCGTCAGCTGGGGGGCCGGTTCGTACGACGGATCCAGCGGGACCCGGAAGTGGAGCGGGTGATCGCGGTGGACGCGGTCCCGCCCGAGCACCACCTGGGGGGTGCCGACTTCGTCCAGGCGGACATACGGCAGCCCGCCATCGCGCGGGTGCTCGCGGAGCACTCCGTCGACACGGTCGTCCACATGGATGTGACCGGCACCCCGCTGGGCAGCGGCAGCCGGACGTCCCAGAAGGAGACCAACGTCATCGGCACCATGCAGCTGCTCGGTGCCTGCCAGAAGTCCCCCACGGTCAAGCGCCTCGCCGTGAAGTCCAGTACGAACGTGTACGGGTCCGCGCCCCGCGATCCGGCCGTGTTCACCGAGACGACCACGCCCAAGTCGCTGCCCAGCGGCGGCTTCGCCAAGGACACGGTCGAGGTCGAGGGGTACGTGCGGGGCTTCGCGCGCCGCCGGCCGGACGTCGCCGTGTGCGTGCTGCGGTTCGCCAACATCCTGGGCCCCAGCGCCGACTCGCCGCTCGCCTCGTACTTCTCGCTGCCCGTGCTGCCCACGGTGCTCGGCTACGACCCGCGGCTGCAGTTCGTGCACGAGGACGACGTGATCGAGGTGCTGCGCCTGGCCTCGCACGAGCCCGAGCGCGGGACGCTCAACAGCGGCACGTTCAACATCGCCGGGGACGGGGTGCTGTTGCTCTCGCAGTGCGCGCGGCGCCTGGGCAGGCCCACGGTCCCGCTGCTGATGCCCGCGGTCAGCTGGGTCGGGACGGCGGTGCGTACGCTGGGCATGACCGACTTCTCGCCGGAGCAGCTGCGGTTGCTCACGCACGGAAGGGTCGTGGCGACGAACCAGATGCGCGAGACGCTCGGTTACCAGCCGAAGTACACGACGGCGGAGACCTTCGCGGACTTCGTCCGAAGCCGGGGGCCCGGACTCCTGCCTCCGGAGGCCCTCGCGGGGGCCGTCGACCGGATCGCCGCGCTGCCCGTGCTGGGCGGCGGCACATCCCCGACGCAGAGCGCCAACTGAGGAGCGCATCAACGATGGCGGACGCCAAGGTCATTCCGTTCGACGACGACCGCTCGCGCGGCGGCGCTGTGCAGCGCCCGCCCCGGCGCCGGGGCGCGGGGAGCCGGCTCAAGGGCGAGCCCGCGGCGGTACGTGAGGTCCAGCCCCTGCCGGGCCCGTCGCCGGCGCGGGATGATGTTCCTGTGACGCGAGAGAGCCCGGAGACGCCCGAGCAGGGCCGGGCCGGTGGTCTGGAGCGGCGGATCGCCGGCGGCCTGGCCTTCCTGCGCCGCCGGCTGACCGGTGACTACGAGGTCGACGACTTCGGCTACGACGCCGAACTCACCGACCAGGTCCTGATGTCGCTCATCCGGCCGGTGTACGAGAAGTACTTCCGCGTCGAGGTGAAGGGCATCGAGAACATCCCGTCCGAGGGCGGGGCGCTGATCGTCGCCAACCACTCGGGGACGCTGCCGCTGGACGGCCTGATGATGCAGGTCGCGGTGCACGACAACCACCCGGCGGGCCGTCATCTGCGGCTGCTCGCGGCGGACCTGGTGTTCATGCTGCCGGTGGTCAACGAGCTGGCCCGCAAGGCCGGTCACACCCTGGCCTGCGCCGAGGACGCCGAACGGCTGCTGGAGCGCGGCGAACTGGTCGGTGTGATGCCCGAGGGCTTCAAGGGCATCGGCAAGCCGTTCGGCGAGCGCTACAAGCTCCAGCGCTTCGGCCGGGGCGGCTTCGTCTCCACGGCGCTGCGGCAGGGCACCCCGATCATCCCGTGCTCGATCGTCGGGGCGGAGGAGATCTACCCGATGATCGGCAACGCCAAGACGCTGGCGCGGGTGCTGGGAATCCCGTACTTCCCGATCACGCCCACGTTCCCGTGGCTGGGGCCGCTCGGGGCGGTTCCGCTGCCGACGAAGTGGACGATCCAGTTCGGCGAGCCGATCCGTACGGACGGCTATCCGCCGGAGGCGGCCGAGGACCCGATGCTCATGTTCAACCTGACGGACCAGGTCAGGGAGCAGATCCAGCACACGCTCTACAAGCTGCTGGTGCAGCGGCGGTCGGTCTTCTTCTGAGGTGTTCTTCTGAGGCGTGTACGTCCGCGGCGCCGACTCCGGTCCGGGCGCGCGTGGCGGACACGGGAACGGGGCGCCCCCCTTCGCAGGGAGGCGCCCCGTTCCCGTACGCGCGTTACCTGGTGTCCTCGGCGTCGATGCCCAGTCCCGGGAGGAGTCCCGGGAGGAGCGGTGGCAGCGTGACGTCCGGTTCGGCGGTCGGGCTGGTCCGGCCGGCCGAGGGGGACGAACTGGTGTCGTCCTCGGGCGGGTCGAGCAGTCCGCCCGTGTTCCCCCCGAGCAGGCCGTCGTCGTCGCTGTCCGAGGTGGACGGCTTCGGCCTGCCGCTGCCGGAGTGCCGGCTGTCGGAGGAACCGCCGGTGGCGCTGGGCTCCGGACGGTCCGTTTGCGAGGAGTCCGTGGAGGCCGAGCCGGAGCCCTGCCTGCCGCCGCCCTCCTTCGCGGGGGGCTGCGGGAGCAGCGCGCGCAGCGGGTCGACTTCCTCGTCTATGGCGTCGAAGACCGACGTCACCTGGTCACTGACGTCGCCGAGCTGCACGGGCAGCCGGTCCCGCAGCGCGCCCCAGGCCTCACGGTGCGACTGGGAGAAGGCGGACAGGGCCTGGATGGGGGCCAGTGAGCCGTCCCGCTCGTACGCCTCGTGCAGCAGGCGGTGGCCTTCGGAGGCGTCGTGCTGCATACCGGAGAGCGCGCGGCGGATCTCGCTGAGCGACTCGTGGTCGAGCGGGCCCGAGCGGTCCCGCTCCATCAGCCGGCGTGCTTCGTTCAGCCTCGTCGAGGCGTGGTCGAGGTAGATCTGTCCGCGGTCGCTGGCGCCGTCGGCCAGCCCCAGCTTGATGTCCTCCATGCCGCGCTTGAGCCCGTAGAGCGAGTCTCCGGGCAGGGCGTCGGAGCTGGCGGCGGCGACACCGCCGAACGCTCCGGCGGCCACTCCGACGGTGAGCCCGCCCGCGGCCAGTCCTTTGGACAGCCGGGACCGCGGTCGCAGCTTCCCGAGGCCGGTCGCCCGGTGGGCGCCCCGGCGGTGGGAGCGCTGCTCGGGTACGGAAGAATCCCTCGCTTCGCCCAGCGGAGCCGTGCCGTCCAGCAGCATGGCCTCCATCGCGGCCACGAGCTGAGCCCGCTGGACGACCTTGACCTCAGGGTCCAGTACTGGTTTGGGCAGCTCGCCGAGACCCGTGGCGAGGGCCAGCATGAGGCCCTGCTCGGTCTGTTCCGCAGCAGCCGGGGGCGGTGCCGATCCATCTGGCTGCTCGGCCGCCGTGCCCCGGTCGGACTGCTCCTCCAGGGCCTGGGCGAAGGCGTTCGCCCGCCGGTGCGCCGATACGTTCGCGATCACTGGCGGCACCTCCTCTCGTCATGACGGTCGACTCCCCAGGGGGTCCTGAGGGTTGCACGCCCTGAGCGCACTCACACGATCGGGTGATCGGTGGTGGCCAGGGTGTGACCACAGGGAGCCTGTATCCCGCACAACGAGCGTCGCGGCACTTGGGTTACGGACGACGGATGATCGGACCGCGAAGTCAAAGGACTCTTACGGACAGTGAGTTGATCGTCGCTGAGCGTGTGGGATCGCAATGTGATCTTTTGCGGGGTCAGCGCGCGTCGTCGGGGAGGAGCCGGGCGAGGGTGCGCACGGCCCGGTACTGGAGGGTCTTGATGGCGCCCTCGTTCTTGCCCATCACCCGGGCGGTCTCGGCGACCGAGAGCCCCTGGAGGAAGCGCAGCGTGACGCACTCCTGCTGCTGGGGGTTCAGGCGCCGCACGGCGTCCAGCAGTGCCGCGTTGGACAGCGACTCCAGGACGGAGTCCTCGGGGCTGCGCTCGACCTCGTTCGCGTCGAGCATCTCGCCGGTCGTGACCTCCAGCCGGAAGCGGCTGGACTTGAAGTGGTCGGCGACCAGGTTACGGGCGATGGTCACCAGCCAGGCGCCGAAGTCGCGGCCCTGCCAGGTGAACGTGCCGATGCGGCGCAGCGCCCGCAGAAAGGTCTCGCTGGTGAGGTCCTCCGCCGTCGCCTTGCCCCCGACGCGGTAGTAGATGTAGCGGTACACGGTGTCGCTGTACTGGTCGTAGAGGCGTCCGAAGGCGTCGGCCTCGCCGGCCTGGGCCCGCTCGACGAGATCCATCATCCGGGCGCTGTCACTGTCCGCGGCCGGGCGGCGCGCGGTGGGCGTGGCGGCCGAGCGGCCTCGTCTGCCGACCGCCGCGCTGCCGTCGGCCAGTGCGTAGCACGGACCGACGGGTGCGGCGGAGACAGCGAGGGCGGGGACGGCGTACGCGGTGGGGACGAAGCCGCGCAGGCGGTCGAGGACCGTTGCGCGCAGCGTAGCCAGGCCCGAGGCGTCAACCCCGACGTGTGGGTACACGGGACTCCCAGAGGCAGAGCTTCCATCACGTGCAGTACCGGACCGTTCACCCGTCGTAGCGACTGGTGGTGTCCGTCATGCGTTTGAGGAGAATAACGCTTCGTACAGGCAGCGCTACACCCAGTTGCTCAAATCATCGATTACGTCGTTTCCGTAACCGATCAGCGCCTCATCGAGTGCCGTTCGGTGACCGATTGTTGATCGAACCGGTTCGACTTCCGTCTGGGTGCGGGGCGGGTTGTGCTCGTCTGCGTACGTCGGGACTGGCGGGGGCGTTGCGGGGTAGAACAGCAGGATTGCCCTCTGTCGCCCTGCCCGGAACCCGTGTTCGCGCGCACTTCTGTACGGGAGCGTCAACGCGGTGCCTACTCGCCGGGCACGGCGAAGTCCCGTACGGCGACGGGTGGAAGAGGTCCGGCGGACGGCAGGCGGAGACTCGGTGCCGGACCGTCCGGGGACGGGCGCACCGTGCGGAGCGTGCAGAGGGGAAGGACGGCGGCGGAGCCGTTACCGGCGGCGCCGGCTGATGGCGATCGCCGCGACCGTGCCGCCCGCGACCGCGCCGACCCCGGCCGCCGCCGGGATGCCGACCTTGGCGGCCTTGCGTGCCGTGCGGTAGTCCCGGAGCCGCCAGTCCGAGGACCGGGCGTGCTTGCGGAGCTTGGCGTCGGGGTTGATCGCGTAGGGGTGGCCCACCAGGGACAGCATGGGGATGTCGTTGTGGGAGTCGCTGTAGGCGGCGCAGCGCGAGAGGTCCAGGCCCTCCGCGGTGGCCAGCGCGCGGACCGCCTCCGCCTTCGCCGGGCCGTGCAGCGGCTCACCGACCAGCTTGCCGGTGTAGACGCCGTCGACGGACTCCGCGACCGTGCCGAGCGCGCCGGTCAGCCCGAGCCGGCGGGCGATCACGGTGGCGATCTCCACGGGCGCCGCGGTGACCAGCCACACCTTCTGGCCCGCGTCCAGGTGCGCCTGCGCCAGCGCGCGCGTGCCCGGCCAGATCCGCTCCGCCATGTACTCGTCGTAGATCTCCTCGCCGATCGACATCAGTTCGGCGACGCGGTGGCCCTTGACGATGGAGAGCGCCGAGTCGCGGGCGTCCTGCATGTGCTCGGGGTCCTCGACGCCCGCCAGCCGGAACCACGCCTGCTGCCAGGCGAACCGGGCGAGGTCGCGGGTCTCGAAGAACCTGCGCTTGTAGAGCCCGCGGCCGAAGTGGAAGAGCGCGGCGCCCTGCATCACCGTGTTGTCGAGGTCGAAGAACGCGGCGGCCTTGACGTCGCCGAGCACCGGGAACTCCGGTTCCTGCACGGCGAGGTCGGGGGCCTCGTGCGCGAGGTCCGCGTGGTCCTCCAGCTCCTGGGAGGTCTTGCGCGCTGCCTCCGCCGAGGCCTCGCCTGCCAACACGCTCCGCGCCGTGGCGGAGCGCCTACGGGGAGTGAGCCATCCGAGAGCGGCCATGTCGTGAGCATAGCCAGTCTGTTCGGTGCTTCCGGAGTCGAGAGGATGCCGGGCTGTGAACTCTCCGCGACCGTGTCGTTAAAGCCGCGATCCGACCGGCGCGGCGCGGACGCGTCCGCGCGGGTCTCTGAGTTATGGGCCCCCGGGCCCAGGGGAGCGGCGTCCGGGCCCGCTCGGGGCGAGAATGGCCGACATGAGTCCCATGTTCCGGCGCAGTGACCGCCGTAAGGAGAAGACGGGCATGAAGAAGGAGCCGCGGGAGCGGTTGGTCACACTCGTCAGGAAGCCCGGATGCCATCTGTGTGATGACGCACAGGCGGTCGTCGAGAAGGTCTGCGCGGAGCTCGGCGTCCCGTGGGAGGGCAAGGACATCACGCAGGACGAGGAGCTGAACCGTCAGTACTGGGAGCAGATCCCGGTGGTGCTGGTGGACGGCGCGCAGCACACGTTCTGGAGGGTCGACGAGGAGCGGCTGCGCAGGGCCCTGACCGCGTGAGCGTGGGCCCCGATCCCTTGGGGCGCACGGGACAGCGGGTCCGAACCGTGACTGACTGAGTAGTCCAAGTGGTCCGGAAAGTCGCTTAGGATCGAGGGCGGTTCAGATCTCGGGGGCGGGATGCGTAAGGAGTGTGTACGGTTTTGCCCCCATCCAGGAGAGAACGAAGGCCCGTGCGCGCGGGTTCCATACGCGTGCGCCGGGGCCGCGTGACCCCGGTCACGTTGGCCGGGCAAATCGGACACCATCTTTGTGCACGCGTTCACAAAGACATAGCCTGCATTCGACGGGGCGGTCCAGGAACGTGTGACCGCCTGCAGCCCCGCTCTACCCGCAGGAGCACCGTGGCAACTGGCCGAACTCACCGACCGGCGACCCGCAGCCGAGGGATTCCCGAGGCCACCGTCGCCCGCCTTCCGCTGTACCTCCGAGCCCTCACCGCACTGTCGGAGCGCTCGGTGCCCACGGTCTCCTCCGAGGAGCTCGCGGCCGCGGCGGGGGTCAACTCCGCGAAGCTGCGCAAGGACTTCTCCTACCTCGGCTCCTACGGGACCCGCGGTGTGGGGTACGACGTCGAGTATCTCGTGTACCAGATCTCCCGCGAGCTGGGCCTGACCCAGGACTGGCCGGTTGTGATCGTCGGTATCGGAAACCTCGGCGCCGCGCTCGCCAACTACGGCGGCTTCGCCTCCCGCGGATTCCGCGTCGCCGCGCTGATAGACGCCGATCCCGCGATGGCCGGCAAGCCCGTCGCCGGCATCCCCGTCCAGCACACGGACGACCTGGAGAAGATCATCGACGAGAACGGTGTCTCGATCGGTGTCATCGCCACGCCCGCCGGCGCGGCCCAGCAGGTCTGCGAGCGGCTCGTCGCCGCCGGCGTCACCTCCATCCTGAACTTCGCGCCGACCGTCCTGTCCGTCCCGGACGGCGTCGACGTGCGCAAGGTCGACCTCTCCATCGAGCTGCAGATCCTCGCCTTCCACGAGCAGCGCAAGGCCGGCGAGGAGGCCGCGGCCGAGGCCGTCGCAGCGGCCTCGACGGAGACCGAGAAGGGACCGGACGGGGATGTCCCCGCCGTGATGCCGGCATGAGTCTTCTCGTCGTCGGCCTGAGCCACCGCAGCGCTCCGGTCAGCGTCCTGGAGCGGGCCACGCTGTCCGCGGACACGCAGGTCAAGCTCCTCCACGACACGCTGGCCGCGGAGCCGGCCACCGAGGCCGCGGTGCTCGCCACCTGCAACCGCATCGAGCTGTACGCCGACGTGGACAAGTTCCACGCGGGCGTCGCCGAGCTGTCCACCCTGCTCGCCCGGCACAGCGGGGTCGGGCTCGACGAGCTCACCCCCTATCTCTACGTGCACTACGAGGATCGGGCCGTCCACCACCTCTTCTCCGTGGCCTGCGGCCTGGACTCGATGGTGGTCGGCGAGGGCCAGATCCTCGGCCAGATCAAGGACTCCCTCGCCACCGCGCAGGAGCTGCACACCGCGGGCCGGCTGCTGAACGACCTGTTCCAGCAGGCCCTGCGGGTCGGCAAGCGCGCCCACTCCGAGACCGGCATCGACCGCGCCGGCCAGTCCCTGGTCACCTTCGGCCTGGAACAGCTGTCGTCCGGCGCCGCCGTCGACAGCTGGGCCAAGGGCAAGCGGGCGCTGGTGATCGGCGCCGGCTCCATGTCCTCGCTGGCCGCGGCGACGCTGGCGCGCGCCGGGGTCGCCGAGATCGTCGTCGCCAACCGCACGCCGGAACGGGCCGAGCGCCTCGCGCAGATCCTCGCGCAGGGCGACGACACGGACGTGCTCGCCCGCGCGGTACCGATGGACTCGGTGCCGGTCGAGCTGACACGTGCCGACATCGCCGTCTCCTGCACCGGAGCGACCGGACTCGTCCTGTCGGCGGACACCGTCGCCACCGCCGTCGAGGGACGCACGGGCGCACGCGCGGAGATACGGCAGAGCGCCCCGGCGGCCACGGCGGGCCCCCTCGCCGCCACGAACGTGGGCGCCGAGGAGAACTGTCCGCTCGACCTGTCCGCCGTACAGGGCGCCACCGGCTTCTCCGTCATGGGGGAGGCCGCGGTGGCCGGCCTGGACGCGGCCGCGCTGGAACAGCACGCGGCCTGGGTGGACAACGCCCCCGGCGAGCGCCGCGACAACCGCCGTACGCCCGAGGCCGACGCCGAGCTGATCACCGCGCTGGCGGCCACCGCCGCCGCCATCGGCCGGGTGCCCGAGCGGCGCAGGCCCGAGCCCGTCGCCGAGGCCCCGCGGCCCGCGCCCGTGCTCGCCCTCCTCGACCTCGCGATGCCCCGCGACATCGACGCCGCCGTGCACCGGCTGCTCGGCGTGCGGCTCGTCGACATCGAGTCGCTGGCCGAGGCGTCCGCGGACGCGCCGATGGCCGCCGACGTGGACCAGGTGCGGCGGATCGTGTCCGACGAGGTGGCCGCCTTCGGCGCCGCCCAGCGGGCCGCCCACATCACCCCCACCGTCGTGGCCCTGCGCACCATGGCCGCCGACGTCGTCGCAGGCGAGATCGCGCGACTGGACGGCCGGCTGCCCGACCTCGACGACCGGCAGCGCGGGGAGATCACCCAGACCGTCCGGCGGGTGGTCGACAAACTCCTGCACGCGCCGACCGTACGGGTCAAGCAGCTGGCCGCCGAACCCGGCGGCGCCGGGTACGCGGACGCGCTGCGCACCCTGTTCGACCTGGACCAGGAGACGGTCGCCTCCGTCTCCCGGGCCGTCAATGACATCAGCACCGAGAACGCCGAGAACCGAGGGCGAGCATGAGTGAGCCGCGTGAGCCGAAGGGGCCGGCTGCTGGGTCCCACGGGCGGGCAGACGAGACAGGGCCGCTGAGGCTCGGAACCAGGCGCAGCAAGCTGGCCATGGCCCAGTCCGGCCAGGTGGCGGACGCCGTGAGCCGGGTGACCGGACGGGCCGTGGAGCTCGTCGAGATCACCACGTACGGGGACACCTCCCGCGAGCACCTGGCGCAGATCGGCGGCACGGGAGTCTTCGTGACCGCGCTGCGCGAGGCGCTGCTGCGCGGTGAGGTCGACTTCGCCGTGCACTCGCTGAAGGACCTGCCGACCGCCCAGCCCGACGACCTCGCGCTGGCCGCCGTGCCGGTGCGCGAGGACCCGCGCGACGTCCTCGTCGCCCGCGACGGGCTGACCTTCGCCGAGCTGCCCGACGGCTCGCGGGTCGGCACCGGTTCGCCGCGCCGCATGGCGCAGCTGAACGCGTACGCGCGCAGCCACGGGATGTCGATCGAGACGGTCGCCATCCGGGGCAACATCGACACGCGCGTCGGCTTCGTGCACAAGGGCGAGCTCGACGCGGTCGTCCTGGCCGCCGCCGGACTCAGCCGCATCGGCCGCACCGACGAGGTGACCGAGTTCCTGTCGGTCGACACGGTTTTGCCCGCCCCCGGCCAGGGGGCCCTCGCGATCGAGTGTGCCGCGGACAACGCGGACCTCGTCGCGGCGCTCGGAGAGCTCGACGACCCGTTCACCCGGGCCGCCGTGACCGCCGAGCGATCCCTGCTCGCCGCCCTGGAGGCCGGCTGCAGCGCACCCGTGGGTGCGCTCGCCGACCTTCTGGCCGACGGGCAGACTGTCAAGGAGATGCGCCTGCGCGGCGTCGTCGGCACGACCGACGGCTCCTCGCTGGTGCAGCTGTCCACCACCGGTCCCGTGCCCGAGACACATGACCAAGCAATGGAGCTCGGCCGTGAACTCGCCGCCGAGATGCTTGCCAAGGGCGCGGCCGGTCTGATGGGGGAGCGAGCACTTTGAGCCCCACCAACCTTTCCGCCGGCCTCGGCCACGGGCACGTCACCTTCCTCGGTGCCGGACCCGGGGATCCGGGACTGCTGACACTGCGCGCCGTAGAGGCGCTGGCGAACGCGGACGTACTCGTCGCCGAGCACGACGTGCTCGACGTGGTGCGCGCGCACGCCAGGCAGGGCGTCGCCGTGCTGGACACGGACGCCGCTTCCGGGGCGCCCCCGGGGACGGCCGTGGCCGCCTCCGTCGGTGCGTCCGCCGAGGCCCGTCCGGGCTCAGGCACGCCTCGGCTGGCGGTAGTTGACGGCTCGTCAACGACCGCTGGAGGTCCCTCTTCGAGGGATGCGGCCAATCTTGTCATGGAGGCCGCACGGGGCGGCAAGCGGGTCGTGCGTGCGGTGTCCGGGGACCCCGGACTCGACGCGTACGCCGCCGAGGAGATGCTGGCCTGTGCCGCGGCGGGCGTGCCCTTCGAGGTCGTGCCCGGTGTCGCCGCCGCCGTCGGCGTGCCCGCGTACGCCGGTGTCCCGCTGCGGGACGCGCAGGGCGCGGACGTGCGGTTCGTCGACGCCCGTACCGCCTCGGACCGCTGCTGGACCGAGGTCGGCGTGTCCGACGGCACCCTCGTGGTGTCGGCGACGCTGGACACGGTGGGCGCGGCCGCGAGCGAGCTGGTCGGCGCGGGGCGCAAGCCCGATACGCCGATGAGCGTGACGATCGCCGGTACGACGACCCGCCAGCGGACCTGGTCCGCGACGCTCGGGACGATCGCGCAGACGCTGAAGCAGGCGAAGGTGCTGCCGTCGCCGGACGGTGGGCGCCCGGTGATAGCCGTGGTCGGCGAGCGTTCCGCTGCCGCCCAGCGCGACCAGTTGTCGTGGTTCGAGTCCAAGCCGCTGTTCGGCTGGAAGGTGCTCGTGCCGCGGACGAAGGAGCAGGCGGCTTCGCTCTCCGACCAGCTGCGGTCGTACGGCGCCGTGCCGCACGAGGTCCCGACGATCGCCGTCGAACCGCCGCGCACGCCCCAGCAGATGGAGCGCGCGGTCAAGGGCCTGGTGACCGGACGGTACGAGTGGATCGCCTTCACCTCGGTGAACGCGGTGCGCGCCGTGCGCGAGAAGTTCGAGGAGTACGGGCTCGACGCCCGCGCCTTCGCCGGGATCAAGGTCGCGGCGGTGGGCGAGCAGACCGCGAAGGCGCTGATCGCGTTCGGTGTGAAGCCGGACCTGGTGCCGAGCGGTGAGCAGTCCGCGGCCGGCCTCCTGGAGGACTGGCCGCCGTACGACCCGGTCTTCGACCCGATCGACCGGGTGTTCCTGCCGCGTGCCGACATCGCCACCGAGACGCTGGTCGCGGGGCTGATCGAGCTGGGCTGGGAGGTCGACGACGTCACGGCCTACCGGACCGTGCGGGCGTCGCCGCCGCCGGCGGACACGCGTGAGGCGATCAAGGGCGGTGGCTTCGACGCGGTGCTGTTCACCTCGTCGTCCACGGTCCGGAACCTGGTCGGCATCGCAGGCAAGCCGCACAACGTCACCGTGATCGCGTGCATCGGTCCGGCCACCGCGAAGACCGCGGAGGAGCACGGGCTGCGGGTCGACGTGATGGCTCCGGAGCCCTCGGTGCTCAAGCTGGCGGAGGCGCTGGCGGACTTCGGTCTGCGGCGCCGGGCCGCCGCGCTGGACGCCGGTGACCCGGTGACCCGGCCGAGCGAGCGCCGGCCCGGGTCGCGGAGGCGGCGCACCACCTAGTCGGCGCGGTGCTCCACGTAGGAGTGGAAGGGGCGGAGGGGCGCGGTTCGGCCCCTCCGCCCCTTCTCGTTCCGTCGCCGGGGCCGCGCCCCGGACCCCCTTCGCGGCTCGCGTTCCTCCTCGGGCGCCGGACCTGCCGAGGCGGCCCGGGCGGCCCGAAACCGGCCCGGGCGGGGCGGGTTCCGTACCGGCATCGTGTCGGCAAGGGCACCGTCGGGGCGGGCGTAGCGTAGAAGCCATGACCACCTACGGATCCTTCCCCGGTACGCGGCCGCGGCGGCTGCGTACGACGCCCGCGATGCGGCGCATGGTCGCCGAGACGCGGCTGCACCCCGCCGATCTGATCCTGCCCGCGTTCGTGCGGGAGGGTGCGGGCGAGCCGGTGCCGATCCAGGCGATGCCGGGGGTCGTGCAGCACACCCGCGACAGCCTGCGGAAGGCGGCCGTGGAGGCGCTGGAGGCCGGGGTCTCCGGGATCATGCTCTTCGGTGTGCCCGAGGAGGCCAAGAAGGACGCCCAGGGCACGGCCGGTACCGACCCCGACGGCATCCTCCAGGTCGCCCTGCGGGACGTGCGCGCCGAGGTCGGGGACGAGCTGCTGGTCATGTCCGACCTGTGCCTCGACGAGTTCACCGACCACGGTCACTGCGGTGTGCTCGACGAGCAGGGGCGGGTCGACAACGACGCCACCCTGGAGCGGTACGCCGAGATGGCGCAGGTCCAGGCCGACGCGGGCGCCCACATCGTGGGACCCAGCGGGATGATGGACGGTCAGATCGGGGTCATCCGGGACGCCCTCGACCAGATCGGCCGCGAGGACGTCGCCGTCCTCGCGTACACCGCCAAGTACTCCTCCGCCTTCTACGGGCCCTTCCGGGAGGCCGTCGGCTCGTCGCTGAAGGGCGACCGGAAGACCTACCAGCAGGACCCGGCCAACCTGCGCGAGTCGCTGCGCGAGCTGGCCCTCGACCTGGAGGAGGGGGCCGACATGGTGATGGTCAAGCCGGCGGGCCCCTACCTGGACGTCCTCGCCAAGGTCGCGGAGGCCGTCGACGTGCCGGTGGCCGCCTACCAGATCTCCGGTGAGTACGCGATGATCGAGGCCGCCGCCGAGAAGGGCTGGATCGACCGCGACAAGGCGATCCTGGAGACCCTGACCGGCATCAAGCGGGCCGGCGCCCGCAACATCCTCACCTACTGGGCCACCGAGGTCGCCCGGCAGCTGCGGCCCTAGGCTCCCCGGGGGCGGTTTTCGTTCAGTAGGCGAGCGCGTCGTCCAGTCCCGACTGCCAGTACGTCACGGTGAGGCGGTCGTCGACGTACACGCCCTTCGCGGGGAGGGCCGGCCTGGCGCTCCTGCCGCTGCCGAAGAAGACCTCCAGCGTCTTGGCGGTGTAGCCGTTCTTCCCGCTGCCGTCGGCCGCCGCCAGCAGCACCCCGGCGTAGCCGGACTCGCCGGGTGCGAGGGTGACGACCGCCTGCGGCTTGGTCTCCTCGGCCACCGGGGGGACGGCCTGCGCGTCGCCGAAGCGGACCGCCGGATAGCCGGTGAGGTCACAGTTCTTCGAGCCGGTGTTGGTGACGGTCAGCAGGATGTGGTTCAGCGGGCGGCTGACCTCGGTCGCCGTGGTCCGGGTCGTCGCGCCGTCGCAGGCGGCGTTGCGGGTGTTCCCGCCGCCCCCGGAGGAGCCCGTGCCCCCGATGGTCTTCCCGGCGGAGCCCTTGGAGCCGGACGCGCTGGTGCCGCCCGCCGTGCCGGTGTCGGCGCCGCCCTTGCCGGCGGGCTTCGCGGCCGGGCCGGTGGCCGTCTTCGAGGGGCTCGGCCGCGACGGGGCGCCGGCCGCGACGGAGGGGCCCTCGTCGCGAACGCCCTTCCCGTTGTCGCAGGCCGTCAGTGCGAGGGCGGCGAGCGCGACCGTGGTGGCGGCGAACAGGCGGGTGCGGGTGGTGCGTGCGGACATGGTGGGTCCCCCTTGGCTTGGTTCGGACGGTCCGGCACGTCCGCTCGACCGGTCGGCGGGAGCGGCGTGCTTGGATGGCCACAGCTTGTGCGGTGATCCGTCCCGGCCGCCACGGCTGCCGGGCGGTACGGGACGCCGGAACGCTCGTACGGGGTTTGACCTGGGGGAATGTGGTCCCCCTGGAACGCGGTGTGGAACGCGGGGGATGGAGGAACGGTGGGCGGGGACGGGTTCGCGGAGCTGCTGCGGGAGTTGAAGGAGCGGTCCGGACTCAGCTACGGGGTGCTCGGGAAGCGGCTCCACGTGAGTGCGTCGACGCTGCACCGCTACGTCAACGGGGACGCCGTACCGGCCGACTACGCACCCGTGGAGCGGCTCGCCCGGATCTGCCGGGCCACCCCCGAGGAGCTCGTGGAGCTGCACCGGCGCTGGGTCCTCGCGGACGCGCTGCGGGGGCGGAAGGAGAAGGGGACGGCGGCCGGTTCGCCGGGCGCGGGTGGGTCCGGTGCGGGTGCGGCACGGTCCTCCGGTCCTGACGCGGGTGCGGCCCGGCCCTCTGCTGCGGGGGCGGTCGGCTCGTCCGGTGTGGACGCGCCGCGGCCGTCCGTCGCCGAGGAGGCCGAGTCGGGTTCCGCCGACCCCAACCCCGATCCCGACCCCGATCCCACGAGCCCGAGTGGTGTCGTCGCGGAGACCGGGCCGGGGGCCGTACCGGAGCCCGGCGCGCGTCGGCGGCGGCGTACCGTCGTGCTCGCCGGAGCGGCCGTGGTCGCCGCGGCCGTCGCCGCCGCCCTCGTCGTGAACCTGGTGCCGGGCGACGACGGCGACGGGGCCCGGGCGCGGACCGCGGGGGCCGTCTCCTCCGCCGTCACCGGCAGCCCGAGTGCCGCAGCGTCCGCCGACGGGAAGCACCGGTCCCCCTCGCCGTCCGCCTCGCGCAGCGCCGGTCCGAAGGCGTCGCCGTCGCGCGGTGCCGGGGCCGCCGCCCCGCAGGAGGGCGGCGCGGACAGCGGGGCCGCCGCGCCCGTCGTCGCCGCCAACCCGTACAGGTGGGAAGGACCGTGCAGCCAGCACTACCTCGTCGACCGGAAGGCCGCGCAGGTGCCGCCGCCGCCCAGCGAGCCGGACGCGCGCGGCTGGGTGAGCGCGCTCGGCGGGGTCGCGGGCGGCCGGCAGATGGTCGCGCTGACCGTCCAGGGCACCGGGAAGGCCACCGTCGTCCTGGAGGCGCTGCATGTGCGCGTGGTGGACAAGACGGCGCCGCTCGCCTGGAACGACTACGCGATGGGCGTCGGCTGCGGCGGCGGGGTGGACACGGCGTCCTTCCACGTCGACCTCGACGCGGGCCGGCCGGCGGTCCGGCCCGCGGGCGGGCAGCGGGACTTCCCGTACAAGGTGAGCGAGTCCGACCCCGAGGTCTTCTACGTGTTCGCCGACGCCCGTACCCACCACGTGAGCTGGTACCTGGAGCTGGACTGGTCCAGCGGCACGAAGCACGGCACCGTGCGCGTCGACGACCGCGGCAAGGTCTTCCGGACCAGCGGGAACGTGGGGCGCCCCGCCTACACGTACCCGCTGGGCTCCTCGGAGTGGGCGCTGGACGAGTACGAGCCCGAGGTCCCCGGCTGAGAGCTTCGGCCCCCAAGGAGCGTGCGGGCGAGGGCAGTTCGTCCGGATCGCGGAATGACCGGTGCACAGGGCACGCGTCTGCCTAGGGTGCGGACACGAGCCGCATCAAGGACAAGGAGCCGTCCTCGTGACCGTCACCGAGCCCGTCGCCGCCCGGCCTTCCGCCCCTCTGCCGCCGCTCGCCGCGCGGGCCGCCGCGGCCAAGGGGTCGGCGGTACGGGACATCCTCGCGGTCACCGCCCGCCCCGGGATGATCAACTTCGCGGGCGGGCTGCCCGCGCCCGAGCTGTTCGACGCGGAGGGGATCGCCGCCGCCTACCGGGACGTGCTCGCGCAGGCGCCCGGCCGGGCGCTGCAGTACTCCACGACCGAGGGCGAGCCCGCGCTGCGCACCGCCCTCGCGGAACGCACCACCGTACGGGGGCTGCCGACCGGGCCGGACGAGGTGCTGGTCACCACGGGATCGCAGCAGGCGCTGTCGCTTCTCGCCACCGCCCTGGTGGAGCCCGGCGACGCGGTGCTCGTCGAAAGCCCCTGCTATCTGGCGGCACTTCAGGCGTTCTCGCTCGCGGGGGCCCGTGTGGTGCCCGTGCCGGGCGACGACGAGGGGATCGACCCCGACGCGCTCGACGCCCTGGTGGCGAGCGAGCGGCCCAAGCTGCTCTACACCGTGCCCACCTTCCAGAACCCGACCGGGCGCACCCTCCCGGCCGGGCGCCGCGCCGCCGTGGCGGCCGTCGCCGCACGGCGCGGACTGTGGATCGTCGAGGACGACCCCTACGGCGAACTCCGCTTCGAGGGCGAGCGCGTGCCGTGGATCGCCTCGTACGAGGGCGCCGGCGACCGCACGGTCCTGCTGGGCTCCTTCTCCAAGGTGATGGCGCCCGGGATGCGGCTGGGCTGGATGCGGGCGCCCGCCGCGCTGCGCCGCGCCTGCACCGTCGCCAAGCAGGCCGCCGACCTGCACACCCCGACCGTCAACCAGCTCGCCGCCGCGCGGTACCTGGCCGACCGGGACCTCGACGCCCATGTGGCCCGGGTCGCCGCGGAGTACGGGAGGCGGCGCGACGCCATGCTGGCGGGGATCGCGGACGCGCTGCCCGAGGGCTCCACGTGGACGCGGCCCGAGGGCGGCATGTTCCTCTGGGCGCGGCTGCCCGGCTCCCGCGACACCACGGAGCTGCTCCGGCGCGTGGTGGAGCACGACGTGGCGTACGTGCCCGGGGAGCCCTTCCACGCGGGCCCGCCGGACCGGGCGACGCTGCGGCTGTGCTTCGTCACGCAGACCCCGCAGGAGATCGCCGAGGGGCTGCGCAGGCTGGGACGCGCACTGCGGGACTGAGCGGCCGGCGGAAGCGACCGGGGGCGCGTCCGCCGGCCGGGCCCGTCAGTCCCACCAGAAGGACCAGACCCGCTTGCCGAGCACCTCGTGCCGCGCGTACGCGCGCAGCGTCTCGTGGCTGCCCTGGGTGATGTTGTCCGGGCAGAAGGCGAGGTGCTCGGCGGCGACCGCCTCGGCCGCGGCCGTGGTGGCGGGCGGGGCGGCCACCGACAGGACCAGCTGGTCGAAGGCGAGCGCGACCACCCGTATGCCGAAGCGGTCCTCCCAGGACCGCAGGACCGACGACAGCCGCGCCACGTCGTCCTCGTGGTTCACCGCTCCCGACCAGCCGACGGCCGCCGGGAGGTCCGCGCTGCGGCGGGCCGGGACCAGGGCGAGGCGGGGCTCCCCGAGCCAGGAGCCGCCGTCGGTCAGGGAGTCGGCGACCTCGGCCGCCCGCGCGTCCGGATCGGCGTCCAGCGGGGCGGCCGGCGCGAGACCGGGCCACAGCGGGCCGAAGGGGGCGACCCGCTCGTCGTACGTCGCGGGGGGACCGAAGACCTCCTCGACCCCGGCCCGGCCGGGGTGGTCGGCGCCCTCGGCGAGTTCGTCCGCCGCGTACTCCTCCCAGGCGTCCGCCAGTACGTCCTCGGCGTCGTGGTCGCCCGCGTACGACGTCCTGCCCGGGCCCAGGTCCCAGTCGGCGGGCCCGTCTCCGTCCTTCTCGCCGGAGGCGATGAGCACGGGGTGCAGTCCCGCCGTCCGCCGCGCGAGCGACAGCCGCAGCCAGTCGCCGGGGGCGGCCGGGCCGTCGGCGCACCACAGCAGCGGTTCGTGCCAGGGGCCGTCGACCGTCGCGTCGACCAGGGTCCCGGGCGGGAGTGCGAGCCCGAGCGCGCCGCCGCTCGGGTCGTCCATCAGCTTCGGCAGCGGGTTCGGAAGTGTCGCCATGCGCAGACTGTAGGGCGAGCCACTGACAGTGAGCCGAGCGCGGTCACGGCACCCCCTCAACGGCGCCTGCGCTGACCGGAGTTGGCTCGATTCCGGCAGTCGGTGGGCGGTGCCGGGAGTTACAACAGGGGAACGGGTGTCCAGCCGGGGCGCCCGTTCTCACGGAGGGGGACACATCCGTGCGCAGCAGCACAGGATGGCGGCGTTTTCTGACCGGCGGTACGGCCGCCCTGACCGCGACGATCGGGCTCGTCACGGCACTGGCCGCACCCGCGCAGGCGGTCACGGGCGTACCGACGCCGGTGACCAGGTACAGCCACACCAGCGAGGCCGGGGACTCCGTCGGACAGGGCGGCAGCGTCGTCTTCACGCCGAGGACGGCCACCATCACCGTGCAGGGGACGGCGGAGTCGGTCCGCGTGCGCGTGTCCGGCGACGCCGGCCGGTGGGAGGTCGAACTCGCCGCGCCCATCGGCGAGAAGCTGCGCCCCGGTGTCTACCGCGACGCCGAGCGGGCCGCGTTCCGCACCGGCCGCGCGCCCGGTCTCGACGTGTCCGGCGACGGGCGCGGCTGCAACGAGGTCCACGGGCAGTTCTCGGTCAACCAGATCGAGACGGACGCGTCGGGCGCCGTCACCGTCCTGGACGCCGGCTACACCCAGCGGTGCGAGCGCGCCGACGCCCCCGCGCTCAAGGGCGTCGTCAAGTACCGTGCCCTGCCGCTGTCCTACGCCTGGACCAGCGATCCCGGTGAGATTACATCGGCCAGGGAGCGCACCTCACGCACACCGGCGCCACGAGCACCTTCGCCCTGCGCCCGTGGGGCGACGGCGTCCAGTACGACGTGTCCGGCAGGCGCGAGTACGCCACGGCGCTGCTCACCCCGCCCACCGGCGAGCGGCTGGAGGCGGGCCGCACCTACCGGGCCGAACGCGGCAGCGGGGAGGGCGTCGCCGGACTCGACGTGTACGGCAACGGGCGCGGCTGCAACACCACCACCGGTGAGTTCACCGTCACGAGGCTCGCGCGCGACGACGACGGCACTGTGACGGCGCTCGCGGCGACCTTCGTCCAGCACTGCGAGGGCGCCGAACCCGCCCTGCGGGGGACCATCCACTACTACGCCTGACGCGAAGGCACCCGGCAGGCAGACGGCCCCGGCAGGACGGTCACGCCGTCCCGCCGGGGCCGTCACCGTGCGGTGGCCGGGCCCGGGTTGGTCAGAGGCGCTCGGGCGTCCGGATGCCCAGCAGGTCCATGCCCTGGTGCAGCGTGCGGGCCGTGACGGCGCAGTAGAACAGACGGTTCTCCACCTGCGCCGGGGTGTCCGCCTTCAGGACCGGGCACTTGTCGTAGAACGCCGTGTAGAGCGACGCCAGTTGGTACAGGTACGCCGCCAGCTTGTGCGGGGCGTACTCGGCGGCGGCCTCGGCGACCGTCTCCGCGAACCGGTCCACGTGCAGGCCCAGCTCGCGCTCGGCCGGGGCCAGTTCGAGCTCCGGGTGCGCCACCGGGGCGACGTCGCCCGCCTTGCGGATGATCGACTGGATCCGGGCGTACGCGTACTGCAGGTAGACGCTGGTGTCGCCGTTCAGCGAGACCATCTGGTCCAGGTCGAACTTGTAGTCGCGGTTCGCGGACGTCGACAGGTCCGCGTACTTCACCGCGCCGATGCCGACCTGCGTGCCCCGCTCGGCGATGTCCTCCTCGGACAGCTGCCCCAGGGTGTCCTTCTCGCGCACGACGGCCGTCGCCCGCTCGATCGCCTCGTCCAGCAGGTCGACGAGGCGGACCGTCTCGCCCTCGCGGGTCTTGAACGGCTTGCCGTCCTTGCCCAGCACGGTGCCGAACGCGAGCTGGTGCGCCTTCACGTCGTCGTTGAGCCAGCCCGCCCTGCGCGCCGTCTCGAAGACCATCTTGAAGTGCAGGGACTGCCGGGCGTCCACCACGTAGATCAGCGTCGACGCCTTCAGGTTGAAGACGCGGTCGCGGATCGCGGACAGGTCGGTCGCCGCGTAGCCGTAGCCGCCGTCCGACTTCTTCACGATCAGCGGCACCGGGTTGCCGTCCGGGCCCTTCACGTCGTCGAAGAACACGCACAGCGCGCCCTCGGAGCGCACGGCGACGCCCGACTCCTCCAGGAGGCGGCACGTCTCGTCCAGCATGTCGTTGTAGCCGGACTCGCCGACCACGTCCGCGTCCTGGATCTCCATGTCGAGCTTGTCGAACACCGAGTAGAAGTAGATCTTCGACTCGTCCACGAACCGCTGCCACAGGGCCAGCGTCTCCGGCTCGCCCGCCTGGAGGTCCACCACCCGGCGCCGCGCCCGCGTCTTGAACTCCTCGTCGGAGTCGAAGAGCGCCCGCGAGGCCTTGTAGAGCCGGTTCAGGTTCGACATGGCCTCCTCACCGGAGACCTCGCCGCCCTCGTGGTCCAGCTCGTGGGGGTGCTCGATCAGGTACTGGATGAGCATGCCGAACTGCGTGCCCCAGTCGCCGATGTGGTGCCGCCGCACGACGGACTCGCCGGTGAACTCCAGCATCCGCACGACCGCGTCGCCGATCACCGCGGACCGCAGGTGACCGACGTGCATCTCCTTGGCCACGTTCGGCTGCGCGTAGTCGATGACCGTGGTGCCCGGGTGCTCGGCCCGCGGCACGCCGAGGCGGCCCTCGGTGTCGGCGGCCCGCTCCGCGAGGTTCCCGGTGATCGCCGCGTCGGTGACCGTGACGTTCAGGAAGCCGGGTCCGGAGACCTCGATGTCCTTGATCACGGAACCGGACTCGACCCGCGCCACGACCTGCGTCGCCAGCTCGCGCGGGTTGGCCTTCGCCTTCTTCGCGAGCGCCAGGATGCCGTTGGCCTGGAAGTCGGCCCGGTCGCTTCGTCGCAGCAGCGGGTCCGCGGAACCGGCCTCCGGCAGTGCTGCCGAGAGGGCGTCCGCGAGGCGCTGGTGGACGGAAGCGGTGAGGGACGTGACCGAGGCCATGGAGTGATGCCGTTCTGCTCGGGTTCCAGGAGTTGCTGAGGACAGGGAACCCAGTATCCCACGCGGTGAAAAGCCGTTTTCGCGGTTCAGGCCCGAGCTGGGAGAATGGTGCCCGTCAGCCGTACTGGCGTATGAGAAAGAAGGACGTGCCGATCGTGGCTCAGAGCACCGAGACCACCGACTGGGTCTCCCGTTTCGCGGACGAGGTCATCGAGGAGTCGGAGCGCCGGGCCCCGGGCAAACCTGTCGTCGTCGCGTCCGGACTCTCCCCCTCCGGCCCGATCCACCTCGGCAACCTCCGCGAGGTCATGACCCCGCACCTCGTCGCCGACGAGATCCGCCGCCGCGGGTACACCGTGCGCCACCTGATCTCCTGGGACGACTACGACCGGTACCGCAAGGTCCCGCTCGGCATCCCCGGCGTCGACGACTCGTGGAACGAGCACATCGGCAAGCCGCTGACCTCCGTGCCCGCGCCCGCCGGCTCGCCGTACCCGAACTGGGCCGAGCACTTCAAGGCCGCGATGACCGAGTCGCTGGCCGCGCTCGGCGTCGAGTACGACGGGATCAGCCAGACCGAGCAGTACACCTCGGGCGTCTACCGCGAGCAGGTCCTCTTCGCGATGAAGCACCGCGGGGACATCGACGCGATCCTGGAGCAGTACCGCACCAAGAAGGCCCCGCCGAAGAAGCAGCAGTCGCAGAAGCCCCTCGACGAGGCCGAGCTGGAGGCCGCCGAGGGCTCCGGCGCCGCCGACGAGGACGACGGCAGCGGTTCCGCCGCCGGGTACTTCCCGTACAAGCCCTACTGCGGGCGGTGCGAGAAGGACCTGACCACCGTCACGTCCTACGACGACGACACCACCGAGCTGGCCTACACCTGCTCGGCCTGCGGCTTCTCCGAGACGGTCCGGCTGAACGAGTTCGACCGCGGCAAGCTGGTCTGGAAGGTCGACTGGCCGATGCGCTGGGCGTACGAGGGCGTCGTCTTCGAGCCCAGCGGCGTGGACCACTCCTCCCCGGGGTCCAGCTTCCAGGTCGGCGGGCAGATCGTCGGGATCTTCGGCGGCAAGCAGCCGATCGGCCCGATGTACGCGTTCGTCGGCATCAGCGGCATGGCCAAGATGTCGTCGTCCAAGGGCGGCGTGCCGACCCCGGCCGACGCGCTGCAGATCATGGAACCGCAGCTGCTGCGCTGGCTCTACGCCCGCCGCCGCCCCAACCAGTCCTTCAAGATCGCCTTCGACCAGGAGATCCAGCGGCTCTACGACGAGTGGGACAAGCTGGAGGCCAAGGTCGCGGACGGCTCCGCGCTGCCTGCCGACGCCGCCGCGCACGCCCGGGCCGTCGGCACCGCCGCCGGGGAACTGCCCCGGACCCCGCGCCCGATGCCGTACCGCACCCTCGCCTCCGTCGCCGACATCACCGCCGGCGCCGAGGACCAGACCCTGCGCATCCTCAGCGAGCTCGACCCGCAGAACCCGCTTGCGTCCCTGGACGAGGTCCGGCCCCGGCTCGACCGCGCCGAGGCGTGGATCAACACCCAGGTGCCCGCCGAGCAGCGCACCGTCGTCCGCGCCGAGCCCGACGCCGAACTGCTCGCCTCCCTCGACGACGAGGGCCGCGAGTCCCTGCGGCTGCTCCTGGAGGGCCTCGACGACCACTGGTCGCTGGACGGGCTGACCCACCTCGTCTACGGCGTCCCGAAGGTCCGCGCCGGCTTCTCCGCCGACGCGACCCCGAAGGAACTCCCGCCGGAGATCAAGGTCGCCCAGCGCACCTTCTTCGCGCTCCTGTACCACCTGCTGGTCGGCCGGGACACCGGCCCGCGGCTGCCCACGCTGCTCCTCGCGGTGGGCCAGGACCGGGTGCGCAAGCTGCTCGGGGCCTGACGGCCGGTACGACGAGAGGGGGTGCCCGGTGACCACCGGGCGCCCCCTCTCGTCGTAGAGCCTCTAGGCGATGTGGTCCTCCTCCAGCTCCGTGTTGAAACGGTTCTGGAAGCGGTTCATGTAGCGCTTCAGCTCGCTGTCCGTCAGCGTCACGCCGTACGTGGCCTCGACGTTGCCGCCGAACTCGCCCTTCGTCGGCAGCCCCTGGCCCGGCATGATCGACTGCCGGAACACCTGGTAGAAGCTCTCCTCGCGGGACTTCTCGTCGGCGAGCGGCGACTGCTCCTCACGGGGACCGGGGATCGGCAGCTGCTCCGGCTCCGGGGCGCCGCCCTCACCCAGCTGACGGGTGCGGCCCGGGCCCGCCGGGATCGGGAAGCTGCCCGTCTCCTCGGGGCCGGGCTCGTACCGCTGCGACTGCTGCTCCTCGTACCACTGCTCGTACTGCTCCTCGGGGACGTACGTGGGGTCGTAGCCGCCCTCGTAGACGATCTCCGTGGGAGGAGGCGCGGCGAACCACGGGCTCTCCTCGGGCTGGAACTCCTCCTGCCCGTACTCCGGCTCCTCCTCGTACCGGCCGTCCCCGGACTGCCGCTGCGGTCCCGCCCCGGGCCCGTCCTGTCGCGGTGCGGGCGGGGCGACGGCGGGCCGGTGGTCCGCGGCCGGCGCGTCCAGCTGCGGCTGGCGCGGTACCGGCGGCAGCAGCACCGGCTCGATGCCGGCGGCGGCGAGGCCGGCGGGCGCGGTCTCGGCGAGCGGGACGCCGTAGCGCGCCAGGCGCAGCGGCATCAGCGACTCGACGGGGGCCTTGCGGCGCCAGGCGCGGCCGAAGCGGGAGCGCAGGCGGGCCTGGTAGACGAGACGTTCCTGCTCCAGCTTGATCACCTGCTCGTAGGAGCGCAGCTCCCACAGCTTCATCCGCCGCCACAGCAGGAAGGTCGGCAGCGGGGAGAGCAGCCAGCGGGTGAGGCGGACGCCCTCCATGTGCTTGTCGGCGGTGATGTCCGCGATCCGGCCGATGGCGTGCCGGGCCGCCTCCACCGACACGACGAACAGGATCGGGATGACCGCGTGCATGCCGGTGCCCAGCGGGTCCGGCCAGGCCGCGGCGCCGTTGAACGCGATCGTCGCCGCCGTCAGCAGCCATGCCGTCTGGCGCAGCAGCGGGAAGGGGATGCGGATCCAGGTCAGCAGCAGGTCGAGGGCGAGCAGCACGCAGATGCCCGCGTCGATGCCGACCGGGAAGACGTAACTGAAGTTCCCGAAGCCCTTCTGAAGGGCGAGCTCACGGACGGCCGCGTACGAACCGGCGAAGCCGATACCGGCGATGACCACCGCTCCGGCGACGACCACGCCGATGAGAATGCGGTGCATCCGTGTGAGCTGCAGTGGGCCAGCCACCCGTAATCCCCTCCCCTTGCGTGTTGTTGCGCGCAACAGGGTGGCACATGTGTACGCCGGACGGGTGAGCGGTACGGCTGGAGGCCGGCTCGCGCGAGGACCGGACTCCTCCGGCCGGCCGGGCCGGGCGGCGCGCCGGCAGGCGGATCCTCGCTCCGCCGGCCCGGGGCCGCCCGTCCGTCGCGGTGCGTCAGCTCTTCCTGGCGGCGGCCTTGCTCGCGGACTTGGTCGGGGTCTTCGACGCCGTCTTGTCCGGGGTCTTCGACGCGGACTTCGACGGCGACTTGGACGGCGACTTCGACGGGGAGGCGCCCCCGCCGTCCCCGTTCGCGGCGGCCACCGCGGCCACCGCCTCCTTGGCCGCCTTCCGCGCGTCCTTCATCAGGTCACCGGCGTCCGGCGCCTTGTCACCGGCGAGACCCGCGCCGTTGAAGTCGACCGTGACGACGACGTTCTCCACGCGCGTCACGACCGTCTGCTGCCTGAACGAGCCTTCCTTCTTCTTCAGTTCGTACCGCACGGCCGTCGCCTCGTCGCCCGTCCCGGACACCGGCTCCGACTTCGTGTTCTTCGCGCCGGTCACCGCCTGCGCGCCCGCGACCTGCTTCTCGTAGTAGTCGTGCGCGAGCTTGTCGCCCCCGCCCCGCGCGTCCGACTCGAAGCGCAGCATCGCCACGTTCAGCCAGCGGTACTGCGAGCCCTTCACACCGTTGCTGTCGAGGCTGTCCCAGTAGCAGTTGCCACGGATCGACAGATCGTCCGACTTGCCCTCGTTGCCCGACTTCTTCGCCTTCGGGACCAGGTCGCCCAGCGTTTTCTTCGACACCACCGAACACGGTTCGGGCAGCTTCGCGTACGCGGCCGGCTCGATCGCCTCGGCCGTGGCGCTCGCGGACGCCTTCGGGCTCTGCTCGGCGCTCTTCTTCGCGTCGTCGCCGGAGCCGGAGTCCGAGGAACAGCCGGCGGCGACGAGCATCACCGGGACGGCGGCGGCGCACACAAGGATGCGGGGAAGTCGCAGTACTCGCCGGTCTCGCGGGGCTCGCTGTACGGGTCGGTGCATGGTTCCTTCACTCATGACGCTCGTGGTGCGGACGCACATGGGGCGTGCGACCGTCCGGTCCGAGGGGCCACGGTACGCGGTGAGCGCGAGGCACGGTCGGCTTCCGGGGGGACGGCCGGACGGGCCCCGAGCCCCGCGCGGTCCGCTACGAGTTGAGCGATTCGGCGAGGTCCTCCGCCAGATTCCGGGCCCTGTCCTGCATTTCCTCGCTGTCCGGGACCACGCCGACCCGGGCCGGCTGCTCCTCGTACCGGATCGTCACGATCACGTTGGACGTGCGGAACACCACAGTCACCGTGCGCCGCCGGGCCGTCGAACCGGACGCGCTCAGCTCGTCGTCGAGGAACGCCTCGTCGCCGAGCCCGTCGAGCGTACGGGGCTGGAGGGCGGCCGGGGTCCCGCTCTCGCCGGCCGAGCCGGAGGGGCTGACCGCGTCGCCGCCGCCCGCGCCCTCGGCGGAACCCGAGGGGGTCTCCTCGTCGCCCGAACCGGAGTCCTCCGACGGGGAGTCACCGGAGGAGGAACCGTCCGACGGGGAGTCGTCGGACGAGCCGGACGCCTGGTCGCCGGACGGCTCGGGAAGGTCCGCCGCCTCCTCCTGGGTGCCGTAGACGGTCGCCGCCCTGCTGTCGTCGCTGACACCGCCGTCGTAGGACACCACCCGCTCGAAGTCGACCAGGAGGTGGTCCGTCGCGTCCGCCGACTCCACCTTCCAGCGGCAGCCGACCTTGCGGTCCGTGTCGTACGTCAGCGTCGCCTCACCCGCGTACGCCTTCTCGCGCTGCCGCTCGTCGGTGATCCCCTCGATCCCCGGGAGCAGTACGTCGAGGGAGTCCTGGCCGATCGCGCCGCACGGCTCCGGAAGGGTGCGGTACTTGCCGGGACGGGCCGCCGCGGCCGACGTCGTGGAGTTGCCCGGCTTCGAGTCGGGCGGTGTGTCGCCGCCGTCCGAGCTGCCCGTGCAGCCGGCCAGCAGTGCCGCGAGGAGCACGGCGGCGCCCGGTACGTACGCCTTCCGCTGCACGGTCAGACTCCTCTCGACGGGGCCCCGGGTCGGTCCTGGGCGGGTGTCCTGTGGTTATTCGGTTGCCGCCCGGGGGCGGCCGCTGGGAACAATGTGTATCGCACGCAACGCCGTGGACGCCGGTCCGTTGTCTCATACGTCGATCTTGGCGCCGGTTTTGCGATTAAAGACTTCTGTTGGTTTTCCGGGGGAATGAGGACGATATGTCGTACGTGGAAGTGCCGGGCGCGAAGGTTCCGATCCGTATGTGGACCGACCCGGCCTCGGTCGAGGACGTCGCGCTGCGCCAGTTGCAGAACGTGGCGACGCTGCCGTGGATCAAGGGCCTCGCCGTCATGCCGGACGTGCACTACGGCAAGGGGGCGACGGTCGGTTCCGTCATCGCCATGCGGGACGCGGTGTGTCCGGCGGCGGTCGGGGTCGACATCGGCTGCGGGATGTCGGCGGTCCGCACCTCGCTCACCGCCAACGACCTGCCGGGCGACCTCTCCAGGCTCCGCTCGAAGATCGAGCAGGCCATCCCGGTGGGCCGCGGGATGCACGACTCCCCGGTCGAGCCCGGCGGCTTCCACGGCATGGCCACGGCCGGGTGGGACGCGTTCTGGGGCCGGTTCGATGGAGTGGCGGACGCGGTGAAGTTCCGTCAGGACCGGGCGACGAAGCAGATGGGCACGCTCGGCTCCGGCAACCACATGATCGAGACCTGTCTGGACGAGTCGGGCGCGGTCTGGCTGATGCTGCATTCCGGTTCGAGGAACATCGGCAAGGAACTGGCCGAGCACCACATCGGTGTCGCGCAGAAGCTTCCGCACAACCAGGGCCTGGTCGACCGCGACCTTGCCGTGTTCGTCTCCGACACGCCGCAGATGGCCGCCTACCGGAACGACCTCTACTGGGCGCAGGAGTACGCCAGGTACAACCGCGCCCTCATGATGGCGCTCCTGAAGGACGTCATCCGCAAGGAGTTCAAGAAGGCGAAGCCGACCTTCGAGCAGGAGATCTCCTGCCACCACAACTACGTGGCGGAGGAGCGGTACGAGGGTATGGATCTGCTCGTCACGCGGAAGGGCGCCATCCGCGCGGGCAACGGGGAGTTCGGGATCATTCCCGGTTCCATGGGCACCAGTTCGTACATCGTCAAGGGTCTCGGGAACGAGAAGGCCTTCAACTCCGCTTCGCACGGGGCGGGTCGGCGCATGAGCCGGAACGCCGCGAAGCGCCGGTTCACGACGAAGGACCTGGAGGAGCAGACGCGGGGCGTGGAGTGCCGTAAGGACTCGGGCATCGTGGACGAGATCCCGGGTGCGTACAAGCCGATCGAGCAGGTCATGGAGCAGCAGCGTGACCTCGTGGAGGTCGTTGCGAAGCTGAAGCAGTTCATCTGTGTGAAGGGCTGACGCCGCGAGGCCCCGACATGCGGTGGCCTCGCGCGTGTCGTCGGTCAGATGCCGGAGGGCGGGGGCGTCCTGCCGGTGCGCAGTCGCCACAGACGGATGGCGCAACTCTTCTCGGTCCTGCCGAGTCGCTTCGCCGCCGCGGTGACGTCGTCGCCCCACGCCAGCAGCATCCGGTCCTCGGATTCGGTCCAGCGGCGGCGGTCGGGCGCGACGCGCATGCCGACGGGACGTGACCAGGAGCGGAGGGACGCGGCGGCATCTCGCTTGCGGTCCAGCGCGAGACATCCCGGGTAGTACAGGTGGGCTGCCAGTTTCCGGGCGGCTTCCTTCGTGTAAATGAGGTTGTAGATGCCGTCGCGGGCGTTGCGCCTCATCGACCGTTCGGCGCCTGTGAGCTTTCTGACGTAGAAGCACAGATAGGCGCCGATGGCAGTGCTGGCGGTGGTCAGGGAGACGAAGGGGAGACCGTTGCCCGTGAACCCCACCGACCCGTCGGCGTCGATCACACCCCGGAGGTAGTCGCGCCGTGAGAACGCGCCGCGCGGCGGCTTGATGACGGACGACTTGCGTCCATAGGGCAGACCGAGTTCGGCCAGCCGGGTCCGCGCCTCCAGGGCACACAGATTCCAGCTCACCGAATGGTGTGAAGCCGAGAAGTTCGTCGCACGAGTGCGTCCGGTGATGTTGCTGCTGTACGGAGTCAGCCGTTGGAACTCCCGGAGGATCCCGACGTCACGGGCGCTGATCTCGACCGTCAGACGGCCCTTCTGCCCCGTGCCCGCGGCGAGGTGTCCGTCGGCCTGCAGGAAGCCGAACATGTAGGCGTACTGAGGGTTTCGCAAGTCCATGAACTGTGAGGTGCGCACGCCCGCAGCGTCCGCCAGGGCGTCGCTCAGCGTGTCAGGTTCGGGTTCGTCCATGCGTGCGCCGGCCTTTCTGGTCGGTCGGGCCCTCGTGCGGGCGGACGCCCCGGGCGAAGGCGGTCCGTTCCTGTGTGGCGCGAGCCTAGGTCGCCTGTTCTGTGCTTGTCCTGGTGATCGAATCCGTTCACGCGTGTGGGTGACGAGGACGACCTTGCTCGCGGTCCGGCCGGTCACCGATCCGAGGGATCACCCGTTGTGACAACGCCGTCCGGCCGGTCACCGATCTGAGGGATCACCCGTTGTGACAACGCCGTCCGGCGATGGAGCGGGCGTTCAGTCCAGGAGTGTCGCCCGGAGTGACTCCGTGAGGGTGGGGTCCAGGTGCAGGGTGTGGGTGGCGTACGAACGCACCGAGCCGTAGCGGGCGTTCAGGGATGCCAGGAACAGCGTCATCACCTCGGCGGGTGCCCTGCCGTAGCCCGGCCAGGTCAGTGCCCGGTCGGGGTTCGCCGCCCGCCAGTCCGCGATCAGCCGGTCCGTCGCGAGTTCCGTCAGGGCGAAGTCCTCGACGACCGTCTTCTCCGGGACCCCCAGGAGGGACAGGACCAGGGCCGCCACCAGCCCCGTGCGGTCCTTTCCGGACGCGCAGTGGAAGACCAGCGGGGCCTCCGACTCGCCCGCCTCCGCGATCAGTTGGAGCACCTCGCGGAGTTCCCGCGTGCCGTCCTCGGCGACCTCCGCGTAGCGCTCCGCGAGGTACGGGCCGGGGTCGACGGACGCCGCCAGGGACGGCTGGTCGTACGGCCGGTGCTCGATGCTCAGGTTGTGGTAGGTGAGGGACGGGTGCTCCGGGACGCGGCCCTTCGCCTCGATCTCCCAGGGGTAGCGCAGGTCCACGACCGTGCGGATGCCCAGGGAGAGGAAGCGCTCCCGGTCGGCCCGGGTCTCCTCGCCGTCGCCGGCCAGCTTGCCCAGCGAGTCGGCCCGGAAGAGGATGCCGCTGCGTACCGTCCTGCCGTCGGCGGTCGTGTACCCGCCCAGGTCGCGGAAGTTGTGCAGGCGGGCGAAGGGTATGTGTCTGTTCACAACGCGCCAGCGTAGGACGGGGGTTCGCCGTGCCGCGCGGCGATTACCGGCGTGGCGTGCCTACTTGGCGTGCATCACGGCGTAGATCATCACGAACGCGACGATGTGGATGCCGAAGAGGAAGTAGGCGAGGTACCACCAGACGTAGCGCTCGTTCTTCGTCTCCTCGGCCAGGCGGCGCTGTTCGGGGTTGGGTGGGGGCCCCGGGATCGGGTTGGACGTTGGACCCGGGGCCGTGCCGGGCGGTGGACCCGTGGCCGGGTCGGGCGGTGGCCCCGGAGCCGGGGCGTGTGGTGCGCCCGGTTCCGGGGTGGGCCGGTGCTCGTCCGGCATCACGCTTCCCGGTGGACCTTCGTGTTCGACGCCTGGGCCCGGGGGCGGACGACGAGCAGGTCGATGTTCACGTGGCTCGGGCGGGTCACCGCCCAGGTGATGGTCTCCGCCACGTCGTCCGCCGTCAGCGGTTCGGCGACGCCCGCGTACACCTTCGCCGCCTTCTCCGCGTCCCCGCCGAACCGCGTCAGCGCGAACTCGTCCGTCTTCACCATGCCGGGCGCCACCTCGATGACCCGGACCGGCGTGCCGACGATCTCCAGGCGGAGGGTCTCGGCCAGCACGTGCTCCGCGTGCTTCGCGGCGACGTAGCCGCCGCCGCCCTCGTACGTGCCGTGGCCGGCCGTCGAGGAGAGCACCACGACCGTGCCGTCGCCGCTCGCGGTGAGCGCGGGCAGCAGGGCCTGGGTGACGTTCAGCGTGCCGATCACGTTCGTCTCGTACATCCGGCGCCAGTCCGCGGGGTCGGCGGTGGCCACCGGGTCCGCGCCGAGGGCGCCGCCCGCGTTGTTGACGAGCACGCCGATCGTCTGGAAGGCCGACGCGAACTCGTCGACCGCGGCACGGTCCGTGACGTCCAGCGCGTACGCCGTCGCCTGGCCGCCGGCCGCGCCGATCTCCTCCGCCAGCGCCTCGATGCGGTCCTTGCGGCGGGCGGTCAGCACGACGCGGTAGCCGGCCGCGGCGAGCTGCCGTGCCGTGGCGGCGCCGATGCCGCTGCTCGCACCGGTGACTACGGCGATACGGGATGCGGCGGCGGGGGTCATACGGCTGCTCCTCGGTGCGATGCGGTGGTCCGCGGTGCGGTGGTCCGCGGTCCTGTGGTCTGCGGTGCGGTGGTCCGCGGTGCGGTGCGTCTGGTGGTGTGCGGGGTGTCGTGGGGTCTGGCGCCAGGATAGGTGGGGGGTGTGGGCGGGCGGCGGGGGCGGGGTCAGTTGCCGCCTCGGGGGGCGTACATGATGATCGCCATGCCGGCGAGGCAGACCAGGGCGCCCGTGATGTCCCAGCGGTCGGGGCGGTAGCCGTCCGCCACCGCGCCCCAGGCCAGCGAGCCGGCGACGAACACGCCGCCGTACGCCGCGAGGATCCTGCCGAACTCCGCGTCCGGCTGGAGCGTGGCGACGAACCCGTAGGCGCCGAGGGCGATCACGCCGGCGCCGATCCACAGGGCGCCGCGGTGCTCCCGTACGCCCTGCCAGACCAGCCAGGCGCCGCCGATCTCGAAGAGCGCGGCGAGGACGAAGAGGGCGGCGGAGCGGAGCACGGACATGCGGTCACTCTGGCATGCGGGGGCTCACCTGATGGGCGGCGTCTCGTTCGGGGGTGCGGGTGGGATGTATGCGGGGGTGCCGAGGTGAGGCGCGCGGGCGAGGTGAGGAGAGTCGGATGCGCGGGGTGCGTGCGTTGTCGTTGGGGTTGGGGCTGGCCTTGGGGGCTCTGCCGGTGGTCGGGGGTGCGGGTGGGTCTGCGGCGGCTGCGGTCCGTGGGGTGCCGGAGGCCGACCTGGCCTATCACGGGTACGTGGAGATGGCGGGCGGGCGCGTCGACGTGCGGATGACTCCGCGGAACCACGGGCCGGCGGATGTCGAGGACGCGACGGTGCGGTTGCGGTGGTCGGTGCCGTTGACGGACCGGCAGGTGCTGCCGGAGGGGTGTGCGCGGGCCGGGGTCCGGGCGGTGGTGTGCCGGACGGGGGCGTTGGCGGCGGACGGGGTGGGGGAGGAGATCCGGCTGGGGGTGCTGCTGAAGGGGGCGCCGACCGAGGTGACGATGGTGATCGACACGGTGTGGAGCGGGGGAGCGGTGGACCGGAACCACCAGAACGACCGCCAACAGGTGCTGGCGTTGGACACGGGGGACTCTTACGTCTTCTGAGGTGTGGGTCCGGTGGGCGTCGGGCGCTTTCGGTCCGGTGGGTGGGTCGGGGCCGTGCCGGTACATCCGGCCGTCGGTAGTGGGTGTCGGCGTCCGTCACCAGCGTTCCTCGGTCGGGTACGTCCCCGTCTCGACGGCCATTTGATGTACCGGCACGGCCCCTTCGGTGCCATGGCGACTTGCGGTCGTGGGTGGCTGAGCTGCGGAGGTCTCGGGCCCGGTGGCCCTAGCTGCGGGCAATCGTGCCGCTCGGGGCGATGGGGGTCCCCCCGCTCGAGCGGAGCCGAGAGTGGGGGAGGGTGGGCGCAGGCGGCAACCCGCTGGCGCCGGGTTCGCCGTCCCACCTCGACGTTGGCCGGAGTGCTGGGTGCTGATGCAGGTGAGGGGGAGTGGGCCCGCCCGGGCGGCACCCCCGTTAGCGCCGGGTTCGCCGTCCCGCGCCGGCCCAGCTCAGGCAGCGGGTGCTGATGTGACCGAGGGGAGTTGGCCCAGCCGGGCCGTACTCCCTGGTGCCGGGGGCTGGTGTGCGTAGGGGAGTGGGCGTCCGCTGCCAGGGGTTCCTTGGGTCGGGGGAGGTGCGGGGTGGGCGCGTAGCATGGGGGTTTTGCGGGAGGTGGGTGTGATGGCCGGGGACGGGCGGGAGCGGCTGACGGCGGAGCTGTCGGTCGAGTCACGGCGCTACATGGCCTCGTACGCCCTGTTCAACCAGGCCGTCGCCGACCACCTGAACCTGCACCCCACGGACCTCCAGTGCCTCAACCTGCTGAGCCTGGAGGAGGCCCCCGTCACGACGGGCCGTATCGCGGAGCTGACGGGGCTGACCACCGGTTCGGCGACGCGACTCGTGGACCGGCTGGAGCGCGCGGGCTACGTCGTACGGGAGCGGGACGCCGTCGACCGGCGGCGCGTCCTCGTGGTGACGGTGCCCGAGAAGCTCGCGGAGTTCGGGCGGATGTGGGACCGGCTGGGCGCCGGCTGGTACACCCTCTTCGAGGGACTGGACGACGCCGAACTCGCCCTGATCATCGGCCACATGCGCCGTACCGTCGATTTCACGGGCAAGCAGATCGCCCGCCTCAGGGACGGCGCGCTCGACGGCCCGTAGGGGCGCTCAGTGCCGCTGCTCAGGCGCGTTGCGCGGCAGCAGCCGTACGAGGGGGCAGCAGACGAGCGTGACGGCGGCGACCGCGGCGAGGCTCACCACGGTGGCGTGTGCCCGTGTGCCGTCCGTGCCGAAGTAGACGGCGGTGACGGCCGCTGCCCCTGCCGCGTTGGCGAGCTGCTGGACGGCGCCGAGCGAACCGCCCGCGCTGCCCGCCTCGTCGGGGGCGACGTCGCCGATCGCGACGTCGTACACCGTGCCGAAGCAGGTGCCCATGCCGAGCCCCACGACGAGCAGCGGCGGGACGAGCGCCCAGCCGGCGGTGTCCGTGCCGCGGGCGGCGATCAGCGCGAGCAGCCAGGACGTCCCGGTCAGGGTGATCAGCAGTCCGGCGAGGACGAGCCGGCGTCCGAACCTGCCGATCAGGCGGTAGCAGGCGATGGAGGCGACGACGATGCCCGCGGACAGCGGCAGCAGGCCGAGGGCGGCGCCCGTCGGGGAGCGGCCGAGGCCCTGCTGGAGGAAGAGGGAGACGACGTAGAGGAGCCCCGCGACGGCGGCGAAGAAGACGGCGCCGACGACGAGTCCCGAGGTGAAGCCGCGGTTGCGCAGCAGTGAGGGTCGGATCAGCGGGTCGTCGGCGGTGCGCTGACGGTGGCAGAACGCGGCGAAGAGGACGGTGCCGGCGAGGAGCAGCAGGGCGGGGCCCAGGGTCCAGCCGCCGGCCGACCCCTCGATGAGGCCGCCGAGCAGGCCGAGCATCGCGCCGCCGAGGAGTGCGGAGCCCGGTCCGTCGACGGTGACCGTGCGGTCTCCCGTGTCGCGGGGCAGCAGGCGGACGGCGGCGAGGAGGGCGGCGCCGCCGAGCAGCAGGTTGATGAGGAACATCGGCCGCCAGCCGAGCCCGGCGAGGTCGGCGTCGATCAGGAACCCGGCGAGCACCGGGCCGCCGACCGCGGAGAGTCCCATGACCGGTCCGAAGAGGCTGAACGCCTTGCCGATCTGGTCGCGGGGCCAGACGGCGCCGAGGATTCCGAAGCCCTGCGGGATGACGAGCGCCCCGAAGGCTCCCTGCGCGAGCCGGGCGGCGACGAGGACCCCGGGGCTGCCCGCGAGGCCGCAGGCCACGGAGGCGGCGGTGAATCCCGCGAGCCCGGTGAGGAAGAGGCGCCGGCGCCCGTACGCGTCGCCGAGCCGCCCGCCGAGGACGAGCAGGACGCCGAGCGCGAGGGCGTAGGAGGCGCCGAGCCACTGGACGAGGGCCGGGCCGCCGCCGAGGTCCCGGGCGATGGACGGGGCCGCGACGGTGGTGATCGTGGCGTCGAGGAGGTCCAGGACGTCGGCGGCGAGGACGACGGCGAGGATCGCCCACCGGACGCGGGCGGGTGGATGCGCCGACTTGTTTGCGTCATGCAGTATCTGTGTCACGCAGATAAATGTGAAGCATGAGGGCAGGCTCCGTCAACCGGATTGGGAGATGGGGGCAAGAGGGGGCGGGCGCGTCAATCGGATGCGGCGGGCGGGGCGGTGGGCGTCGACCGGATTCGAGGTGAGGGGGGCGGGGGTGTCGGTTGGATTCGGGGCAGGGGGGGCGGGCGTGTCGGCCGGTTCTGCGGGTGAGGCCCGCCGCCCGTGCGCCCTCAGCGGGACCCCGGCCGAGATCGGCCGGTTTCCGTGGGTCAGCCCCGCCGCGCGTACGCCGTCGGCGGGACCCCGACCGTCGCCGTGAAGTCCCTGACCAGGTGGGCCTGGTCGGCGTAGCCGAGGTCGGCCGCCAGGGTGGCCCAGTCCACCTTCCCCGCGGCCTCCGCGTGCTCCAGGGCCTCGTGGATGCGGTGGCGCAGGATGATCCACTTGGGGCCGACGCCCACGTGGGACGAGAAGAGGCGTTGCAGCGCGCGGACCGACAGACCCTCCGTGCGGGCGAAGTCCGCGACCCGGCGGATGGAGCGGTCGCGCCGGATGCGGTCGGCCAGGGCCATGGCCAGGTCGGCCTGCGGGTCCGGGTGCGGGCCCACGTCCAGGAGGAACGCGTCGAGCGCGGCCACCCGTGCCCGCTCGTCCTCCGGTCCGAGTACCGCCTCGCTGGCGCCCTCCCTCGAGGGGAACACCGCGTCGAGCGCGAGCCGCCGGCCCGTCAGCGAGGTCAGGGAACGGCCGGGCGCGAAGGGGCGGAAGCCGCCGGGCCTGAACTTGATCCCGCAAACCCGCCCGCGCCCCTCCAGCTTCTGTGTGAACAGGTCGAGCCCGATGCCGGAGACCTCGCCGAAGGGCTCCCGGCCCTCGAAGCGCTGGAAGACGACGTTGACCGAGGGGTGCGGGACGACGTGCGAGGCGTACGGCTCGGGGAGGTCCCAGTCGATCAGCCAGTAGTGCTCCAGGTAGGGGCGCAGCGGCTCGGCGGGTTCGTGGCGGCGGAAGCGGACGCGGGCGAGGAGCTCCGCCGCGTCGACGATGCCGCGGGTGTCACGGCGTGGGGCGGCCATGGCGCGATGGTAGGGCGCGGCACCGACAGGCGCCGGTCGGCGGCGCGGGCGTGGAATAGGTGAGGGGGCCCCGTCGTTTGCCGGTATAGTTGAATCATAAACAACCTGTGGAGGGTGAGCGACCATGCAGTTCGGGATCTTCAGCGTCGGCGACGTCACACCGGACCCCACGACCGGGCGGACGCCGAGCGAGCACGAGCGCATCAAGGCCATGGTCGCCATCGCGCAGAAGGCCGAGGAGGTCGGCCTGGACGTCTTCGCGACCGGTGAGCACCACAACCCGCCGTTCGTGCCCTCGTCGCCGACCACGATGCTCGGCTACATCGCGGCGCGCACCGAGAAGCTGGTGCTGTCCACCTCCACCACCCTGATCACCACCAACGACCCGGTGAAGATCGCCGAGGACTTCGCGATGCTCCAGCACCTCGCGGACGGGCGGATGGACCTCATGATGGGGCGCGGCAACACCGGCCCGGTCTACCCCTGGTTCGGCAAGGACATCCGCGAGGGCATCAACCTCGCCGTGGAGAACTACGCGCTGCTGCACCGCCTGTGGCGCGAGGACGTGGTGACCTGGGAGGGCAGGTTCCGCACGCCGCTCCAGTCGTTCACCGCGACCCCGCGCCCGCTGGACGGCGTACCGCCGTTCGTCTGGCACGGCTCGATCCGCTCCCCGGAGATCGCCGAGCAGGCCGCGTACTACGGCGACGGTTTCTTCCACAACAACATCTTCTGGCCGGCCGACCACACCAAGCGGATGGTCGAGCTCTACCGGGAGCGGTACGCGCACTACGGGCACGGCACGCCGGAACAGGCGATCGTCGGGCTCGGCGGCCAGGTGTTCATGCGGCACAACTCGCAGGACGCGGTACGGGAGTTCCGCCCGTACTTCGACAACGCGCCGGTGTACGGGCACGGGCCGTCCCTGGAGGACTTCACCGACCAGACGCCGCTGACCGTCGGCTCGCCGCAGCAGGTGATCGAGAAGACGCTGGCCTTCCGCGAGTACGCGGGCGACTACCAGCGCCAGCTGTTCCTGATGGACCACGCCGGGCTGCCGCTCAAGACCGTCCTGGAGCAGCTCGACCTGCTCGGCGAGGAGGTCGTCCCGGTGCTCCGTGAGGAGTTCGCCAAGGGCCGCCCGGCCGACGTGCCGGACGCGCCGACCCACGCCGCGCGTCTCGCCGCGGCCCGCACCCAGGAGGAGGTGCCGAGCGCATGAAGCTCGTCGTCGTCTCGGCGGGACTGAGCGTCCCGTCGTCCACGCGGCTGCTGGCCGACCGGCTGGCCGCCGCGACCGCCGGGCGGACCTCGGCGGAGGTCGAGTTCGTCGAACTGCGCGACCTGGTAGTGGAGATCGCCCACAACTTCACCAACGGCTTCCCCGGCCCGGCGCTCGGCGCCGCCGTCGAGGCGGTGAAGGGGGCGGACGGACTGATCGTCGTCACGCCCGTCTTCTCGGCCTCCTACAGCGGACTGTTCAAGTCCTTCTTCGACGTGCTGAGCGCCGGCGACGCGGAGGCGGTCGCCGGGAAGCCGGTCCTCGTCGCGGCGACCGGCGGCACGGCCCGGCACTCGCTGGTGCTGGACCACGCCCTGCGCCCGCTCTTCGCGTATCTGCGGGCCGTGGTCGTCCCCACCGGGGTCTACGCCGCCTCCGAGGACTGGGGCGCCGAAGGACTGGCCGAGCGGATCGAGCGGGCCGCCGGGGAACTGGCGAGGCTCATGGGCGCGGCCGGCGCGCGCGAGGACGCCGTGCCGGAGTCCGCGGGCCGCGACGGGCACCCGGACGTCGTGCCGGCGACCGGGGCCGTCACCGGGAGGGCGACCGTGATCCCCTTCGAGGAGCGCCTCGCCGCGCTGCGCACTTGGTAGCCCTCCCACGTCCGGGGCGGCGGTGGAGCCCTTGGGGGGCGGGGTCTCAGGTCTCCCGGGCCGTGGGCCTGATTCCCGTGCGGGCCGGACGCCGCGGACGTCCGGCCCAGGGCGCGCGCGTCCTGTGGCCGGCCGCGCGGAACCGGCGCCGGACCGCGCCCGCGACCCGGGCGCGATTGCGGTCCCAGGCCCGCCGGTGCCGGGTGGCGCGCAGCTCGGCGAAGAGGAGTTCGTAGCGTGCGACGATCCCGGCGGCGTCGTAGCGGCGGGCGCTGCCCAGCGCGGCCCGTCCCATCGCGCGGCGTCGGGGCGCGTCCGCGATCAGGTCCAGCATCGCCTCGGCGAGGGCGCGGGCGTCGCCGACGGGCACCAGCAGCCCGTCCACGCCGTCCGTGACGATCTCGGCCGGGCCCAGCGGGCAGTCCGTGCTGATCACCGGCACCCCGCACCGCATCGCCTCGGCCAGCGTCATCCCGAACGACTCCGCGTCCGAGGCGCTGACCACCAGTGACGCCCGGGCGAACTCCGCCTCGATGGGCGTGACGGGCCCCATCAGAGTGGCCCGCCCGGTCAGCCCGAGCCGGTCGGCCAGGCGGCGCAGGTTCTCCCGCTCGGCCCCGCCGCCGTAGATCCGCAGCCGCCACTCGGGCTCCTTCGCGGCGACCGTCGAGAACGCCTCCAGGAGCAGGTCGAACCGCTTGCCCGCGACGAGCCGTCCGGCCGCCGCGACTACCTTCGCCGAGCCGTCCGACGGCGCGAGTCCCGCGTCCGGCACGATGTTCGGCACCGGCTCCACGCGCACCCCGGGCAGCGCCATCCGCGTCCGGTACACCTCCGCGTCCGCCGCGGTCACCGTCACCAGCGTGTCCAGCCTGCGGTAGTGGCGGGCGAGCACGGCCCGCAGCCGCTTGCCGTGGGCGTCGTGGCGCAGGTGCTCCTGGCCGACGCGCAGGGCCCCGCGCGGGGCGAACCGGGAGACGTAGACGTTGAGGCCGGGGCGGGTGCCGACGACCACGTCCGCGTCGCGGCGCACGAGCAGGTCGCGGACCCGCAGGTCGTGCAGCCGCGTGTACTGCGGGTGGCGCCGGTCCTCGACCGGGAAGTCCTCGGCCGGCCGCGCGAACGCCGGGTCGAGCCGGTCCGCACTGCCCTCGCGGGTGTCGACCAGCGGTACGAGCCTGATCCGCGGGTCGACGCCGAAGCGCGGGGTGTCCCGGTGGCGGAACAGGGAGACGACCTCCACGTCGTGCCGGTCGGCCAGCGCCGACGCGAGGTTCAGCGTCGTACGGACCGTGCCTCCGATGGCGTACGCGTTGTGCAGCAGGAACACGATCCTCAGCCGCCGCCCTCGCCCCTCACCCGTCCAGTTCCGCATGTGCTGCCTTTCCCGGCGCGGCACCGGCACGGCCGCCCGTCCCTCACTGACCGCCCACAGTGGTCCGGCGAGGTAAGCCACCGGACCGGCCGGGGTGAGAGGCCGGTAAGAACAGCGCCCGCGCGGCTCACGGCGGGTGGTGGGCGGGCGCGGCCTTGGCAGACTGGGCGGGTGCCCCACACCGTGCTGCTCGCCGAGGACGACCGCGCCATCCGCCACGCCCTGGAACGCGCGCTGACGCTGGAGGGCTACGAGGTGACGGCGGTCGCCGACGGCGTGGCGGCCCTGGCCCAGGCCCACCGCAGGGCCCCGGACGTGCTGGTCCTGGACGTGATGATGCCCGGCATCGACGGCCTCCAGGTGTGCCGTGTGCTGCGCGCCGAGGGCGACCGCACGCCGGTCCTCATGCTCACCGCGCTGGTCGAGACGGCGGACCGCATCGCGGGCCTGGACGCGGGCGCCGACGACTACGTGGTCAAGCCCTTCGACGTCGAGGAGGTCTTCGCCCGGCTCCGCGCCCTGCTGCGCCGCACCGGCTCCGGGGCCCCCGCCGCGCCCGGGGCCGCCGGTGACGTACCGGCGGGGCCGAGGGGGCAGGTGGCGGCGGCCGGGCTGCGCATCGACGCGCAGGCGCGCCGCGCATGGCGCGGGGACCGTGAGCTGGAACTGACCCGCACCGAGTTCGAGCTCCTCGAACTCCTCGTCCGCAACGCGGGCATCGTCCTGGACCACGCCACCATCTACGACCGCATCTGGGGCTACGACTTCGGGCCCGGCTCCAAGAACCTCGCCGTGTACGTGGGCTACCTGCGGCGCAAGCTCGACGAGCCGGGTTCGCCGGCGTTGATCCACACGGTCCGGGGCGTGGGATACGTCCTGAGGGAGGACTGAGTGGCGGGCGCCGCCCCGCGCCGGCCCCGCGGGCGGCCCCTCTCGTCGCTGCGCGCGACCTTCACCGTGTCCTTCGCGGCCGTGGCCGCCGTCGTCACCGTCCTCGTCGGCTTCCTCAGCTACGACGCCGCCGCCCGGCTGGTCCGGGTGGACGAGCAGACCGTGTACACGCAGGTCGTCCAGAACCTGCGCGAGCAGGTGCGGCAGCGGCAGCTGACGGTGGCGGACTTCGCGACCACGGACCCCGACCACGACGGCCCGCGCGACGACCTCATCCGGGCCGGCCGCACGGACGTGCAGGTGCTGGGCCCCGGCGGCACGGTCGCCGACCGGGGCAGCCCGCCGCTGCCCGTGGGACCCGGCGACCGGCTGACCGCCGACGCGGACGCCGCCGGCACCCTGCGCGAGCACCGGGAGGTCGAGGTCGCCGACGACCGCTACCGGCTGGCCACCGTCGCGCTGGGCGGCGGGCGCGGCGCGGTGCAGGTCGCCCAGGAGTTCAGCGACACCGAGGACCTGCTGCGCGAGCTCCAGCAGCGGACCGTGCTGCTGGTGTCGGCGGTGGTGGTCGCGGCCGGGGTGTTCGGCTGGTGGCTGGCCCGGCGGATCACCCGGCGGCTGGTGCGGCTCGCGGGGGCCGCCGAGGACGTGGCGCGCACCGGGCGGCTCGGCATCCAGGTGCCGGTCACCGGGCACGACGAGGTGGCCCGGCTCGGGCGCTCCTTCGACCGCATGCTCGGCAGGCTCGCCCGCTCCGAGGAGGACCAGCGCCGTCTGGTCCAGGACGCGGGCCACGAACTGCGTACGCCGCTGACCTCGCTGCGTACGAACATCTCCATGCTCCGCCGCATCGACGAGCTGCCGCCCGCGGCCCGCGAGGAACTGGTCGCGGACCTGGCGCTGGAGTCACGCGAGCTGACCGACCTGGTCAACGAGCTGGTGGAGCTGGCGGCGGGCCAGTCCGACACCGAGCCGGTACGCGCGCTGGACCTCGCCGAGACGGCCGAGGACGTGGCGGTCCTCGCCCGTCGGCGCACGGGTCGCGACGTCACCGTCCACGCGAGCGGTGACACCCGGATCGGCGGGCGGCCCGCCGCGCTCCAGCGGGCGCTGTCGAACCTGGTCGAGAACGCGGCGAAGTTCGATCCGGACGGCGAGGGGACGATCGAGATCGTGGTGGAGGGGCGCCCGGTCGAGGCGGGCGGCGGTCCGGGAGAGGGGCCCTGGGACTCCGGTGCTCCGCACGGCACGGTGCGGGTGGAGGTGCGGGACCGGGGGCCGGGGATCGCGGAGGGCGACCGGACCCGGGTCTTCGACCGTTTCTACCGCGCCGCGGACGCCCGCAGCCGCCCGGGCTCCGGGCTGGGGCTTTCCATCGTGCGGGAGGTCGCCGCGTCCCACGGCGGTGCGCCCTTCGCCTTCCCGCGGGACGGGGGCGGGGCGGTGATCGGGTTCACGGTGGACGCCGGTGGCTCCGAGGACGACGGCCGTGGCTGAAGCGCCCGCTTCGGCCGGCGGCCCCGGAGTCAGCGTGCGCCGTGCGGCGAGTCGGCCGCGGCGCGGCGGAACTCGGCGTTGATGCGCTGTGCCTCCTCGAGCTGGTCCTCGAGGATGACGATGCGGCAGGCGGCCTCGATCGGCGTGCCCTGGTCGACCAGTTCACGGGCGCGGGCGGCGATCCGCAGCTGGTAGCGCGAGTACCGGCGGTGGCCGCCCTCGGAGCGCAGCGGCGTGATCAGACGGGCCTCCCCGATGGCACGCAGGAAGCCGGGCGTCGTACCGAGCATCTCGGCGGCCCGTCCCATGGTGTACGCGGGATAGTCGTCGTCGTCCAGACGATTGCTGAGCGGGTTATCTGCTGTCATCTCACCTCGTAGTACAACGCCTCGAGGGGCCCTGGTGCCGTACGGCACCAGGGCCCCGAAGGAAATTCAACACCATCTGCCGGCCCTATCGGAGTGCCGACCTTCTGTTTCCGCGGTCCGGCCCGGGAGAGGGGCGGAGCTGCGGGGATCGCGGATGCGTGACCGGGGACCACCTTCCGTTCCGGGGTCTTGCGGTACCCGGGCCGAATCCCTCTCGTGCCCGGGCGATCCTGATGGCGTCAGCTCCTCCGTCCGTCCGCTGGATCCTTCACGTGCTGAAAACCGGTACTACTCCCCGCCAGTTCGTGTCTGGCGGGTCCTGCTCGACTGTGACTACGCGAGAAATCGTAGCCACGCAGCCCGGCAATGTCTACTCCGGCCAGAGTAGATTTTGGAGAGCTCGCGGCCACGGTTTCTTGTCGCGTGCACGTTTTCCCCGGTCCAGGGTGGGGCGCGGCCGGGTCGCTGCATAGAATCCGCACTCATGTCGAACCCTGACGAACTGCTCATCGGCATCGCCGCCCTGGTGGAGGCCGAGAAAAGCACGCAGATGTCCCTGACCGTGGTCGCCGGCGGCACTGTCATCACCGGCCGGCTGGCTCCCGAGGACGTGTGGCGACAGCGGGTCGCCGAGGTGCTGGTGGACTCCGACCAACTGGGCCCCTTCTCCGGCATCTTCACCGGAAGCCGGGAGCAGGGCCGCTCCGGCGACGGCGGGGCACCCACCCATCTGCACTTCCATGTCGCCCGCATCCTCCAGGGCAGCATGGGGATCCCGGAGACGGGGGGGATGTACCGCGTCGCGATCCAGGACGTCACCGCCTGGACCGTGGGCGACTTCAGCTACTCCGACCACTGAGGCCGAACGGGCCGAACACAGCGAAGAGGGCCCTGCCGGCGCGCGCCGGCAGGGCCCTCTTCGCTGTCGTGGTCCCGGTCTACACCGCCGCGGGGGCGCCCAGCAGCACCGACGCGTTCTCGAACGGGGAGAGGGCCTGGTGGGGCGTGGCCTCGGGGAGGTGGGGACGGCAGGTGAAGCCGAGCTGGGTCATCGCCCGGGTGACCTCGGCGGCGGTGAAGTCGCGGCGGTCCTGCCGGGTGACGACCTGGCCCACCTGCTTGACGGGGTAGTGGCGACGGCCGATGATCACCGATTCACCCGTGATCGGCTCGGGCTTGACGCCCTTCATCGTTTCCAGCACGCCGGCCTTGGTCAGGTCGAACGGGAAGCGGGCGATGATGCAGCGCATGGTGCCTCACAGGGAGTGGGAGAGGGAGAACGGTCCGGCCGGGCGGTGCCGGACGGCCGGGGGCGCCGAGAGCACTCCGCGCTCCGCGCGGTCTCCCTGGCACGTGCGGGCCGAGGGGCCCGCGTCTTCTTCGCAGACGTCCCGCAGACGGACCCGGTCCGTGTAACCGGGGCTGTCGCGGACGGCGGTGAGCCGGGCCCGGGTGACCCGGCCGGTGAGCTGGTCGTCCTCGTCGCAGATCAGCAGATGGCAGGTACGCGCGCTCGCCATGACGGACAGGGCGACCTCTACGGTCATGTCGTCACGGACGTGCGGTGCGGACGCCTCCGGGGAGGCGGCCGTCGGCCTGCCGGCGGGATCCGCCGGCCGCGACTGTGTCTGAACCAGCGTCAAAGGTGCCTCCTGCGAAGAGGGGATGGGGACGACTGCTCCTGCCGGACGGGGACCGTCAGGCCGCCGCGTCGAAGGCGGACGGCGGCCGCTGGGCCGACGTCCGGCGCGGGGCCGAGGCACCGCGGCTCTGGGCGCCGCGGCCGTCCTGGCCGGGGCGGCCACGGCGGCCGCGGGGCGAGGACGAGGTGCCGCGCCGGGAGCGCTCCGACGGCGGCGCCGTGATGGTGACCGGGATGCCGGAGGGGGCCTGGGCGCCGGTGATCCGGCTCAGCTCCTCCTCGCCCGAGCTCACCTGCGCGGTGTGGGCGACGATGCCCGCGGCGGCCACGAGGCGGCTCATCTCGCGGCGCTGGTTGGGCGTCACCAGGGTGACCACGCTGCCGGACTCCCCGGCGCGGGCGGTACGGCCGCCGCGGTGCAGGTAGTCCTTGGGGTCGCTCGGCGGGTCCACGTTCACCACGAGGTCGAGGTCGTCGACGTGGATGCCGCGGGCCGCGACGTTGGTCGCCACCAGCACCGTCACATGCCCGGACTTGAACTGGGCGAGGGTGCGGGTGCGCTGGGGCTGGGACTTGCCGCCGTGCAGGGCCGCGGCGCGGACGCCGTTCTCCAGCAGGTGCCCGGTCAGCCGGTCCACCGCGTGCTTGGTGTCCAGGAACATGATCACCCGGCCGTCGCGGGCGGCGATCTCGGTGGTGGTGCGCTGCTTGTCCGCGCCCTGCACGTGCAGGACGTAGTGCTCCATGGTGGTCACGGCGCCCGCGGAGGGGTCGACGGAGTGGACCACCGGGTCGGACAGGTACTGCCGGACCAGCAGGTCGACGTTGCGGTCCAGGGTCGCCGAGAACAGCATCCGCTGCCCACCGGGACTCACCTGGTCCAGCAGGTCGGTCACCTGCGGCATGAAGCCCATGTCGGTCATCTGGTCGGCCTCGTCGAGGACGGTGACGGCGACCTGGTCCAGGGTGCAGTGCCCGCGGTCGACCATGTCCTTGAGCCGTCCCGGGGTGGCCACGACGATCTCCGCGCCGGAGCGCAGCGCGCCTGCCTGCCGGCCGATCGACATGCCGCCGACGATCGTCGTCAGCCGCAGCCGCACGGCGCGGGCGTACGGGGTCAGGGCGTCGGTCACCTGCTGCGCGAGCTCGCGGGTCGGTACGAGGACCAGGGCCAGCGGGCGGCGGGGCTCGGCGCGCTGTCCGGCGGTGCGGGCCAGCATGGCGAGACCGAAGGCGAGCGTCTTGCCGGAGCCGGTGCGGCCACGGCCGAGCACGTCACGGCCGGCGAGGGAGTTCGGCAGGGTCGCCCCCTGGATGGGGAACGGGGTGGTGACGCCCTCCGCGGTCAGCGCGGCCAGCAGCGCCGCCGGCATGTCGAGGTCGGCGAACGCCTCGACGGCGGGCAGCGCGGGGGTGACGGTGACCGGCAGGGCGAACTCGCCCTGCGGAGCGGAACGCCGTCCGTAGCCGCCGGAGCGGCTCGGGGAGCCGGAGCGGCTGGGAGCGCCCGAGCGGCCGGCGTAGGCCGAGCCGAAGCGCGCACCGCCGCGGCCCGCACCGGAGGCGCCGGCGCGATTGCGGGAGGTGGTGGAGCGGGTGTTCGTACGTGTGCGGTTCAAAGGGGAACCTTCCTCGACGCGGCACGCATCAAGGAATTCCCGGCATGAGAAACAGCACGGAGAATCGCAGGGACGCGCCCAGTGAATACGGAGGCGAATCCAGCCGCGGAGAAAAACCGGGGCCTGCGCCTTTTTGATAACAGTCCTCGGGCCGGGCCGCTGCGGAAAAACTCAGGGCCGGACGGAGGAATCGTGCACGAGCTGTGCCCGCCGGGGGCGAGCGGCAACGAGCTGGGGCCCGCACCCCAAGGTGCGGGCCCCAGCTGCGAAGTTAAGGCGTCGCGTCAGGCGAGAACGATGTTCTCGGCCGTCGGGCCCTTCTGGCCCTGCGCGATGTCGAAGTTCACCTTCTGGCCTTCGAGCAGCTCGCGGAAGCCCTGGGCGGCGATGTTCGAGTAGTGGGCGAAGACGTCGGCGCCGCCGCCGTCCTGCTCGATGAAGCCGAAGCCCTTTTCCGCGTTGAACCACTTCACGGTGCCAGTAGCCATGTCTAATCTCCTTCGGGGGCATTCCCCGGAATCCGCACTGTGCCGATTCCGCGTCGTCGCGATGATCGCCCCGTCCGGAAATGACCGGAAATACACAAGCACTCCCACCCGGCACAGGAGCCGCCGGGGGCGCTTGAAGTTTTGGGAATCACAACTGCAACTTTGACTGACAGTAGCACGCCCGGCCCGGGCGTGCACGGTAAGTAATTCCGTTCAGCCGGGCGGGCGTGAAATTCTCATGGCGTGTTACGGCCATTTCTTATTTCGCGAGCACAGATATTGTCGCGGCGAAGTGCGGCCTTCGCGGCTCAGGGCCAGACCAGGCAGTACGGCTGGTGCCCCGCCTCGTGCAGGCGGTGGGAGAAGTCCTGCCACTCGTGCAGCAGTTGGTAGACGTTGAACGCGTCACGCGGGCCGCCGCGGTCCGGGACCGTCGACCAGATGAAGGCGGCGGCGCCCACCGCTTCCTCTCCTATGCCGCGCAGCGGGTCCACGACCGTCATGGGGAGCTTGACGACCGCGTAGTCGGGGTGCAGGACGACGAGCTCCAGCGGGGGAACCTTGTGCAGCGGGACGCCCTCGATGCCGGTGAGGACCATCGCGGCCATCGTCTCCGGCTTGATCTTGGTGAACATGCCGTTCATCCCGAGCTCGTCGCCGCCGAGCTCCTCGGGGCGCATCGAGATCGGGACCCGCGCTGCCGTCGCGCCGTCGGGCGCGCCGAAGTATTTGTACGTCACCCCCACCCGGCCACCATTCCCGCTCCCTGCCCTGAGCCGGTCTGCTCCACGGTCCGTGTAGTCCATACCGTCCATACGGGCCGACTGCTCGATCCGCTCAGGCTCACCCTGTGAACCCTGCGCCTGCCGTGCCTCTGCGGCTTCCTCCGCCTCGCGTCGGTGCCTCCCCCGCCGGGCACGCCGAGGACCGAGGTCATCGGTCCCCTCGCCCAGTCCGCCACCGCGATGCATATCTCCACCCGACTGCTTTTCTAGGCCGCGCGACCCCCGCCGCGCAACCCGATCATCGTGTCAGTGACCTCCCCCACGGCCGCTCGGCGAAACGTGGGCTGAAACACCTGTCCGCAGGATCTTCGCGGCCTCTGACACCATGGCTTGTGTGAGCTATCCGTACGAAGCCCCAGTTTCGCAGACTCTTTTCGACCGTGCGGCTGCCGTCACACCGGGCGGTGTGAACTCGCCCGTGCGCGCGTTCCGCGCCGTGGGCGGTACGCCCCGTTTCATGGTGTCGGGCAGCGGTCCCTATCTGACCGACGCCGACGGGAGGGAGTACGTCGACCTCGTGTGTTCCTGGGGGCCGATGATCCTCGGGCACTCCCGCCCCGAGGTCATCGCCGCCGTCCAGGAGGCCGTCGGGCGCGGCACGTCCTTCGGCACCCCGGGCGAGGGCGAGGTCGCGCTGGCCGAGGAGATCGTCGCGCGCGTCGAGCCCGTCGAGCAGGTGCGCCTCGTCTCCAGCGGGACCGAGGCGACCATGTCCGCCATCCGTCTGGCGCGCGGCTTCACCCGCCGCGCCAAGGTGATCAAGTTCGCCGGCTGCTACCACGGGCACGTCGACTCCCTGCTGGCCGCCGCGGGCAGCGGGCTTGCGACCTTCGCCCTGCCGGACACCCCCGGCGTCACCGGTGCGCAGGCGGGGGACACCATCGTCCTGCCGTACAACGACCTGGACGCCGTGCACGCCGCGTTCCGGGCGCACCCCGGTGAGATCGCCTGCGTCATCACGGAGGCCTCGCCCGGGAACATGGGTGTCGTGCCGCCGCGGCCCGGGTTCAACCAGGGTCTGAAGGACGCCTGCGCGCAGAACGGCGCGCTGTTCATCTCGGACGAGGTCATGACCGGCTTCCGGACCAGCAGGTCCGGCTGGTACGGGGTGGACGGCGTCCGTCCCGACCTGATGACCTTCGGCAAGGTCATGGGCGGCGGCTTCCCGGCCGCCGCCTTCGGTGGACGGGCCGACGTGATGGGCCACCTCGCGCCCGCGGGGCCGGTCTACCAGGCGGGCACGCTGTCGGGGAACCCGGTGGCGACCGCCGCCGGGCTCGCGCAGCTGCGGCTGCTGGACGACGCCGCGTACGAGACGGTCGACGCGGTGTCCCTGCAGATCCGCACGCTGGTGACCGAGGCGCTCGCCAAGGAGGGCGTGGCGCACCGGCTGCAGAACGCGTCCAACATGTTCTCGGTCTTCTTCACCGAGCGGGAGGTGCGCGACTACGAGGACGCGAAGACGCAGGAGTCCTTCCGGTACACCGCGTTCTTCCACTCGTTGCTCGCGCAGGGCGTCTATCTGCCGCCCTCGTCGTTCGAGTCGTGGTTCGTGTCCACGGCGCACGACGAGCGGGCGGTTCAGCGGATCGCCGACGCCCTTCCGGCGGCGGCACGGGCAGCGGCGGAGGCCACGGCATGACCGGCACGGGAGCCGAGAAGGCACCTGAGAAGAGGGACGACGATCTGACGGTCGTCCATGTGATGCGGCACGGCGAGGTGGAGAACCCGGACGGCGTCCTGTACGGGCGGCTGGCCGGCTATCACCTCTCCGAGCTGGGGCGGCAGATGGCCGACCGGGTCGCGGAGAAGCTGTCCTCACGGGACGTCACGTACGTCGTCGCCTCGCCCCTGGAGCGGGCGCAGGAGACGGCGACGCCCATCGCGAAGGCGCACGGGCTGGACCTCGCGACCGACGGCCGGCTGATCGAGGCGGAGAACGTCTTCCAGGGCAAGACCTTCGGGGTCGGGGACGGCGCGCTGCGCCGCCCGGAGAACTGGAAGCACCTGGTCAACCCGTTCAAGCCGTCCTGGGGCGAGCCGTACGTGGAGCAGGTCGTGCGGATGATGGGGGCGCTGGACGCCGCCAAGGACGCGGCGCGCGGGCACGAAGCGGTGTGCGTGTCCCACCAGTTGCCGATCTGGATCCTGCGGTCCTTCGTGGAGCGGCGGCGGCTGTGGCACGACCCGCGCAAGCGGCAGTGCACGCTGGCCTCGCTGACGAGCTTCACCTACCGCGGCGACAAGATCGTCTCGGTGGGCTACAGCGAGCCCGCCCGGGATCTGGTGCCCGCTCATCTCCTCGCCGGTGCCAAGCCGGTGCAAGGCCAGGGCAAGGCGTTCGGGGCCTGATCGAGAGCGGATGGCCTGTGCCCGGGAGGTGTGCGCCGGGCGTACGCATCGTCACAAAGCGTGCACATCCGGGCCATTCGAGCGCATCTTCGTAAAATAATATGAATATGTGCGAGTGAGACGGAACCCCCGTCCTCGTCGCGCCCTCTCATGGGATGCCGGCCGATAGCCGGCTGAGAGGGCGCGACGAAATGGGGACGACATGCGGGACGTCAGCCGACGCGGAGTGATCGGGATGGGGGCGGGCGCCGCCACCGCGCTCGGCCTCACCGCCTGCGGTACCGCTCACCGACAAGAGGGCGCGAGCACCCCGGGCGGTTCCCGCACCGGCGGCCCCGGTGCCCCCAAGACCCCCGTACGCCCCCTCGGTGACGGGTCGACCTCCTTCACGGGCAAGCAGCCCCGGCAGCCCGGACAGCCCGTGCCCCTGGAGCCCGGCGAGACCCCGCCGCAGTTCGTGGTCTTCTCCTGGGACGGCGCGGGCGAGGTCGGGACCGGCCTCTTCGAGCGCTTCCTGGACCTCGCGAAGGACCACGAGGCGCACATGACGTTCTTCCTGTCCGGGGTCTACCTGCTGCCCGAGTCGAAGAAGCGCCTGTACCTCCCGCCGAACAACGCGCCGGGCGCCTCCGACATCGGCTACCTGACCGACGAGCACATCCGGATGACGCTGAAGGGTGTCCGGCGCGCCTGGCTCGACGGCCACGAGATCGGCACGCACTTCAACGGCCACTTCTGCTCCGGCTACGGCAGCGTCGCCAACTGGACGCCCAAGCAGTGGCGCAGCGAGATCCACCAGGCCAAGTCCTTCGTGAAGGAGTGGCGGACCAACACCGGCTGGACCGACCTGCCGTCGCTGCCCTTCGACTACGACAAGGAACTCATCGGCGGCCGCACCCCCTGCCTCCTCGGCCAGGACAACCTGCTGCCGACCGCCCGTGAGCTCGGCTGGCGCTACGACGCCTCCTCGCCCGGCGGCCGCCAGCGCTGGCCGCGGAAGGCCGAGGGCGTGTGGGACCTGCCGCTCCAGGCGATCCCGTTCCCGGGCCGCGGCTTCGAGGTGCTCTCGATGGACTACAACATGCTGGCCAACCAGTCGGTGAACTCGACCAAGGCGCCGGCGTACAACTACCCGGGCTGGCGCACCCAGTCCGCCGGGGCGTACATCGCGGGATTCAAGCGGGCATACGAGACGAACCGGGCACCGCTCTTCATCGGCAACCACTTCGAGGAGTGGAACGGCGGCATCTACATGGACGCCGTGGAGCGCGCGATCAAGTACATCGCGCGGCAGAGGGAGAAGGGCGGCGACGTACGCCTCGTCTCCTTCCGGCAGTTCGTGGACTGGATGGACGTGCAGCGGCCCGACGTGCTGGCCGCGCTCCAGTCGCTGGACGTGGGACAGAAACCGGCCGGTGGCTGGAAGGGGCTCTCCGGCGGGACCGGCGGGACCGGCGGAAGCGCCTCGGGCAAGGGCGAAAAGGGCGCCTGATATGCGGGTTTCCGCCCGCGAGGGGGGTGCGCAAGATCCCCGGAACGGACATGCGAAACTTTTCACATGAGTGCCGCCCGCCGCGCCCGCCAGCGCCTCGACCGCGCGAACCGCAGCCGTAGCCGTGCCGCCCTGCTCACCGCCGGGGCCGCGGTCGCGGCACTCGCCCTGACCGCCTGCGGCTCCGGCGGCACGCATGGGGGATCGGGCAACACGAACTTCGTCACCGGCACCGACGGCATCGCCACCGCAGCGAAGGGCGAACGGGCCGACGCCCCCGACCTGTCGGGCCCCACCGTCGACGGCAAGAAGATCGACGTCGCCGACTACAAGGGCAAGGTCGTCGTCCTCAACGTCTGGGGCTCCTGGTGCCCGCCGTGCCGCGCCGAGGCGCCCGGCTTCACCAGGGTCGCCGAGGACCTCGAAGCGCGGGGCGTGCAGTTCGTCGGCATCAACACGCGTGACACCAGCACGGGTCCGGCCAAGGAGTTCGAGAAGGACTACGAGGTGCCCTACCCGAGCCTGTACGACCCCACCGGCAAGCTGATGCTCCGCTTCCCCAAGGGCTCGCTCAACCCCCAGGCCATCCCCTCCACCGTCGTCCTCGACCGGGACGGGAAGATCGCGGCCCGCTCGCTGTCGCCGCTGAGCGAGGACAAGCTGCGCGGCATGCTCAAGCCGATCCTCGCGGAGAAGTGACGTGAGCGACGCCTCCGTGCTCCACGCCACCGCGGTCCTCGCCGCGTCCGACGGGGTGAACCACACCGTGCTGAACGGCGCGCTGCTGCTCGCCGTGCCGGTCGCCGTGCTCGGCGGACTCGTCTCCTTCTTCTCCCCGTGCGTGCTGCCGCTGGTGCCCGGATACCTCTCGTACGTCACCGGGGTCAGCGGCACCGACCTCGCGGACGCGAGGCGCGGGCGGATGGCCGCGGGCGCGTCCCTGTTCGTGCTCGGCTTCACGGCCGTCTTCGTCTCCGGCGGAGCGCTCTTCGGCTACTTCGGCTCGACCCTGCAGGAGTACCAGGACACGTTGACCACCGTGCTCGGCGGACTCATGATCCTCATGGGTGTCTTCTTCCTCGGGCTGATGCCCTGGCTCACCCAGCGCGAGTTCCGCTTCCACCAGCGGCCGGTGGCCGGTCTGGCCGGGGCGCCGGTGCTCGGCGCCCTCTTCGGCATCGGCTGGACCCCCTGCATCGGCCCGACCCTCGCGTCCGTGCAGGCCCTCGCGGTCGACCAGGCGAGCGCCGGGCGCGGGGCCATACTGACGGTCGCGTACTGCGCCGGCCTCGGGGTGCCCTTCGTGCTCGCCGCGGTCGCCTTCCGCAAGGCGCTCGGCGCCTTCGGCTGGGTCAAGCGCCACTACGCGTGGGTGATGCGGATCGGCGGCGGCATGATGATCGTGACCGGCGTGCTGCTGCTGACCGGTGCGTGGGACAGCATGATGCAGCAGATGCAGACCTGGTCCAACGGCTTCGCGGTGGGGATCTGATCCATGCGCAAGGCCGAAACCGACGCCGAGACCGAAACCGGTTCCATGAGCACGACTGACACCAGCACCACGACCGGTCCGGCCGACGGATCCCCCTCCGGGGACGGTCCCGGCGCGGAGGCCGCCCGGGACGCGCGGGAACTCGGCGAGGCCGGCTCGCAGCTGTCCACGGCGCCCACCGAGACGGTCGTCCCCGGCTCCTTCGGCGGCAACCGGGCCCCCGGCGCCGCCGGCTGGCTCGCCTGGACCGGGCGTGAGCTCGTCGGCTGGACCCGCTGGTTCTGGCGCCAGCTCACCTCCATGCGGGTCGCGCTGATCCTGCTCTTCCTGCTGTCGCTCGGGGCGATCCCCGGCTCGCTGATCCCGCAGACCGGGAACGACGCGACGAAGGTCGCCGAGTTCCAGCAGGGGCACACCACGCTCGCGCCCGTCTACGAGAAGCTCGGCCTCTTCCACGTCTACAGCTCGGTGTGGTTCTCCGCGATCTACATCCTGCTGTTCGTCTCGCTCATCGGCTGCATCGTGCCGCGCACCTGGCAGTTCGTGGGGCAGCTGCGCAGCCGTCCGCCGGGCGCCCCGAAGCGGCTGACCCGGCTGCCCGCGTACACCACCTGGCGCACCGGGGCCGAGCCCGAGCAGGTCCGCGAGGCCGCGCTCACGGTGCTCAAGCAGCGCCGCTTCCGGGCGCACGTCGCCGGGGACGCGGTCGCCGCCGAGAAGGGCTACGTGCGCGAGGCGGGCAACCTGCTCTTCCACATCGCCCTGATCGTGATGCTGGTCGCCTTCGCCTGGGGACAGCTCTTCAAGTCCGAGGGCAACAAGCTGGTCGTCGAGGGCGACGGTTTCTCCAACACGCTGCTGCAGTACGACGACTTCAAGTCCGGCAGCCTCTTCGACGTCGACGACCTGACGCCGTTCAGCTTCGACCTGAAGAAGTTCACCGGCACCTACGAGCGGACCGGCCCCAACAAGGGCACCCCGCGCACGTACCAGGCGGACATCACCTACAGCGAGGGCGCCGACGGCACCCCGAAGCGCACGTCCGTCCAGGTCAACGAGCCGCTGGTGATCGGCGACTCCAAGGTCTACCTCGTCAGCCACGGCTACGCGCCCGTCGTCACCGTGCGGGACGGCAAGGGCGACGTCGTCTTCCGCCAGCCCGTGCCGATGCTTCCGCTCGACTCCAACGTGACCTCGCAGGGCGCCATCAAGGTGCTCGACGGCTACCGGAACGCCGCGGGGAAGAAGGAGCAGCTCGGCTTCTCCGCGTTCTTCGTGCCGACCTTCGCGGGCGCCGGCAAGGGCACGATGTTCTCCCAGTTCCCGGCGCTGGACCGGCCGGTGCTCGCGCTGTCCGCGTACCACGGCAGCCTGGGCGTCGACTCGGGCATCCCGCAGAACGTGTACCAGCTCGACACCGCGAAGCTGAAGCAGTTCAAGAACGCCCAGGGCGACATCCTCAAGCAGCGGCTGACCCCCGGCGAGACCATGCAGCTCCCGAACGGCGCCGGCTCGATCACCTTCGAGAAGGACATCAAGGAGTGGGCCGGTTTCCAGGTCACTCAGCAGCCCGGCAGTGACTGGGCGCTGGCCGGTGCCATCGCCGCGATCCTCGGCCTCGCCGCCTCCCTGTTCATCCAGCGCCGCAGGGTCTGGGTGCGCGCCACCACCGGGGCGGACGGGGTGACCGTCGTGGAGATGGCCGGGCTCGGCCGCAGCGAGTCCGCGAAGCTCCCCGAGGAACTCGGCGACCTGGCGGCGCTCGTGCACGACCGGGCACCGAGCGCCCCCGACCCCGACCCGACCGAGCCCGACCCGGACATCCCCGAACCCCACGCCGTACCTGCCGCCGAAGGGGCTGAGAAGCAGTGACTCTCGCCGCCGCAACGAACGAAAACCTCGCCAGTATCAGCAACACGCTGATCTACTCGTCGATGGCCGTCTACACCCTGGCCTTCTTCGCGTACATCGCCGAGTGGCTCTTCGGCAGCCGCAGCAAGGTCGGCCGCACGGCCGCCGCGCTCACGCAGAGCGGTGCCGCGCAGGCGCCGGCGGTCACCGTGCAGCAGGCCGGCGGCACCGCCGTCCTGGAGCGGCCCAAGGTCGTCGTCCGCTCCGCGGCCGGCGCCCGTGACGTGCCGGACGGCCCCGGCGCGCACGGCGGCGACGAGCAGGGCGACCTCTACGGCCGCATCGCCGTCTCCCTCACCGTGCTCGCCTTCGCCGTCGAGGCGGCGGGCGTGCTCGCCCGCGCCCTGTCGGTGCAGCGGGCGCCGTGGGGCAACATGTACGAGTTCAACCTCACCTTCTCCACGGTGGCCGTCGGCGTGTACCTCGCGCTGCTGGCGCTGAAGAAGAACATCCGCTGGCTCGGCCTCCCGCTGGTCACGACGGTCCTGCTCGACCTCGGTCTCGCCGTCACCGTCCTGTACACCGCCAGCGACCAGCTGGTCCCCGCGCTCCACTCGTACTGGCTGTACATCCACGTCTCCACCGCGATCTTCTGCGGCGCCGTCTTCTACGTGGGCGCGGTCGGCACCCTGCTGTACCTCTTCAAGGACTCCTACGAGAACAAGCTGGCGGGCGGCGGGAAGCCCGGCCGGTTCGCGACCTCGGTGCTGGAGCGGCTGCCCGCGGCGGCCTCGCTCGACAAGTTCTCCTACCGCGTGAACGCCGCCGTCTTCCCGCTGTGGACGTTCACGATCATCGCGGGCGCGATCTGGGCGGGCGACGCCTGGGGCCGCTACTGGGGCTGGGACCCCAAGGAGACCTGGTCGTTCATCACCTGGGTCGCGTACGCCGGATACCTGCACGCCCGGGCCACGGCCGGCTGGAAGGGCCGCAAGGCCGCCTACATCGCGCTGATCGCCTTCGCGTGCTGGCTGTTCAACTACTACGGCGTCAACATCTTCGTCACCGGCAAGCACTCCTACGCCGGCGTCTGATCCGCACGCACGCACGACCGACAGGGCCGGCCGCCCGTGACCCCGACCCGGGGCACGGGCGGCCGGCCCTCGGCGTACGGGCAGGGGTGCGCATCCCCTGGTGCCGCGCCACGCTGGTGTCATGAGCGACGTCATCGAAGAGGGCACCGCCGAGACCCGCGGGGACCTGCGTCTGCTGCACTACCTGCTGCGCCTTCCCCAGCCCGTGGAGGACGTCTGGCCGGCGGTGGCCACCGCCGAGGGCCTGCGGGAATGGCTCGCCGGCGCCGTGGACCTGGAGCCGCGGCTCGGCGGAGCGGCCCGCCTGGGCGAGCTGGGCGAGGGACGGGTCACGGCGTGGGACGTGGAGCGCGTCGCCGAGTACACGGCCGAGGAGCGCGGGCGGATCCGCTTCCACCTGGAGGCCGCGCCGGACGGCGGCACCACGCTCCGCTTCACCCACGAGACGCGGAGCGGCCCGGAGCCCGGCTGGCGCGCCCGCCTGGAGCGGCTCGTGACCGCGCTCGCCCGGGACTGAGCCCGCCCCGGGCCGCGGTCACCGCTCCCCGGCCGTGTCGCCGCTCGCGTCGGGTGTGCGCGGGGGCCGGCCGGCCAGGGCGTCCGCCGGCCAGTCCCGGGCCGCCCGCCGCAGCGCGGCGCCGTCCGCGGGCCGCGCCTGCGACAGCTCCTCCAGCTCGGACCGCACCCGCCTGCCCATCTCGGGGTCCGGCGGTACGAGCGGGTCGGTCAGCCGCCAGAGAGCGTGCAGCAGCCGGCGTGTCCGCAGATGGAGGGCGCCGTGCGTGCCGTCCGGCGGGGGCACGGCCGGGTCCGTACGGCCGAGCGCGACCGGGGTCCGCCGGTCGCGGCCGTCGGGACCGGGGTGGTACGGCGCGGAGGCGATGAACAACAGGGAGGACAGCCAGTCGCCGCAGTCGGCGCGGGCGAAGGTGTCGCGCAGGTGGGCGACCGCGCCCTCGGTGTCGCCCAGGGCCAGTTCGTGGTGCAGGCGCAGGCGGGCGCGCCCGGGGCCGCCCGCGGCCCCGGGAGGGTCGGTGTAGTGGCGGACGAGCGCGCGGTGGGCGGCCCGCCACGCGAGGCGGCCCGGGTCGAGGCGGTGCAGCCGCAGGAGCAGCAGCGCCCGCAGGAACGGGTCCCCGACGAAGTGTCCGCCGGCCGCGGGACGGCCCTCCCGCGCGAGCAGCTCCTCCAGGTCGCGCACTCCCGGGGCGCCCGAGCCGTCGGGCAGCCGTGCCGCGGCGAGGGCGTGGGCCGAGTCGCGGTCGTGGGCGGCGGCGAGCACGGTGAGCGCGTCCAGCACGCCTGCGGGCATCAGCCGGTCGAGCAGTTCCCGGTGGAGGGGGCGCGCTTCGTGGTCCCCGGGCAGCACGAGGGAGGCGGTGAGGAGCGCGCCCGGCGAGGCCGCGGCCGGGTTCTGCCGGGCGCACTCGGCGAACAGCGCGACCCCCAGCGGACTGCCCCCGGTCAGCCGGTGGACGGCGGGCGGGAGGTGCGGCGGCACCGGGACCGGCCGGCACGCGGCGCCCAGGAGGTGCGCGGTGTCGTCGGGGGCCAGCGGCGGCAGCGGGACGAGCAGCGCGCCGGAGGACGGCGAGGTGCCCGGCGTCCAGCCGGTGTGCCGGGCGAGGTCCGGGAGCGTACGGCGGGCGGCGTCGCGCAGGGCCGGGTGCGTGGGGCCGCGCAGGGCGGCGAAGAACACGGCGGGGTCGGGGAAGCCGTCGGCGCGGTCGCGCAGGACCGCCTCCATGAGCGCGAGGCCGGGCGCCGCCTGCACGTCGTCGACGAGGACGAGGGGCCGGCCGGTCCGCCTGGTGCGCTGGAGCGGCCCCGCGTAGGCGTCGTCCAGATCGGCCAGCAGGGCGCGTACGAGGTGGCGTTCGGCCCGGGCGCGGGAGTCGCCGCCCGCCCGGAAGCGGCCGGAGAGCAGGACCAGCCCGAGCTTGGGGCTGCCGCCCGCGTCCGGGCAGTCCCGGTACCAGGTGGCGCCCTTGCGCAGCCGCAGATGGGTGGGCGAGACCCCTTCGGAGAAGGCTTCCAGGGCCGCCTCGATGAGCGGTTCCACCCCCTGGCCGGTGCCGGACACCGTGTCGGTCAGCCGGGTGACGACCCGGCCGACCCAGCGCCCGGCGAGGCCCGGGACCCAGGAGCCGGAGTCGTTGAGCAGCAGGACGCGCTCGGACTCCCGCCGCACGCGGGTCTCGTCGCGGTCGCCCCAGCCGCCCGCCGCGACGGCCAGCAGCCCGCACGCGAGACGCGGGAACTGGAGGCGTCCCGCGCCGCTCACCGGCTCCGCGAGCTGTTCGGCGGCGTCGGCGAGGGCCTGTGCGACCGGCGACCAGGCTTCGGGCGGGCGGGGCGGTCCGGCGGCGCGCCGGCTGTCGGCACCGTCGATCAGCGCGACCGGAACGTGGCCGCGGAAGGACTCGCGCAGTTCGCGCAGGACGGTGGTCCCGCCCAGTCCGCGGGCGCCGGTGAGCAACACGAACGGGGAGGTCCGCGCGTGCTCCTGCGGTACCGGGCCGTGCCGGTAGGGCGTCCGGCCGACCAGCCGGGCCGCGAGTCCGGGCGGATCCGCGCCGAAGAGCGGCCCGCGCCCGCGCAGTCCGGCGCGCAGCGCGTCCTCGTCCGTCGCGGTGCGCGCTCCGCCGGTCGCCGTCGGTCCCGCCGCTGTTCCTGTCATGGCTGAGGTGAGGTGTATCAACAGCGGTGCGCGGCGCGGGGAGTTGCTTCGGAGTAGGGCACGTGCTGTCCGTTCGGCCGCGCAACGCTTTCGCCGGTCAGCCGACTGTGATCGAGTCGAGCTTCTCCCGGAGGTACACGTGGGAGTCGACCGGTTCGTGGGCGACGCGGCCGACGGGGGCGGGCACCGACTCGACCCGCGTGCCGGGGGTGCACTCGCCGAAGTACACCAGGGAGATCAGCTCCTCCGCGGGGGCGTCGGCGGGCGGCGGCAGCACGCGGTGGCGGCCCGAGCGCCAGCGGTCGCCCGTCCAGCGGGCCATCAGGTCACCGATGTTGACGGTGAACGCGGCCGGGTCGTGGGGCGCGTCCTCCCAGCCGCCGTCGTCGGTGAAGACCTGGAGGCCCCCCTTGCCCGTCTGGCGGTCGAGGATCGTCACGGTGCCGAAGTCGGTGTGCGGGCCGATGCGGAACTGGCCGGGCTCGGGGGCGCCGACGACCTCGGTGCCCGGATACCAGTTGATGTTGAAGCCGTACGTCGGGTGGGCCATGTGCCGGGTGAAGAAGTCGGGTTCCAGGCCCAGGGCCTCGCCGAGGAGGGCGAGGAGATGGTGCTGGAGGCCGCTCATCCGCGTGAGGTACTCCTCGCACGGGCCGCGCAGTCCGGGGACCTCGGCGGGCCAGACGTTGGGGGCGTACCACCGCGCGTCGAGTTCGGGGTCGCCGAAGGGCTCGTCGGTGGCGAAGGTCAGCGACTCCTTCAGGTCGGGCGGGGTCGGGGTGCCCTCGGCGCCGCCGTTGGCCTCGGCTCCCCGGCCCAGCCAGCCCCGGCCGCCGACCCGGGTGGCGTAGCGCTGCTTCACCTCGGCCGGCAGCGCGAAGAAGGCGCGGGCCTCCGCGCGGACGCGGGTGCGCAGGCCGGGGTCCACGCCGTGGCCGGTGACGAGCAGGAACCCGGCGGTGCGCAGGGCGTCGTCGACGGTGCGGGCGATACCGGCGCGGGCGTCGGCGTCCCCGGTGAGCCAGGGGCGCAGGTCGATCGTGGGGATGCGCGGGCCGGTCCGGGCCCCGGGCGCGGTGGCCGGCTCGGTGGCGTGCGCGGCGGGGTCGCGGGGGACGAGCGGGGGCCGGGGGTCACTCACCGATGTCCTCGTTCCACAGGGCCGGTTCGCGGCGGACGAAGTCGCGCATGAGGGCGACGCATTCGGGATCGTCGAGGAGGACCACCCGCACGCCGTGCTCCGCGAGCCAGTCGTGGCCGCCGTGGAAGGTCTCGGACTCCCCGATCACGACCCGGGAGATGCCGAACTGGCGCACCAGGCCGCTGCAGTACCAGCACGGCGACAGGGTCGTCACCATCGTCGTGCCGCGGTACGTCCGCTGCCGTCCGGCGGCCCGGAAGGCCGCGGTCTCGGCGTGCACGGAGGGGTCGTCGTCCTGGACGCGGCGGTTGCGGCCGCGGCCGAGGAGGGTGCCGTCCGCGCCGTACAGCGCCGCCCCGACAGGGATGCCGCCCTCGGCGAGCCCGGCGCGGGCCTCGGCGACGGCGGTGGCGAGCCACGCGCGGGCCTGTGCCTGGTCGATGGGCTCCATGCCCCCACTCTGCTGCGGCCGGACGGTCGGGGCAACGCGCGACGGGCTTCCCGTCCTCCCGGGGCTGCTCGCACCCGTGCCGGCCGTGGAGCCCTGAACCGGCGTCAGGGACGTGGGCGGCCGGGCGCGGGCCGCTCGCGGGGAGCCGTCACTCCTTGGCGTCCTCGCCCCGCTCGCGCCGCCGCAGCTCCTCCTCGCGGCGCCGCAGGTCGGCCTCCCAGTCCTTGAGGAGCGACTCGTCCTTGCGGTTCTCGGCCTTGAGGGAGTTCAGGAACTCCGGGTCGTCGTCGGGCGCGAGCTGCCGGGTGCCGTGGTTGCGGTGCCACTGGGAGGGCGTGGAGCCGTTCGCCGGGGTGTGGCGGACCTTGCCGGCCACCAGCCAGGCGATCGGACCGACCAGCACCTCGCCGAAGAGCAGGATGATGATCACCCAGACGACCTTGGGCAGGCCGCGGACCTCTTCCTCCGGCGTGTTCAGGCAGTCGATGAACGCGTAGATCCACAGTGCCAGAACCAACAGGAACGGCAGATACCTCAGCATGGCCGGACGATCCCCCACTGAACGACGGCGGGGCGACGCGGGGCCCCGGTGACGGCCACAGGGTAGCGGGTGCGGATGTCGGCCAAGGGGGCGCTGCCCGGCCCCGGACCCGGGCCGCCCGCGTCCGCCGGGTGGGGCGCGCGCGGGCGGACGGGGTGCCTCGGCGATACTGGGACGCATGGCTTACGACGATCTTCGCTCCCTGCTCCGGGCGCTGGAGCGCGAGGGCGACCTCAAGCGCATCAAGGCCGAGGTCGACCCGTATCTGGAGGTCGGGGAGATCGTCGACCGGGTCCAGAAGGCCCAGGGCCCGGCGCTCCTCTTCGAGAACGTGCGCGGCTCCTCCATGCCGCTCGCGATGAACGTGTTCGGCACCGACCGCCGCCTCCTCAAGGCGCTCGGCCTGAAGTCGTACGGCGACATCAGCGACAAGATCGGCGGCCTGCTCAGGCCCGAGCTGCCGCACGGGTTCGTCGGGGTGCGCGAGGCGTTCGGCAAGCTCGGCGCGATGACCCACGTACCGCCGAAGAAGGTGAAGGACGCCCCCGTCCAGGAGGTCGTCCTGCGCGGTGACGACGTCGACCTCGACGCGCTGCCCGCCCTCTTCACCTGGCCGAAGGACGGCGGCTCCTTCTTCAACCTCGGGCTGACCCACACCAAGGACCCCGAGAGCGGCATCCGCAACCTCGGGCTCTACCGCCTCCAGCGCCACGACAAGCGGACCATCGGCATGCACTGGCAGATCCACAAGGACAGCCGCAACCACTACCAGGTGGCGGCCCGCCGGGGTGAGCGGCTGCCGGTCGCGATCGCCTTCGGCTGCCCGCCCGCCGTCACGTACGCCTCCACCGCCCCGCTGCCCGGCGACATCGACGAGTACCTGTTCGCCGGGTTCGTGCAGGGCAAGCGGATCGAGATGGTCGACTGCAAGACGGTGCCGCTCCAGGTGCCGGCGAACGCCGAGGTCGTCCTGGAGGGCTGGCTGGAGCCCGGCGAGATGCTGCCCGAAGGCCCGTTCGGCGACCACACCGGGTTCTACACCCCGCAGGAGCCGTTCCCGGCGCTGACCATCGACTGCGTCACCATGCGCAAGCGGCCGTTGCTCCAGTCGATCGTCGTCGGCCGCCCGCCGACCGAGGACGGCCCGCTGGGCCGCGCGACGGAGAGGTTCTTCCTCCCCCTCCTCAAGATCATCGTCCCGGACATCGTGGACTACCACCTCCCCGAGGCCGGCGGCTTCCACAACTGCGCGATCGTCTCGATCGACAAGAAGTACCCCAAGCACGCCCAGAAGGTCATGCACGCCGTGTGGGGCGCCCACATGATGTCCCTGACCAAACTGATCGTCGTCGTCGACTCCGACTGTGACGTCCACGATCTGCACGAGGTCGCCTGGCGTGCCCTCGGCAACACCGACTACGCCCGCGATCTCACCGTCGTCGAGGGCCCGGTCGACCACCTCGACCACGCCTCCTACCAGCAGTTCTGGGGCGGCAAGGCGGGCATCGACGCGACGCGGAAGTGGCCCGAGGAGGGCTACACCCGGGACGGCGGCTGGCCCGACATGGTGCTGTCGGACCCGGAGACGGCGGCGAAGGTCGACCGCCGCTGGAAGGAGTACGGACTCTCGTGAGCAGCGCATCAGCGGCGATCCCGCAGCCGGGGCGCACCAAGGCGTTCCTGCGCCTCGTCATGATCGAGCACTCCGTCTTCGCGCTGCCCTTCGCGTACATCGCGGCGCTGACGGCGATGTTCGAGCTCGACGGGAACATCCACTGGGGACGGCTGCTGCTCGTCACGGTCGCGATGGTCGGGCTGCGGACGTTCGCCATGGCCGCGAACCGGATCATCGACCGCGAGATCGACGCCCGCAACCCCCGCACCGCCCACCGCGAACTGGTCACCGGCGCCATGTCGGTGAAGCACGCCTGGACCGGCGCCCTGGTCGCCCTCGTCTTCTTCCTGGGCGCGGCGGCGCTGCTCAACCCGCTGTGCCTCGCCCTCGCGCCCATCGCCGTCGTCCCGATGGTGGTCTATCCGTACGGCAAGCGGTTCACGAACTTCCCCCAGGCCATCCTCGGTCTGGCCCAGGCCATGGGCCCGATCGGCGGCTGGCTCGCGATCACCGGCGAGTGGTCCTGGGACGCGGTGATCCTCGGCCTCGCGGTCGGCGTCTGGATCGGCGGCTTCGACCTGATCTACGCCTGCCAGGACGTCGAGACCGACCGCGAGGTCGGCGTGAAGTCGGTCCCGGCCCGCTTCGGCATCCCCGCCGCGATCCGGGGAGCGCGCGTCTGTCACGCCGTCACCACCGGCCTGTTCGTCTGGTACGGGGCGGCCACCGGCGCCGGCGCGTTCTTCTGGCTCGGCCTGGTGATCGTCGCGGGCGCGTTCCTCTACGAGCACTCCATCGTGCGCCCGCACGACCTCTCCCGGCTCAACCGGGCGTTCTTCCAGGTCAACGGCTTCATCGGCATCGCGCTCTTCGTCTGCGCCCTGCTGGACCTGCTGGTGCGCGGGCTGACGGTCTAGCCGCCGGCCCGCGTCGGCGTCGTCGGCGTGAGTGCCTACCCCGCCGACGTGATCGAGTTCGTCGTCGAGGTGGTCTCGCCGAGCAGCGTCCGCCGTGACCACGAGGTCAAACCCTGGTGGTACGCCTCCCGAGGCATCGCCAACTATCTCGTCGTCGACCCGCTCGAAGGCCACTGCGTGACGATGTGGAACCCGGGCCCCGACGGCTACCGCGGGCGGGACGTCGTCCCGTACGGCGTCGATCTGACCGTGGACTCGCCCCTGGGCGAGCTGACGCTGCGCACGGACCGGCTGCCCGTGGACCCAAAGGCCCGCCGGTCCTGAGTCGATGCCGCGACGCCGGTAGGCTCGGGGTGTGAACGCAGGAGAAACACAGCGGCGGCCTTGGATCGTGGGGGTGTCCGGCGCGTCCGGAACCCCGTATGCGGCGGCCGTGCTGCGCGCCCTCCTGGACGCCGAGGAGAGCGTCGACCTGGTCGTCAGCCGGGCCTCCCGCCTCACCCTGCTCGACGAGACCGGGATCAGCTTCCGGGACGCGCACTGGCGGGACGACCTGCGCGCCTGGCTGGCCCGCGGGGCCGACGGCAAGCCCGGCACCTTCGACGCCTTCGAGGACCGGATCGACGCCGTACGCCACTGGAGCGCCGGGGACCTGGCGGCCGGGCCGTCCTCCGGCTCGTACCCCGTGAAGGGCATGATCATCGTGCCCGCCTCCACCGCCTGTGTCGCCGGAGTCGCCCTCGGCCTCTCCAAGGACCTGCTCCAGCGGGCGGCGAGCGTGACCCTCAAGGAGGGGCGCCCGCTCGTCGTCGCCGTCCGCGAGACCCCGCTGAACGGGCAGACGCTGCGTCACCTCGTCACGCTGGACGACGCGGGCGCGGCCGTCGTCCCCGCCTCACCCGCGTTCTACGCGGGCGCCACGCACATCCAGGACCTGGTGGACTTCGTCGCCGGACGGGTCCTCGACGCGGCGGGCGTCGAGCACCGGCTCTACCGCCGCTGGAAGGGCGAACTCGGCGGCGGTTCCCACGGCACCACCTGAGCACAGCACGTCATCAACTTTCAGGATCTCTTCAGCGGAAGGCTATCGATCGCATGGACGCGGTGGACAGGCAGCTCATCCAGGCCCTGAGGGAGAACGGCCGGGCCTCCTACGCGGAGCTGGGACGCCTCGTCGGACTGTCGGGACCCAGTGTCACCGACCGGATCAACCGGCTGGAGGCCGCCGGGGTCATCACCGGTTACCGCGCGACGGTCGACTCCGCCTCGCTCGGTCTCGGCGTCACCGCCCTGATCGGCATCTCGCTCTCCGACGCCGCCGACCACGAGGACGTGGCGCGCCGGCTGAAGGACCTCACCGAGATCGAGGACTGCTGGTTCATCGCCGGCGACGACTCGTTCATGCTCAAGGTGCGCTCCAGCGACGTGGACGGACTGGAGAAGACCATCCGCCGGCTGTCCGGCACCAAGGGCGTCTCCCGGACCCGTACGACGATCGTGCTCTCCACGAAGTGGGAGAACCGCGTCGGCGAGCTGCCGGAAGAGGAGTAGGGCGCCGAAAGCGCCTGATGGGGGCCGCTCGCCCGCGATCCGCGGGGGAGTACCGTGGACTCGGTTCGTCACAGGGAGAGGTACACGCATGGATGTCGGGCTCAAGCGCGAGCTGGAGGACAAGGTCCGGGCCGGTGAGCGGCTGACCCGCGAGGACGGCATCGCGCTGTACGAGTCGGACGACCTCGCCTGGCTCGGCGGTCTCGCGCACGAGGTGCGGACGCGCAAGAACGGCGACGTCGTCCACTTCAACGTCAACCGTCACCTGAACATGACGAACGTGTGCACCGCCTCCTGCGCGTACTGCTCGTTCCAGCGCAAGCCGGGCGAGAAGGACGCGTACACGATGCGCATCGAGGAGGCCGTCCGGCTCGCCAAGGCGATGGAGGGCGAGAACCTCACCGAGCTGCACATCGTCAACGGCCTGCACCCGAACCTGCCGTGGCGCTACTACCCGCGGTCGCTCAGCGAGCTGAAGAAGGCCCTCCCGGACGTCTCGCTGAAGGCGTTCACCGCGACGGAGATCCACCACTTCGAGACCATCTCCGGGCTGAGCGCCTCCGAGATCCTCGACGAGCTGATCGACGCCGGTCTGGAGTCGCTGACCGGCGGCGGCGCCGAGATCTTCGACTGGGAGGTCCGCCAGCACATCGTGGACCACCGCACGCACTGGGAGGACTGGTCGCGCATCCACCGCCTCGCGCACGAGAAGGGTCTCAAGACCCCGTGCACGATGCTGTACGGCCACATCGAGGAGCCGCGCCACCGCGTGGACCACGTGCTGCGGCTGCGCGAACTCCAGGACGAGACCGGCGGGTTCCAGGTCTTCATCCCGCTGCGCTACCAGCACGACTTCGTGGACGTGAAGGACGGCAAGGTCCGCAACCGGCTCCAGGCGCGCACGCAGATGGCGACCGGCGCCGAGGCCCTCAAGACCTTCGCGGTCTCCCGGCTGCTCTTCGACAACGTGCCGCACGTGAAGGTGTTCTGGGTCATGCACGGCGTGCAGACCGCCCAGCTCGCCCTCCAGCACGGCGCGGACGACATGGACGGCTCGGTCGTCGAGTACAAGATCACGCACGACGCGGACAACTACGGCACGCCGAACAAGCTGACCCGCGAGGACCTGCTCGACCTGATCCGCGACGCCGGTTTCCGCCCGGTCGAGCGCAACACCCGGTACGAGATCATCCGCGAGTACGACGGTCCCGACCCGGCGCGCCGCGAGTCCCCCCAGCCGATGCGGGTCTGACCCTCCGATGGGACTGACCTTCCGCCTGGACCCGCCCGTGGGCCCGGAGCTCCGTGACGGCGTGCTAGCGCTGTGGACGGACGTCTCCAACGCGGGCGGTTCCGTCGGCTTCGTACCGCCCGTGACGGCCGAGGACATCCGGCCCGAGTGGCTCAAGCACCTCGCCGCGATGACCGAGCGGCGCACCCGCCTCCTCGTCGGTCACGACGAGGACGGCGCGGTCGCCGCCACCGCCTTCCTCGCCCTCAACACGCACCGGCTGATGCGGCACTGGCTGTGGCTCTACACGGTGATGGTGCACCCCCGGCACCAGGGCCGCGGCTACGGCCGTGACCTGCTCGCCGCCGCCGCGGAGGCCGCCGCCACCCTGCCCGGTATCGAGGCGGTACGGCTCACCTGCCGCGGCGGCGAGGGCCTGGAGCGCTTCTACGCCTCCTGCGGCTACCAGGAGGTCGGCCGGGTGCCCGGCGCGATCCGGGTCGCGCCCGGCGACGACCGCGACGACGTCACGATGCTGCTGCCGCTGGCCGCCCCCGGCGAGCGAGCCCCCGGCGAAAGATCCGCTTTGGGGCGTGCTTCACTGGAGAGTGCCCCTTCGGGACCTCCCCGCGCCCCCGGGAACGCGGGAGGGGAGATCCCCACGGAACGGAAGAGTGGATTGAGATGCTCCGCTACACACTGATGCGCCTCGGTGTCTTCGTGGCTTGCTTCGTGGTCGTCTGGGGCCTCGTCTACTCCGGCATCGCCCCGCGCGGCCTCGGCGACTCCAACTACATGTGGGTCGTCCTGCTCGCCCTGGTGATCTCCGCACCCATCAGCTTCGTCGTGCTGCGCGGCGAGCGCGACCGCGCCTCCGCGCAGGTCGTGGCCCGGGTCGACCGCGCCAAGGCCAACCTGGAGCGCAACCGCTCCCAGGAGGACGTCGTCGACGACGCCGCCCGGGGCGCGCACGGCGGCGCTTCCTGACGTTCCGCTCCGCCCCCGGGCGCGAGCGGCCGATCGTACGCTTGCCCGTATGGGTGCTGTGAAGAACAAGCGGATGCCGCGTGCGGTGCGGGAGCAGCAGATGCTCGACGCCGCCGTACAGACCTTCGGGCAACGGGGGTACCGGGCCGCGTCGATGGACGAGATCGCCGATCTGGCGGGCGTGTCCAAGCCGTTGGTGTACCTGTACCTGAACTCCAAGGAAGACCTGTTCACGGCATGCATTCGGCGTGAGGCGAAGGCGCTGACCGCGGCGGTGCGGGCGGGGGTGCGGGCGGGGCTGCCCGCCGACCGCCAACTCTGGGAAGGGCTGCGGGCGTTCTTCGAGCACACCGCGCGCAACCCCGACGGGTGGGCGGTGTTGCACCGGCAGGCCCGTACGCACGGGGAGCCGTTCGCCGCCGAGGTCACCGCGATGCGGGAGGAACTCGTCGCGTTCGTCACCCAGTTGATCGTCATCGCGGCCCGTGAGGCGCACCGGGATCCCTCGCTCGCCGAGCGCGAGGTCGCCGGGCTCGCGGAGGCCCTCGTCGGTGCCGCCGAGTCGCTCGCCGCCTGGGCCAACGCGACGCCGGGCGTCTCGGCCAAGCAGGCGTCGGCGACCCTCATGAACTTCGCCTGGGCGGGGCTCGGAGAGCTGATGGCGGGGCGTCCCTGGTCGCCGCCGGCGGAGCACTAGCCGTCCGCCGGGAGGGCGCCGAGGTCGCGGGCCTCGCCCGTCAGGTGCAGGCGGTCGCCCTCGCCCCGGAGCGCGAAGGACGTCCCCTCGGACGTGTACGTCACCGTGCCCGGGAGCAGGACCGGGGCCTTGAACTCGGCGCGCACGTGCACCGGACCGTCGCTGGGGTGCTCCGCCAGACAGCGGGCGACCGTCCACATGCCGTGGGCGATGGCCCGGGGGAAGCCGAAGGGGCGGGCGGTGAGGGGGTGCAGGTGGATCGGGTTGCGGTCGCCGGAGACGGCGGCGTAGCGCCGGCCGGTGTCGGCTCCGACCCGCCAGGTCGCCATGACGGGCGGGCGCCCGGCCTCGGACGACGTGGGGTTCTGCTCCCTGGGCGCCGTCGGTGGTGGGGTGGGACCGGTCTGGCGGGGTGTGCGGTGGCGGGCCAGGTAGGTGCTGCGGGACTCCCACACGACGGTGCCGTCGGTGCCGGCCTTGGTCACGACGACCGCCTGCGTGCCCCGGTGATGGGGCGTCAACTCCTCCACGTACGTGGTGAGTTCGTACTCCGACGTGGTGCTGAGGGGCTGGTGCCGGGTGATCTCTATCGAGGTGTGCACCAGGCCGAGGAGCGGTAGCGGGAACGAGCGGGCCGCCATGAGCCGCATGGCGAGCGGGAAGCCCAGGACGTGCGGGTACGTCACCGGGAGGGCGTCGGCGCCGGTCACGAAACCGCACACGCGCTCGTAGGCCGCGAGCCGGGCCAGGTCGATGCGGACGCCGGGCAGGGTGAGGCGCGTCGGCGTGTGAACGACCCCGGGGCGGGGCCGCCGCTTCAACAGGGAGAGGGCGGCACCACGGGCGAGAAGGGGAGTGAGCGCGGGGGGCGCGTCGAGGACGGTGGTGCGGTTGTGCACGGGGGCTCCTGGCGTGGGTGCGGTGTGGTGGGCGTCGGGGCGCTGGCCGTCCGGTGGGTGGGTCGGGGCCGTGCCGGTACATCCGGCCGTCGGTAGTTGGTGTCGGCGTCCGTCACCAGCGTTCCTCGGTTGCGTACGTCCCCGTCTCGACGGCCATTTGATGTACCGGCACGGCCCCTTCGGTGCGATGGCGACTGCGGGCCGTGGGGGCTGAGCCGAGGGGGCGCCGGCCCGGTGGCTCGGGTGCGGGCCGGTGGGCGACGCCAACCTGGCGGACGGGCATGCGGCGTGGGGTGGCGCCCACCCACCCGGCTGGCGCCGGCGGACCGGCCTCCTCCAGAGGCCGCCAGGCGTGCGGCGTGGGGCGGCAGTCTGCCGCATGAGCTGCGGGCAATCGTGCCGCTGGGGCGATGGGGGTCCCCCCCGCTCGAGCGGAGCCGAGAATGGGGGAGGGTGGGCGCAGGCGGTGCCCCGTAGGCGCCGGGCTCGCCGACCCACCTCGACGTGGAGTGCAACGCTGGTGCTGATGCAGGAGAAGGGGAGTTGGCCCGCTCGGGCGGTGCGATGGGGTGCCGGGTTCGCCGACCCGCCCGCACGTCCACGGCGGCGCCGGGTGCTGATGCGGATGAGGGGAGTTGGCCTGTCCGGCGGTGCGGCGGGGGTGCCGGGTGCGTCGAACCGCCGCCGCGTCCACGGCGGCGCCGGGTGCCGGTGTGGGCGAGGGGAGCGGGCCGGCCTCTCCGGTGAGCCGGGCGCGTCAGCCCTACGCTCCTAGGAGGCTCTGGCCACACACCCGTAGCACCTGCCCGTTCACGGCCCCGGATGCCGGATGGGCGAAGTAGGCCGTGGTCTCGGCGACGTCGACCGGCAGGCCGCCCTGCCCGAGGGAGTTCATCCGGCGCCCCGCCTCCCGGATGAACAGCGGCACCGCGGCGGTCATGCGGGTCTCGACGAATCCGGGGGCGACCGCGTTGACCGTGATCCCGTGCTCGGCCAGGGCCCGCGGCGCCAGTGACCGGACGAGTCCGGCCACACCCGCCTTGGCGGCGGCGTAGTTCGTCTGCCCCGCGTTCCCGGCGAGCCCCGCGATGGACGCGGTGGCCACGATCCGCCCGCCCCGCCGCAGCGCCCCGGCGTCCAGCAGCGCGTCGGTCGTGCGCAGCACGCTCGCGAGGTTCACGTCGAGGACCGGACTCCACCGCTCGGCGGGCATGTTGACGAGCCGCCGGTCCCGGGTGATGCCCGCGTTGTGGACGAGGACGTCGAGCCCGCCGGGCAGCGCGTCCGCGATCCGGGCGCCCGCGTCGGCCGCGGTGATGTCGAGCGCGAGCGCGCTGCCGCCGAGCCGCTCGGCGACCGCCGTCAGCTCGGCGCCCGCCGAGGGCACGTCCAGGCACACCACCGTGGCCCCGTCCCGGGCCAGCGTCGCGGCGACCGCCTCACCGATGCCGCGCGCGGCTCCCGTGACGAGCGCGGTCCGCCCGGCGAGCGGCCGCGACCAGTCCTCGGGCGCCGTCACCTCGCCGCCGCCGACCTCGATCACCTGCCCGCTGACGTACGCCGACTTGGGGGAGAGGAGGAAGCGCAGCGTCGATTCGAGGGCGGCGGCGGTCGCGGTGCCGGTGACGCGCACCAGCGTGACCGTGCGGCCGCGTCCGATCTCCTTGCCCAGCGAGCGGACGAACCCCTCCAGCGCCTGCTGGGCCGCGGCCCGGTGATGGTCGGCGGGGTCGGGCGGCGTCCCGAGGACCACGACCCGCCCGCTCGCGGCGACCGAACCGACCACGGGGTGCAGCTCGGCGTGGACCTCGGCGAGTGCGTCGACGTCGGCGACCCCGGTGGCGTCGAGCAGCACGGCCGCCGGCCGGGCGGCCTCCGTGCGCACCTCCAGACCCGTGCGCGCCGGCACGTCCGCGAGGTCGAAGCCCGGTTTCCCCGCCGTCAGATGCAGCAACGGCCCCTCCAGCGTGGGCCTTTCGGCCGACCAGCGGTGCAGCGCGGCGGGCTGCGGCAGCCCGAGTCCGCGGGTCAGGAAGCGGCCCGGCGCGGTGCCGGCGAAGCGCAGATAGCGGTCGGCCATTGTCCAACTCCCGGCTAGGACGTTACTTTACTCCGGAGTAAGGTTACCGCTGGTAAGGCTACGGCAGGGTCAGGAGCAGGTCGAGATGAACCCCATCGGTCCGGCACGGGCGCCCCTCGGCGCGGCGGCCGCACGCCCCGTCGCGGTCGTCGGCGGCACCCGCATCCCCTTCGCCCGCTCCGACGGCCCGTACGCGACGGCCTCCGTCCAGGAGATGCTGACCGCCGCCGTCGACGGCCTCGTGGAGCGCTTCGGCCTCCAGGAGCCGGGCGCCGTCGGGGAGTTGGTCGCCGGCGCCGTCCTCAAGCACAGCCGCGACTTCAACCTCGCCCGCGAGACCGTGCTCGGCTCGCTGCTGGACGCCCGCACCCCCGCGTACGACATCCAGCAGGCCTGCGGCACCGGCCTCCAGGCGGTCGTCGCCGCCGCCAACAAGATCACCCTCGGCCAGACCGAGTCCGCCGTCGCGGGCGGCGCCGACACCGCGAGCGACGCGCCCCTCGGCGTCAACGACTCGCTGCGCCGCATCCTTCTCGAAGCGCGCCGCGCCAAGTCGCCCGGCGCGCGCCTGAAGGCCCTGGCCCGGATCCGGCCCTCGCACGTCGTCCCCGACATCCCCCGCAACGCCGAGCCGCGCACCGGCCTGTCCATGGGCGAGCACGCCGCCGTCACCGCCCGCGCCTGGGGCGTCCCGCGCGAGGCGCAGGACGAACTCGCGGCGACGAGCCACCGGCGGCTGGCGGCCGCGTACGACCGGGGCCTGCTCGACGGCCTGGTGGTCCCCTTCCGCGGGCTCACCCGGGACCAGAACCTGCGGCCGGGGTCCACGGTGGAGAAACTCGCCACGCTCAAGCCGGTGTTCGGCACCGGCGCCCCCGGCCCGACCATGACGGCGGGCAACTCGACGCCGCTCACGGACGGCGCGGCCGTCGTCCTGCTGGCGAGCCAGGAGTGGGCGGAGGCCCGGGACCTGGAGCCGCTCGCGTACCTGACGGCGTACGAGACCGCCGCGGTCGACTTCGTCGGCGGCGACGTCGCGGGCGGCGAGGACGGGCTGCTGATGGCACCGGCGTACGCGGTGCCGCGCATGCTGGAGCGGGCCGGACTCGGCATCGAGGACTTCGACTTCGTCGAGGTCCACGAGGCGTTCGCCTCCCAGGTCCTCGCCACGCTGGCCGCCTGGGAGAAGCGCGGACTCGCCCCCGTCGACCGCGCCCGCCTCAACGTCGCGGGCTCGTCCCTGGCCACCGGTCACCCCTTCGCCGCGACCGGCGCCCGCATCGTCGCCACCCTCGCCGCGCTCCTCGCCGAGCGGGGCACGCCGGGCCGCGGACTCATCTCCGTCTGCGCGGCCGGCGGCCAGGGGGTGACGGCGATCCTGGAGCGCCCCTGACGGACGCGGGCGCCCGACGCCGCGACGCCCGCGCCTACCGGCGGTAACAACTCGCACGCCGCCCGCCCCGGAGCCCCACAAGCCCCACACGCGGGCGCCGTACGATCCCCGTCTCACCCGGCGCGGCGGACGCCGCCCGGCTGAACTTCCCGACCCCCGGCGCCGTACGAGGGAGCGCGACCCTCGTCCCTTCCGGGTCCCCGCAGCCAAGGAGCCGCCCCGTGTCCAGCCTGTACGCGTCCCCGCCCCCGCCGGCGGAACCGGAGATCAAGCGGCTGGACGGCGTCGTGCGCGAGGTGTCCCTGCCGCCCCTCGTCGCACCGGTCACCCACGGCTCGCTCGCGGACATCCCCTTCGACAACGCGACGGCCGCTCCCGGGGACCCCGTCCTCAGCCGCAAGGACCAGGACGGCCGCTGGCACGACGTGAGCGCCGCCGAGTTCGCGGCCGAGGTGCTCGCGGTCGCCAAGGGCCTGATAGCCGAGGGCCTGATGCCGGGCGACCGCATCGCCATCATGTCGCGGACCACGTACGAGTGGACGCTCCTGGACTTCGCCGCCTGGGCGGCCGGCCTGGTCACTGTCCCCGTCTACCCGACCTCCTCCGTCTTCCAGACCCGCTGGATCCTCCAGGACTCGGGAGCCGTCGCCCTCGCCGCGGAGTCCGTCGCCCAGGCCGCCGCCCTCGGCCCCGAGCGCGACCGCATCCCGGACCTGCGGCACATGTGGGTCTTCGAGAAGGGCCACCTGGAGCGGCTCGCCGAGCTGGGCCGCGAGATCCCGGACCAGGAGGTCGCCGTACGCCGGGGCGTGCTCGGCCCCGACACCCTCGCCACCCTCATCTACACCTCGGGCACCACCGGCCGCCCCAAGGGCTGCGCCCTCACCCACGGCAACTTCTTCGCCGAGATCGACAACGCGATCGAACTGCTCTACCCGATCTTCAAGGCGCGGACCTCGGAAGCCGCCTCCACGCTGCTCTTCCTGCCGCTGTCGCACGTCTTCGGCAGGATGGTCGCCATCGCCTGTCTGCGCGCCCGGGTCAAACTGGGCCACGCCCCGAGCCTGCGCACCGACGATCTCCTCGCCGACCTGGCCGGCTTCCGGCCCACCTTCCTGCTGGCCATCCCCTACGTCCTGGAGAAGGTCTTCAACACCGGCCGCGCGACGGCCGAGAAGCTGGGCCGCGCCTCCTCCTTCGACCGCGCGGCCGGCATCGCGCGCCGCTACGGCGAGGCCCTGGAGGCCCGTCAGCACGGCACCGGCCCGGGCCCCGGCCGCAGCCTGCGGGCGGCCCGCGCCCTCTACGACCCGCTGGTCTACCGCCGGATCCGCAACGCCCTCGGCGGCCGGGTGCGCTACGCGATCTGTGGCGGCTCCCCGCTCGGCCGCCGCATGGCCGCCTTCTACGCCGGCGCCGGCATCGAGATCTACGAGGGCTACGGCCTCACCGAGACCACCGCCGCCGCCACCGTCACCCCGCCGGCCAAGCCCCGGCTGGGCACCGTCGGCCTGCCCCTGCCGGGCACCCGGGTGCGCGTCGCCGCCGACGGCGAGGTGCTGCTGAGCGGCGGACAGGTCTTCCGCGGCTACTGGGACCCGCACGCGGGCGGCGTCGTCGACGCGGCTCCGGACGGCTGGTTCGCCACGGGCGACCTCGGCGAGCTGGACGACGACGGCTATCTGACCATCACCGGCCGCAAGAAGGAGATCCTGATCACCGCCGGCGGGAAGAACGTGGCCCCGGCCCCGCTGGAGGACTGGCTCCGCGCCCACCCCCTGATCGCCCAGTGCATGGTCCTCGGCGACCGCCGCCCCTACATCACGGCCCTCATCACCCTGGACCCCGAGGGCATCACCCACTGGCGCCAGATGAACGGCAAGCACGGCGTGCCGCCGCAGCTCCTGCTGGACGACCCGGACCTGCACGCCGTCCTCCAGCGCGCCGTCGACGAGGCCAACAAGCTCGTCTCCCGCCCGGAGTCCATCCGCCGCTACGCCATCCTGCCCGGCGCCTTCACCGAGGAGGCCGGCCAGCTGACCCCGTCGATGAAGCTGCGCCGCGAGGTGATCCTGCGGGACTTCTCCCGCCAGGTGGAGGCGATGTACGAGCGGTGAGGGGAAAGGCAGGAGCCCCGCACCGGGCTGGTGCGGGGCTCCTTGGGTACTACTGATCGTTCCGGATCAAAGCACTGGGCTCTTGGAGCCGAAGGCTTAGAGCGGGGTGACGTTCTCCGCCTGAGGACCCTTCGGGCCCTGGGTGACGTCGAAGGAAACCGACTGGTTCTCTTCGAGAGAGCGGAAACCGCTCGCGTTGATGGCGGAGTAGTGGACGAAGACGTCCGGGCCGCCGCCTTCTTGGGCAATGAAGCCAAAGCCCTTTTCGGCGTTGAACCACTTCACGGTTCCGGTAGCCATAAGCCCTCCTTGGGCCCAAAGGGTTGCCCTGCTCCAGAACCTGCAAGGTGTAAACAACTGCGTGTTGACAACTGCATTCGTCTGAAAACGACGAGAGCCCGCGGTCACATGCTCCGCAGGCTCTGTACTGCAAGGGAAACCAAACTGCAACTTGCGGCGAGCCTAGCATGCGGGCAGCCGAAAGCAACAGAGGGAAAGATCACGTCACCCGGATGTCCGACCAGCCTCTGGCCGGGGTTGACGTAGCGGTGCCGACTCGCTGTCACGAGGGTTGACACAAGAGGTCGGGAGGGTTTCTCGAACCACTCGGGGACCCGGAACCTGCACCGTACCGCATGGGGGCTAGCCTCGCGTTGTGGACAATTCTCGCACCCGGCCGCGCGTCGGCCACATCCAGTTCCTGAACTGCCTGCCCCTGTACTGGGGGCTCGCGAGAACGGGCACGCTCCTCGACTTCGAGCTCACGAAGGACACCCCGGAGAAGCTCAGCGAGAAGCTGGTGCAGGGAGATCTCGACATCGGGCCGATCACGCTCGTCGAGTTCCTCAAGCACGCCGACGACCTGGTCGCCTTCCCCGACATCGCGGTCGGCTGCGACGGCCCGGTGATGTCGTGCGTGATCGTCTCGCAGGTCCCGCTGGACCGGCTGGACGGCGCCCGGGTCGCCCTCGGCTCGACCTCGCGCACCTCCGTGCGCCTGGCCCAGCTGCTGCTGGCGGAGAAGGTCGGGGTCCAGCCCTCGTACTACACGTGCCCGCCGGATCTCAGCCTGATGATGCAGGAGGCCGACGCCGCCGTCCTCATCGGCGACGCGGCGCTGCGGGCCAACCTCCTGGACGGCCCGAAGTTCGGCCTGGAGGTGCACGACCTGGGCGCGCTGTGGAAGGAGTGGACGGGCCTGCCGTTCGTCTTCGCGGTGTGGGCGGCCCGGCGCGACTACCTGGAGCGCGAGCCCGTCGTCACCCGCAAGGTCCACGAGGCCTTCCTCGCCTCCCGGGACCTCTCGCTCGACGAGGTCGCCAAGGTCGCCGAGCAGGCGGCCCGCTGGGAGGCCTTCGACGAGCGGGTCCTGGAGCGGTACTTCACGACGCTCGACTTCCGCTTCGGCGGCCCGCAGCTGGAGGCCGTCACGGAGTTCGCCCGCCGCGTCGGGCCCACGACCGGGTTCCCGGCCGACGTCGAGGTGCGGCTGCTGAAGCCCTGAGGCTCCCGGCCCCGGCGGCACTACCCTGCTGGGGGAACGCACGCGTACGGGGGAGAGGTGGGCGCGATGCAGCCGCTGGAATCCGGCGAACCCACCGTCGTGGGGCCCTACCGGCTGCTCGGCCGGCTCGGCTCCGGCGGTATGGGCCGGGTCTATCTGGGACGCAGCGCGGGCGGGCGCACGGTCGCGGTCAAGATGGTGCACCCGCACTTCGCGCTGGACGAGGAGTTCCGGGCCCGCTTCCGGCGCGAGGTGGACGCCGCGCGCCGGGTCGGCGGCGCCTGGACGGCCCCCGTGCTGGACGCCGACCCGCAGGCCCCGGTGCCCTGGGTCGCCACCGGATACGCGGCGGGCCCCTCGCTGGCGGGCGCGGTCGCGGACGGCGGAGCGCTGCCCGAGCACTCCGTACGGGTGCTCGGCGCGGGCCTCGGCGAGGCGCTCGCGGCGGTGCACGCGCTCGGGCTGGTCCACCGCGACGTCAAGCCGTCCAACGTCCTGCTGACCCTGGACGGCCCGCTGCTGATCGACTTCGGCATCGCCCGGGCCACGGACGGCACGGCCTCCCTGACCTCGACGGGCGTGTCGATCGGCTCGCCCGGCTACATGGCGCCCGAGCAGATCCTCGGCAGGGGCGTCGCCGCCGCCGCGGACGTCTTCTCCCTGGGCGCGGTGCTGGCGTACGCGGCGACGGGCCGGTCCCCCTTCCCCGGCGACTCCTCCGCCTCGCTCCTCTACAAGGTGGTGCACGAGGAGCCCGAACTCGGCGAACTGGCGGGCGAGCTGCGGGAGCTGGTGTCCCGCTGCCTGGCGAAGGACCCCGGCGCCCGGCCCGCCCCGGAGGAGGTCGCCCGGCGGCTGGCCCCGCAGGGCGCGGCCCGGCTGGTCGCGGCGGGCTGGCTGCCGGGGCCGCTGGTGGAGCAGGTCAGCCGCAGCGCCGTACAACTGCTGAACCTGGAGGCGGGCGAGGCGGCGCCCTCGGGGCCGGTCGGGTTCACCAGTCCCTCGGTGGCCGGGACGCCGGGGCCGCTGTCCGCGGGCGCCGGGTCCGCCCGGGAGGCCGTGCCGGCCGAGGGGGCCCTCGCGGCGGGAGGCTCCGGCGGGCGGTCCGGGCCGCCGACGGGGGTGTTCGGGCCGCCGCCCGCGATGCCGTCCGCGTCCCTGCCGGTGCCGCGCGTCCCCGACGGTCCGCCGCGTTCCTCCCCGGGGACCGAGGGCGCTGTGGGGCCCGCGGACTCCGTACCGCCCCGCGAGGACGCCGGACCGGACGAGGGCGGACGGCCCGGCAGGCTCTCCGTGAGCGTGGCCGCGACCTCCGCGCCCGGGGCGAACGGGCGCGGCAGGAGGCTGAGTTGCACGGTCGCACTCGCGGTCGTCGGTGCGCTGGCCGCGGTGACGGTGGGGTCGGTGTCCCTCTTCCGCCTCATCCAGGGCGAGGACTCGGGCGGCAACGACACGGCGGGCGGGCGCCCGTCGGTCTCGGCGAGCACCCCCGAGCCCGGCAGTGACGCGTCCGGCATCCCGGCGTCCTACCTCGGCACCTGGGAGGGGGACGCCCTCGCGCTCGACGGCGCCCTTCCCGCCGGCACGATCCGCGTCACCGTGCGCCAGGCCGCGCCCGGAAAGGAGTTCGGCACGTTCCGGCAGACCGACCAGCTCGGCGGGGTCTGCGACGACGTCCTCGTGCTGAAGAAGGTCACCGCCAAGCAGCTCGTCGCCACCAGCGTGGCCGAGAAGTCCAACGGCTCGCAGTGCACGACGGGCCGGCACGAGGTGCGGCTCACCCCGACCGGCGGCGATCTCGCCTACGAGACGGACAACCAGGCGGCCGGCAACCCGACCGCGAAGATGTCCCGGGTCAAGTAGCGGGCCCGGGGCCGCTGTCGGGGTTCATCCGCGCGGCCCGCCCTCGTAGGGTGGGCGCGTGGATCTCGTCGTGTGGCTCACCGCGCTCGCCGCCGGATGGGGCGCGGCCGTCGGGCTGCTGGTGCCGCGGGCGGCGTACCGCTTCGCCGTCGCGCCGGACGAGCCGTGGCGGGACCGCTGCCCCGACGGCCACGCGATCACCGGTGTCGCGGGCGGCTGGCTCGGCCCGGCGCGCTGCCCGGACGGCGACCGGTACGGGCCCGCGACCGCCGCCGTCTGCCTGGCCACCGCCCTCGTCTGCGCCGCCCTGGCGCTCGCCACCGGGACGCGGCCCGAACTGTTCGCCTGGCTGCTGCTCGCGCCGCTCGCGGTGCTGCTCGCCCTCGTCGACTTCCGGGTGCAGCGGCTGCCCGACGCGCTCACCCTGCCGCTCGCGGCCGCCGCGCTCGCCCTGCTCGGGGTGGCCGCGCTGGCGCCGGAGCACGCGGGGGACTGGCCGACCGCGCTCCTCGGTTCGCTCGCCCTCGGCGGCGCCTACTTCGTCCTGTTCCTCATCAGCCCCCGGGGGATGGGCTTCGGGGACGTGAAGCTGGCCCTCGGACTCGGCGCCGTCCTCGGCTGGTACGGGTGGAGCGTGCTGTTCCTCGGGACCTTCGCCGGGTTCCTGTTCGGGGGTCTCTACGGGCTGGCGCTCGTCGTGGCGCGGCGCGCCGGACGCCGGACGTCGATCCCCTTCGGCCCGTTCCTGCTCGCGGGAGCCTTCGCGGGCCTGCTGGTCGGGGCGTACGCGGCCTGACGTCGGGGCGCCCGAAGCGCTGGCGTAGGCTGGTTCGGTCCGTCCACACCCTTACGAAAGGGACACACCCGGTGACCGAGAAGGCCGACCTCCAGTCCGTCCTCGACCGTGCCGCCGAGGGTGGGCGGATCACCCCCGAAGAGGCGCTCGACCTCTACCGCGACGCCCCGCTGCACGCGCTGGGCGCCGCCGCCGACGCCGTACGCCGCCGCCGGTACGCCGGCACCGAGCACATCGCGACGTACATCATCGAGCGCAACATCAACTACACGAACGTGTGCGTCACGGCGTGCAAGTTCTGCGCGTTCTACGCGGCCCCCAAGGACACCGCCAAGGGCTGGACGCGCGACCTCGACGACATCCTGCGCCGCTGCGCGGAGACGGTCGAACTCGGCGGCACGCAGATCATGTTCCAGGGCGGCCACCACCCGGACTACGGCGTCGAGTACTACGAGAAGCACTTCGCCGCGATCAAGCAGGCGTACCCGCAGCTCGTCATCCACAGCCTGGGGGCCAGCGAGGTCGAGCACATGGCCCGCATCTCCGGTGTCTCCGTGGAGGAGGCGATCCAGCGCATCCACGCCGCCGGGCTCGACTCCTTCGCCGGTGCCGGCGCCGAGCTGCTGCCCGCGCGGCCCCGCAAGGCGATCGCCCCGCTGAAGGAGAGCGGCGAGCGCTGGCTGGAGATCATGGAGATCGCGCACGGGCTGGGAGTGGAGTCGACGTCCACCATGCTGATGGGCACCGGCGAGACGAACGCCGAGCGCATCGAGCACCTGCGGATGATCCGGGACGTGCAGGACCGCACCGGCGGCTTCCGCGCCTTCATCCCGTACACCTACCAGCCCGAGAACAACCACCTCAAGGGCCGGACGCAGGCCACGCTCTTCGAGTACCTGCGCATGATCGCCATCGCCCGGCTGTTCCTCGACAACGTCGCCCACATCCAGGGCTCGTGGCTGACCACCGGCAAGGAGGTCGGCCAGCTGTCGCTGCACTACGGCGCGGACGACCTCGGCTCGATCATGCTGGAGGAGAACGTGGTCTCCTCGGCCGGCGCCAAGCACCGCTCCAACCGCATGGAGATCATCGACCTGATCCGCAAGGCGGGCCGGGTCCCGGCGCAGCGGACCACGACGTACGAGCACATCGTCGTGCACGACGACCCGGCGGACGACCCGGTCGACGAGCGCGTGGTCTCGCACATCTCGTCCACCGCGATCGAGGGCGGCACGGCTCACCCCGAGCTGAAGCTGCTGGCCTCCAACTAGGCCCCTGGTGCTGACACTTCACGTAGCCGAGCATTCGCCCGAGGCGGCGGTCCTGGTCGACGGGGCAGTCGTCGCCGCCGTCGGCCCGTACGAGGAGCTGGCCGCCGCCCACCCGGACGCGAAGGTGCGGCGGTGGCCCGGCATCCTGACGCCGGGACTGCTCAACCCGTACGGCCCGGAGCTCCTGGAAGCCATGTACCACCCGGACCCGCGCGAGGCCGACGGCTTCGGCACCGAGCCCATCGGCGGGGAGCGGGCCCGGCGGATCTTCCGCGCCGATCCCGCACGCGTCGGCGCGAGCGCGCGGCGCGGGATCCAACGCCTGCTGGCGCACGGCATGGTGGCGGTGGCCGGGGAGCTGCGGTCGCGGGCCGTGGCCGACGCGGTGCGCAGGGTGGGCCTCGCGGTGGGACGGCGGCCGGACCGGCTCCCGGGTCCGCCGGCACTGTCCCCGAGCCCGCTGATCGTGCTGCCGGCGCTGGTGCCCGGCGGTCCCGCGCGATTCGCCGTGTTCGACGTCGCGGACCGCGCCGAACTGGTCCGGCGTGGTGCGGGGACCTGCGTGGCGACCGTGATCGGCGGGCGGCTGGTGTACCGGAGCCGCTGATCACGGCACCCGGCACCCGGCGCCCGCTCAGCCCGCGAACGCCTTGGCGAAAGGGCGTCCTCCGGCGGGGCTCAGGCCCGCCGCGGTGATCGTGCCGGCGGCCGCCGCCCCGGCCTACGGGGGCTGGTTCGCGCTCGCGCACCGGGCGGGTTCGGCACGTACGACCTGGACGACATCCCGCTCGCGCAGGCGTTCTGGTCCGCCGGGTTCGTGACGCTGCTCCTGTACTGCACGGCGTACCGCGGTGTGGACCTCGCGTGGCTCGCCCGCCGCGAGCGGCTCGACCGGATCGTCACGGTCTTCAACGCGCGGGCGGTGACGATCTGCCTCTGGCACGAGATCGCGCTGGTGCTCGCGGTCCCGCTGGTCGACCGGTTCTGGCAGGTGCCGGCCTTCGAGGCGTACCTGCCGCTGGAGCCAGTGGTTCCTGTTCGCCGTCGGCTGGGTGCTGACCGGGATCGCCCTTCCGCTCGCCGGGTGGGTCGAGGACGTCGCGGCGCGCAGGAGACCGCGGCTGCCGCCCTGAGCGGTGGCCGATCGACCGGCGTACGGGCCGGGCGCCTGGGACGCGCCCGGCCCGTACTGCCACAATGGGCCCGTGACCCGCGCATCCCTGGACAAGCAGCCGCACGAAGTCGCCTCGATGTTCGACGACGTGGCGGAACGGTACGACCTGACGAACGACGTGCTGTCACTCGGTCAGGCCCGGCTCTGGCGGAAAGAGGTCGCGAAGGCGGTCGACGCCCGGCCCGCCCAGAAGGTCCTGGACCTGGCGGCCGGCACCGCCACCTCCTCCCTCCCCTTCGCCCGCACCGGCGCCTACGTGGTGCCCTGCGACTTCTCGCTCGGCATGCTCCAGGTCGGCAAGCGGCGCAACCCCTGGCTGCCGCTGACGGCGGGCGACGCGACGAAGCTGCCCTTCCGGGACGACACCTTCGACGCGGTGACGATCTCCTTCGGGCTGCGCAACGTGCAGGACACGGACGCCGCCCTGAGCGAGCTGTACCGGGTGACCAAGCCCGGCGGGCGGGTCGTGATCTGCGAGTTCTCGCACCCGACCTGGGCGCCCTTCCGGACCGTCTACACCGAGTACCTGATGCGCGCGCTGCCGCCGGTCGCCCGCTCGGTGTCCTCGAACCCGGACGCGTACGTCTACCTGGCCGAGTCCATCCGCGCCTGGCCCGACCAGCCGGCCCTGGCCCAGCGCCTGCAGAAGGCGGGCTGGTCGAAGGTGGCCTGGCGGAACCTGACGGGCGGGGTCGTGGCGCTGCACCGGGGTTACAAGCAGGGCTGAGCGCGGCCGACGGTCCGACGCGGCGTCAATTCACCCGTACGAGGGGGGCGTTGTCGGGAACCGGTCAATGGGAAACTCGTGTCCGTTCATAACGCCTGACTTCGTCCGGTCACGGCACGAGTTCTCTGAATGACGGAGCGTTCCCATGGCGTCGTACTGCCCGCACTGCGGTGCACCCGCTCCCGAGGAGGCGCGCTTCTGCATGAAGTGCGGCCGTGAGCGGCCGGCGGTACCCGCCGCGGATCCGCCGCCCGGGCCGCCGGCCGCCGCGCCCGCTCCCGGGGCGTTCGCCGCGCCCGGTGCTCCGCCCCTCCCGGGAGCCGTGCCGCCCGGACCGCCGCCACCCCCGCACCCGCCCGCGCCCGCCGGGCCGTCGCCCGTCGGCGCCTTCCTCGGCCGCGCGCTGCGGGGCGACTGGGCGGGGGCCGCGCAGGCCGCGCTGTGGCCGGTCGGACTGCTGCTCGTCGCGGCCGTGGCCCTGGCGATCCCCTCCTACGGGCAGGGCGACGACGTCGTCGTCGGGTTCGGCGACCGGATGCGGATCGCCCTGGCCGTGCTGCTCCAGGCGCTCGGCGGCGGATTCGAGGTGAAGGAGGCCACCGACTCGGTCTTCGGCACCGACGGCGGCAGCGGCCTCGGCTCCGAACTCGGCGGCGGGGCGGAGCTGTCGCTGATCCCGCTGACCGTCACCGCGCTGTGGCTCGCCGCGTACGCGGTCGGCGTGCGGATGCTGCGCACGCGACTCGCCGTGCGCACGGAGCGCGGCGTCACCGCCGGACTGGAGGCGGCCCTGCGGGTGGCGCTCCTGGTGACCGGCGCCGTGCTCGTGCTCGGGCTGTTCGCGCAGCCGACCGTGGCCGACGAGGTCGAGATCTCGACGTCGCCGTGGCTCGCCACGCTCGGCGCCCTGCTGCTCGGCCTCGCCGTCGGCGCCGGGATGCTGCACCGCGACGGCCTCGCCCAGTGGCTCGCCGTCCGGCCGGGGGCGCGGGCGTTCGTCCGCGCGACCGGCACGGCCCTGCGGGCGCTCGCCGTCGTCCTGGTCCTGTGCTCCCTCGTCGTCCTCGTCCGGCTGGCGCAGGCCGACGACCTCGGTGAGGGGTCCGAGCTCGACGGCTCCGGCGTCTCCCCGTTCCTGATCGCGCTGCTCCTGCTGCCCAACCTCGCGGTGCTGGTCCTCGGCCTGTCCTGGGGCGCGCCCGTCGAGGTGGAGGCCCGCGGCAGCACACCGTACGGCGGCGGGCACGAGCACCGCGCCTTCGGTCTCTCGGACCTCGGTGACGCCGTCAACTCCTGGGCCGTAGTGGGCGCGCTGGCCCTCGGCCTGGTCTGCGCGCTGACCCTGGGGGTCCTGGCCGCGCGGCGCTCCGGCGACCGGCGCGAGCAACTGCTGTCGGCCGGTGTCCTCCTCGGGCTGTTCCTGCTGCTGGCCGGGACCGGGGGCCTGGGCGTGGAGGCCGCGGGCGGTCTGTCCGACAGCTCGGACCAGGGCTCGGGCTTCGGCTCCGGCGACGCGCTCGCGGGCGGCTTCGGCATCGGGGTGAGCGTCCCGGACGCGCTGCTCTTCGGGCTGCTCTGGATCTTCGGGGCGGCCCTCCTGGCGCCGTACCTCCTGCGGATGACCGGGACGCGGACGGCCCCGGCCGTGCCGCCGCCACCCCCGCCGCTCGTCGGCCCCACCGGCCCCACAGGCCCCGCCGGATTCGAGGCTCCCGCCTCCGCTCCCGCCTCCGCTCCCGGCGACCCGCACACCGTACGGCTCGGCCACCAGACCCCGCCCGACCCGGCCCCGCACGACCGGACCCAGGCGGACCAGGCTCCGCACGACCAGGGCCCGCCCGCCCCGCCGGTCCCCTTCGTCCCCGCCATCCCGGCGCTCCCCGCGGCCCCGGCGCTCCCCGCGCTCCCCGTCGCGCCGGCGGGCCCCGCCGCCTACGACCCGTCCACCCTCTCCACGGCACCCGTCACCCCGAAGCCGCGGAGCAGGGCACTCGTCTGGGTGGTCACCCTCGTCGTGGCGTTCGTCGTCGGGGGAGGCGCCGCGGCCGGCGTGCTCGTGTGGCAGGACATGGAGTCGGAAGGCACCTCGGACAAGGGGAGCACGAAGGTGACGCCCACGCCCGCGAACGAGAGCGCCCCCGCCCCATCCGCGGAGACCGGCGACTCGCCCAAGCCGTCCCCGCCGGACGAGACCACGGAGGGGCCCGCGGCGGCCTCCGGACTCCCCGACGGCTACCACCGGCTGACCGACCCGATGGGCTTCTCCTTCGGCGTCCCCGAGGTGTGGGGCCGCGAGGGCGTCAAGAACGGCACGCAGGTGACGTACGCGGGATCGACCGGGTCCTCCCACCTCCAGGTCGGGGTGATCGCGAACGCGGGCTACACCTCGTACGACAACTTCGTGACCCTGGAGAAGACCGCCAAGCGCAAGGACACCGACTACCGGCGCGTCAAGCTGGAGCGGAACACCTTCCAGGGGCGCGCGGGAGCGATCTGGGAGTACACGTACACGGACGAGTCCGGCCGGACCGTCCACGCGAAGGACCAGGGCTACGTCGCCGACAACGGCACCGAGTACGCGATCATGATCGTCGGCCCCGGCGAGCTGTGGGACAGCGACCTCTCGGAGACCTTCCGGGTCGCCCTGGAGTCCTGGCGACTCACCTGAGCAGCTCGAACGGGTCGCCCGGTTCGTCCAGTTCGCGGCGCAGGCCGCCGGGTGGCGGACCGGGCGTGCGCGGCTCGCGCACGCCCGAGCCCCCGCCGCCCTCGCCGTCGGTGAACTCGCACCACACGGTGACCGCGGCGCCGCGCGGGATCTCGGAACCCGGCGGAGGGTACTGGCGTACGACGTAGTCGACGACGGCGAGGTGGAAGTCCGGCCGGTCGGGCGCGACGAGCACGATGCCCTGCGTCTCGGCGGTCTCGCGCGCGTCCACGGCCATCAGGCCGACCAGCCGCGGTACGCGCACCTCGGGTGTCCTGGGTGTCAAGCGCACGGACGTCACCCCCCAGCGGTACCGGAAGGGTAAGCCCGGCCCCGGCGCCGGGGAAAGGCGTCGGAGGCGGCGGCGCCCGGCCGGGACGGGCACCGCCGGAGCCGTCAGAGGGCCAGCCGGTAGCAGTGGCCCTCCTGTTGCGAGGCCGGGGTCGTGAACCGCTCGGCCAGCTCCATGCCGAGGCGTCTGGTCACCGAGATGGACCGCTCGTTGCGGGCGTGGACCATGGCCACGACACTCGGTACGCCCGCCGAGCGCACCCGCTCCAGCGTCGTGCGGGCGGCGGCGGTGACGTATCCCCGGCCCCAGAACCGGCGCCCGAGCCGCCAGCCGATCTCGACCTCGCCCCGCGGGCCCCACTCGTGCGGCCAGGGCTGGGCGCCGGTGAAGCCGAGCACCTCGCCGTCGGCGCCGGTCATCGTCCACAGGCAGAAGCCGCGCTCGGCGTCGTGCCGGCGCTGCCGCGCGGTCAGCTCCTCGTACACGGACAGTTCGGCCGGCGCGCCCCCGTGGAACTCCATCACCTCCGGGTCGGCGAAGAGCCGGTGCCAGGCGAAGGCGTCCTCGTCGGTGGGCACACGAAGCTGTACTACGGGGAGAGCTCGGTTCACGGGGCAGCCCTTCAGCCGGGTGATCAGTACCGCTGCATAGACTGCCCATGTCCAGTGCCCGTCAGCACGCACATTCCGAACCTTGGGGAGAACCCGCCGTGACCGAGCCCCTCTCCGAAAACACCGCCGATGTGATCGTCGTCGGTGCCGGGCCAGCCGGTTCCGCGACCGCGTACCACCTGGCGAAGGCCGGACTCGACGTCCTGCTGCTCGAGAAGACCGCCTTCCCGCGGGAGAAGGTGTGCGGCGACGGCCTCACCCCGCGCGCCACCAAGCAGCTCGTCGCGATGGGCATCGACATCTCGGAAGAGGCCGGCTGGCTGCGGAACAAGGGCCTGCGCATCATCGGTGGCGGCGTCCGGCTCCAGCTGGACTGGCCGGATCTCGCCTCCTTCCCCGACTACGGACTCGTCCGCAAGCGCGACGACTTCGACGAGCAGCTGGCCCGGCAGGCGCAGAAGGCGGGCGCCCGGCTGTACGAGCGCTGCAACGTCGGCGCCCCGATCCTGGACGACCGCACCGGCCGCATCACGGGCGTCAACGCCAAGCTCGGCGAGGAGAAGCGCGAGGTCACCTTCCACGCGCCGCTCGTCGTGGCGGCCGACGGCAACTCGACCCGGCTGTCGCTGGCGATGGGCCTGCACCGCCGCGAGGACCGTCCGATGGGCGTCGCGGTGCGCACGTACTTCACCAGCCCCCGGCACGAGGACGACTACCTGGAGTCCTGGCTGGAACTGTGGGACCGCCGGGGCGCCGAGGACCGGCTGCTGCCCGGCTACGGCTGGATCTTCGGGATGGGCGACGGCACGTCGAACGTCGGCCTGGGTGTGCTGAACACCTCCGACTCCTTCAAGGAGCTGGACTGGCGCGAGGTCCTCAAGGCGTGGTGCGCCTCGATGCCGGAGGACTGGGGCTACACCCCGGAGAACATGACCGGCCCGATCCGCGGCGCCGCGCTCCCCATGGCCTTCAACCGCCAGCCCCACTACACCAAGGGCCTGCTGCTCGTCGGCGACGCGGGCGGCCTGGTGAACCCGTTCAACGGCGAGGGCATCGCGTACGCCATGGAGTCCGGCCAGATCGCCGCGGACGTCATCGTCCAGGCGCACGCCCGCTCGACGCCGGGCCAGCGCGAACTGGCGCTCCAGCGCTACCCGCGCGTCCTGAAGGACACCTACGGCGGCTACTACACGCTCGGCCGCGCCTTCGTGAAGCTCATCGGCAACCCGAAGGTCATGAAGATCGCGACGCAGCGAGGGCTGAGCCACCCGATGCTGATGAAGTTCACGCTGAAGATGCTCGCGAACCTCACCGACCCGACGGGCGGCGACGCGATGGACCGCATCATCAACGGCCTGTCGAAGGTCGCACCGAAGGCGTGACCATGCGAGGTGGTCGGGACCCGCTTCGCCGATGCGGCGGGTCCCCGTCCACGGAGTGACGGCTGTCGCTCCCGCCAAGTCCGTGGTCGGCAGGTTCGACGCGATCATTTTGGGGGCGTCTCGATGAGGTGGACTCCAGGAGTCGTCGTGCTCGCGGCCGGGGCTCTGCTCCTGGCCGGATGTGGCTCGTCGGACGGCTCCACCGGGCGGGAGAAGTCGATGATGGACATGCAAGAGGCGGCAGACCGTGCCGACGCCGTCCTCGACGGAACGTTCCAGGTCATCAAGCCGCCGGTGCACTGGACGCACGGAGAGTCGACCGAGGGCGAGTGCGACGTTCAACGGCGCCGTACCGTCATGACGATCATTTCCGAGGAGCGCAGAGGGAGCTTCCTCGGAGTGATCGAGCGGCACTGGAAGAGCGAGGGCTACAAGCGGCTCGCCGTGAACAACTCGAAGACTCCGGCCGTGTACTACAGGACGCCGGACGGGTTCGACGTGCGGGTGCTTGTCGGCGCCGACGGGCAAGCCTCCTTCGAGGTTGCGACGCCGTGCGTGAAGACGTCCGAGGTCTCCCCGCCCAAGGCCGAGACGGTCGGCCCCGACTATGCGGGGAAGGAAATTCCTGCCCCCGACGTCTGGTCGGGTTTCTGGTCCGCGCAGAGTCCTGCTTCGGCGAAGTAACCCCGCAGACCCGGCATTCGGTCCTTACCCGTGCGTGCGCGGCCGGCGATCGGCTCGGCGTCCGGCTCCCGGTCGGGCGGGATGCGGAACGGGCGGAGTCAGCCCCCCGACGGCACGGACCGCCCGCCGGCCCCAGGGGGCGGTGTCCGCCCGGTAGGGCGGTCTCGTCCCCTTTCCGGCTCTCGGAGGGCGCTGAGCGGCCGCTGAGGGGCGTCTGTGGCCCCCGGGGCGGGTGGGGCGGGTGTGTCGGGAGCGCGCGAAGGCCACCTTCCCGCCCGGAAGGTGGCCTTCGGTGAAACGCTCTCGGCTACAGCACCCGCACCGCGCCGGTGGCCGGATAGCCCGAAAGATCCTGGATCACCACGCCCTTGGAGGGGTTGGCGGCGTCCAGGTACTGGCCGTTGCCGATGTAGACGCCGACGTGGTACGCCGATCCGGCCGAGCCCCAGTACAGGATGTCCCCCACCTGCACGTTGGAGAGCGACACGGGGGTGCCGGCGGTGGACTGGGCCTCCGAGACGCGCGGCAGGTCGACGCCGACCTGCTTGAACGCGGCCTGGACGAGCCCGGAGCAGTCCCAGGCGTTGGGGCCGGTGCCGCCCATGACGTAGGCGTCACCGACCTGTGCCTTCAGGAAGGCGATGACGGTGGCGACGCTGCCGCTGGCGGCGACGGGGACGTCGGCGTCCGCCGAGGCCGCGAGGGTGGTGCGCTGGGACGACCGCGAGGCGGCCTGGGTGGCGGCGGCCTTGCGCTCGGCCTCGGCCTTCTTCCGGGCCTCCGCCTTCTTCTTGGCGTCGGCGAGGTCGGCCTTGGCCTGCTTCGCGGCCTTGGCCGCGGCCGCGTCGCGCTCCGCCTGCAGCTCGTAGTTGGCCGCCGCCTGCTGGGTGGCGTCCGCGGACTGGGCGACCTGAGTGGACAGGTCGGCCGTCAGGGTCGGCAGTTCGATGGTCTGCGTCACGGGCTCGGCGGCGCTCGCCGCACCGGACGCCCCGGCCACTGCCAGGGTGCTGAGAACGCCACCGGCAACTCCGGCGCGCATCGCGAGACTCGACGCGTTGCGGCGGGGCTTCCGGTGGCTGCGTATGTGAGCGGTGTGGGACATGGGTACAAGCGGTACCAGGGGCTCCTCCATACCTTCAAGAAACGTGTGGTGCGCCACAGTTGTTCAACGGACGGCCGAAAAGCGGGCGCTGCGCCCCTCATTGACGCCGTAACGGGCATTGCGGACAGAGTCGATCACGCCTGTGATCATGGGCTTTCGGAATTACGCCCGAATTGCCCCGCGCCTACCACTGGTTGAGGCCAGTGGCCAAGCCCCGTTTATCCGGAGCCGACGCCGGTGTGACGCACGTCACGGAACGGCGGCCCCGGCCGACGCGTCCCGCGCGAAAACGCGACCGCCCTCCGCTCGTGAACGGGCGCACGTGTCCACATCCGTCCACACCGGTCCCCCTGATGTGTGAACGGGCCCCTCTATCAAGGGATCTGGTCCAGCGCCAATTTGCCTGCGCTCGCGGTGGCTTGATAATGCGCCAGGGCTCCGACCAGCGGCGACGAGCGAAAATGTCACCTCTTGGTGATCACTTGACTGCTTCGCGTACGAAGATCACCGCTCATCCGACTTCATGATCCTTCGACTGGTGGTGGAGATCACAAAGTCCTTCCCCACCCCCGTGTCGCAGATCACAGACCGGCAGGCATAAGATGCGGGGCAGTTGGGCTTGTGACCTGCTTCACATGTACGCGATCTTCGTCGGGACGCACGGGGCTCGTGGGACGGGTGGGGCGGTGACTCGTCCGGCACAACCGCCAGCAGTCAGTGCCGACTGAGAGGAGCGAGGAGCGGTGAACGCGTATGCGCCCATCCTCGTACTGGGAGCCCTCGGGGCAGGCTTTGCGATCTTCTCCGTGGTCATGGCCACGCTGATCGGTCCGAAGCGGTACAACCGGGCCAAGCTCGAGGCCTACGAGTGCGGCATCGAGCCGACCCCCACGCCGGCCGGCGGCGGGCGTTTCCCCATCAAGTACTACCTGACGGCGATGCTCTTCATCGTCTTCGACATCGAGATCGTCTTCCTCTACCCCTGGGCCGTCACCTTCGACGCCCTGGGTGTTTTCGGGCTCGTGGAGATGCTGCTCTTCGTGCTCACCGTCTTTGTCGCGTACGCGTACGTATGGCGGCGCGGCGGCTTGGAATGGGACTGAGGGGCCTTAAGCCATGGGACTCGAAGAAAAGCTGCCGAGCGGCTTCCTGCTGACCACCGTCGAGCAGGCCGCGGGCTGGGTGCGCAAGTCGTCCGTCTTCCCCGCCACGTTCGGACTCGCCTGCTGCGCCATCGAGATGATGACGACCGGCGCGGGCCGCTACGACCTGGCGCGCTTCGGCATGGAGGTCTTCCGCGGATCTCCGCGCCAGGCGGACCTGATGATCGTCGCCGGCCGGGTCAGCCAGAAGATGGCGCCGGTGCTGCGGCAGGTCTACGACCAGATGCCCGATCCCAAGTGGGTGATCTCCATGGGGGTGTGCGCCTCGTCGGGCGGAATGTTCAACAACTACGCCATCGTGCAGGGCGTCGACCACATCGTCCCGGTCGACATCTATCTGCCCGGCTGCCCGCCGCGGCCCGAGATGCTGATGGACGCGATCCTCAAGCTCCACCAGAAGATCCAGACCTCCAAGCTCGGCGTGAACGCCGAGGAGGCGGCCCGCGAGGCGGAGGAAGCGGCGCTCAAGGCGCTTCCCACCATCGAGATGAAGGGCCTGCTGCGGTGAGCGACGCGAACGGCAACGGGGTGAACCCCGAGAAGGACCTCGGCGCCTCCAACCTCCCGGGCCAGCGGGGCGACCAGGGCGAGGAGATCCGCGTCCAGCGCGGCATGTTCGGCGCGAACAACGGCGGCGACACCTCCGGCTACGGCGGCCTGGTCCGCTCCATCCGGCTGCCCGGCCCGGCCACCCGCCCCTACGGCGGCTGGTTCGACGAGGTCGCCGACGAGCTGGAGGGCGCCCTGGAGGAACAGGGCCTCGTCCCGGAGAACGCGATCGGCAAGACGGTCGTGGACCGCGACGAGCTGACCTTCCACATCGAGCGCGAGCACCTGGTCCAGGTCGCGCGGACCCTGCGCGACGACCCGGCCCTGCGGTTCGAGCTGTGCACCGGCGTCTCCGGCGTGCACTACCCCGAGGACAAGGGCCGCGAGCTGCACGCCGTCTACCACCTGCGCTCGATCACCCACAACCGGCTGATCCGCCTGGAGGTCAGCGCCCCGGACGCCGACCCGCACGTCCCCTCGCTGGTCGCCGTCTACCCGACGAACGACTGGCACGAGCGCGAGACGTACGACTTCTTCGGGCTGGTCTTCGACGGCCACCCGGCACTGACGCGGATCATGATGCCGGACGACTGGCCGGGCTTCCCGCAGCGCAAGGACTATCCCCTCGGCGGCATCCCCGTCGAGTACAAGGGCGCCCAGATCCCGGCTCCGGACCAGCGGAGGTCGTACTCATGAGCACGCAGACCCCTTCCGGGGCATCGGCCGCCTCGGCCCGCGAGACGACCGAGGGCACCGTCTACACCGTCACCGGCGGCGACTGGGACGAGATCGCCCAGGCCGCGGCCAAGTCCGACGACGAGCGCATCATCGTCAACATGGGGCCGCAGCACCCCTCCACGCACGGCGTGCTCCGGCTCATCCTGGAGATCGACGGCGAGACCGTCACCGAGGCCCGCTGCGGCATCGGCTACCTGCACACCGGCATCGAGAAGAACCTCGAGTACCGGACGTGGACGCAGGGCACGACGTTCGTGACGCGCATGGACTACCTGACGCCGTTCTTCAACGAGACGGCGTACTGCCTCGCGGTGGAGAAGCTCCTCGGCATCGAGGACCAGATCCCCGACCGCGCCACGATCATCCGGGTGCTCCTGATGGAGCTCAACCGGCTCTCCTCCCACCTGGTGTGCATCGCCACCGGCGGCATGGAGCTCGGCGCCACGACGATCATGATCTACGGCTTCCGCGACCGCGAGCTCATCCTCGACATCTACGAGCTGATCACCGGCCTGCGGATGAACCACGCGTACATCCGGCCCGGCGGACTCGCCCAGGACCTGCCGCCCGGCGCGGTGGACCAGATCCGCGAGTTCGTGAAGAAGATGCACAAGAACCTTCCCGAGTACGACAAGCTCGCCACCGGGAACCCCATCTTCAAGGCCCGTATGCAGGACGTCGGCTACCTCGACCTCGCCGGCTGCATGGCCCTCGGCGCCACCGGGCCCGTCCTGCGCTCGGCGGGCCTGCCGCACGACCTGCGCAAGGCCCAGCCGTACTGCGGCTACGAGACCTACGACTTCGAGGTCCCGACCGCCGACACCTGCGACTCCTACGGGCGCTTCCTGATCCGCCTGGAGGAGATGCGCCAGTCGCTGCGGATCATCGAGCAGTGCCTGGACCGGCTCCAGCCCGGCCCGGTCATGGTCGCCGACAAGAAGATCGCCTGGCCCGCCCAGCTCGCGCTCGGCCCCGACGGTCTCGGCAACTCGCTCGACCACATCAAGAAGATCATGGGCACCTCCATGGAGGCCCTCATCCACCACTTCAAGCTGGTGACCGAGGGCTTCCGCGTCCCGCCGGGACAGACGTACGCGGCCGTCGAGTCGCCCAAGGGCGAACTGGGCGTGCACGCCGTGTCCGACGGAGGCACCCGCCCCTACCGGGTCCACTTCCGCGACCCGTCCTTCACCAACCTCCAGGCCATGGCGGCGATGTGCGAGGGCGGCCAGGTCGCCGACGTCATCGTCGCCGTCGCGTCCATCGACCCCGTGATGGGAGGCGTCGACCGGTGACCACCACTCCCGAGGGTGTCAGCCTGGGCATGCCGCAACTGCCCGCGCCCGACTACCCGGACGACGTCCGGACCCGGCTGGAGACGGACGCGCGCGAGATCATCGCCCGCTACCCGGACTCCCGCTCCGCGCTCCTGCCGCTGCTGCACCTCGTGCAGTCCGAGGAGGGCCACGTCACGCGCACCGGACAGCGGTTCTGCGCCGAGATGCTCGGCCTGACCACCGCCGAGGTCACCGCGGTCGCCACCTTCTACTCCATGTACCGCCGCAGGCCCAGCGGCGACTACCAGGTCGGCGTCTGCACCAACACCCTGTGCGCGGTGATGGGCGGCGACGCCATCTTCGAGGCGCTCCAGGACCACCTGGGCGTCGGCAACGGCGAGACCACCGGCGACGGCAAGGTCACCCTGGAGCACATCGAGTGCAACGCGGCCTGCGACTTCGCCCCGGTCGTGATGGTCAACTGGGAGTTCTTCGACAACCAGACCGTCGACTCCGCCAAGCGGCTCGTCGACGACCTGCGCACCGGAGCCCGGGTCGAGCCGACCCGCGGCGCCCCCCTGTGCACGTTCAAGGACACCGCCCGGATCCTGGCGGGCTTCCCCGACGAGCGGGAAGGCGCCGTGGAGGCCGGCGGCAGCGCGGGCCCCGCCTCGCTGACCGGTCTGCGGCTGGCCAAGGGCGAGACCGGCGCCGCACGGGTGGTCCACCCGCGGGGCTCCGGCCCCCAGGACGGGACCCCGCACGAGCCGTCGCCTGCCGAACACCTCAGCTCGCACGACGCGCCGCAGGACACGTCGGCCTCCGACCCGTCCCACCCGGCGGGTCCCGCAGCCGAGGAGGGGGAGTGATGACCTTGTCCACTCAATACGGAGGCACCTCCCAGCCGGAGGCCGGCGGGGGGAGCAGCCCCGAGAAGCTGCTCGCGCCCGTGCTGTCGGCGTTCTGGGACGAGGAGAAGTCCTGGACCCTGGACGTCTACCGCAGGCACGAGGGGTACGAGGGGCTGCGCAAGGCGCTCGCCATGTCGCCGGACGACCTCATCGCGTACGTCAAGGACTCCGGTCTGCGCGGCCGCGGCGGCGCCGGCTTCCCCACCGGGATGAAGTGGCAGTTCATCCCCCAGGGCGACGGCAAGCCGCACTACCTGGTCGTCAACGCCGACGAGTCGGAGCCGGGGACCTGCAAGGACATCCCCCTCCTCTACGCGAACCCGCACAGCCTCATCGAGGGCATCGTCATCGCCTGCTACGCGATCAGGTCCTCGCACGCCTTCATCTACCTGCGCGGCGAGGTCGTCCCCGTCCTGCGCCGGCTGCACGAGGCGGTCCGCGAGGCCTACGCCGCCGGGTACCTCGGCGAGAACATCCTCGGCAGCGGACTCGACCTCGAACTCACCGTGCACGCCGGAGCGGGCGCGTACATCTGCGGTGAGGAGACCGCGCTGCTCGACTCGCTGGAGGGGCGCCGCGGCCAGCCGCGCCTGCGTCCCCCCTTCCCCGCGGTCGCGGGCCTCTACGCCTGCCCCACCGTGGTGAACAACGTCGAGTCGATCGCGTCGGTTCCCGCCATCCTGAACAAGGGCAAGGAGTGGTTCCGGTCGATGGGCAGTGAGAAGTCCCCGGGCTTCACGCTGTACTCGCTCAGCGGCCACGTCGCGAGCCCCGGCCAGTACGAGGCGCCGCTCGGCATCACCCTGCGCCAGCTGCTCGACATGAGCGGCGGGATGCGCCCCGGACACCGGCTGAAGTTCTGGACCCCGGGCGGCTCCTCCACCCCGATGTTCACCGACGAGCACCTCGACGTCCCGCTGGACTACGAGGGCGTCGGCGCCGCGGGCTCCATGCTCGGCACCAAGGCGCTCCAGTGCTTCGACGAGACCACCTGCGTCGTCCGCGCGGTCACCCGCTGGACCGAGTTCTACGCCCACGAGTCCTGCGGCAAGTGCACCCCGTGCCGTGAGGGCACGTACTGGCTCGTCCAGCTGCTGCGCGACATCGAGGCCGGCAAGGGCGCGATGTCCGACCTCGACAAGCTGAACGACATCGCCGACAACATCAACGGCAAGTCCTTCTGCGCCCTCGGCGACGGCGCGGCCTCGCCGATCTTCTCCTCGCTCAAGTACTTCCGCGAGGAGTACGAGCAGCACATCACGGGCCGGGGCTGCCCCTTCGACCCGGCCAAGTCGACCGCCTGGGCGGACAAGCACGCGGAGGTGAACGCATGACAGTGACCACCAGCGCTCCCTCCGGAGGCGGCGAGGCGGCGATCCCGCCGGAGGACCTGGTCTCGCTGACGATCGACGGCGTGGAGATCAGCGTGCCCAAGGGCACCCTGGTCATCCGGGCCGCCGAACAGCTCGGCATCGAGATCCCCAGGTTCTGCGACCACCCCCTCCTCGCCCCGGCCGGCGCCTGCCGCCAGTGCATCGTCGAGGTCGAGGGCCAGCGCAAGCCCATGGCGTCCTGCACCATCACCTGCACCGACGGGATGGTCGTCAAGACGCAGCTCACCTCGCCCGTCGCCGAGAAGGCGCAGCACGGGGTGATGGAGCTGCTGCTCATCAACCACCCGCTGGACTGCCCGGTCTGCGACAAGGGCGGCGAGTGCCCGCTGCAGAACCAGGCCATGTCCCACGGACAGGCCGACTCCCGCTTCGAGGGCCGCAAGCGGACCTACGAGAAGCCGGTCCCGATCTCCACCCAGGTGCTGCTGGACCGCGAGCGGTGCGTGCTGTGCGCACGCTGCACCCGCTTCTCCAACCAGATCGCCGGCGACCCGATGATCGAGCTGATCGAGCGCGGCGCGCTCCAGCAGGTCGGCACCGGCGAGGGCGACCCCTTCGAGTCGTACTTCTCCGGGAACACGATCCAGATCTGCCCGGTCGGCGCGCTCACCTCGGCGGCGTACCGCTTCCGCTCGCGGCCCTTCGACCTGATCTCCTCGCCGTCGGTGTGCGAGCACTGCTCCGGCGGCTGCGCGACCCGCACCGACCACCGGCGCGGCAAGGTCATGCGGCGCCTCGCCGCCGAGGACCCCGAGGTCAACGAGGAGTGGCTGTGCGACAAGGGGCGGTTCGGCTTCCGCTACGCGCAGCGGCCGGACCGGATCGGCACCCCGCTGGTGCGCGGCGCGTCCGGTGAGCTGGAGCCCGCCTCCTGGCCGGAGGCGCTGGAGGCGGCGGCCCGCGGGCTGTCGGCCGCGCGCGGCCGGGCCGGGGTGCTGACCGGCGGCCGGCTGACCGTCGAGGACGCCTACGCGTACAGCAAGTTCGCGCGGGTGGCCCTCGACACGAACGACATCGACTTCCGCGCGCGCGTGCACAGCAGCGAGGAGGCCGACTTCCTGGCGGCCCGGGTCGCCGGCCGCGGCCTGGACCTCGACGGCACGGGCGTCACGTACACCTCCCTGGAGAAGGCGCCCGCCGTGCTGCTCGCGGGCTTCGAGTCCGAGGAGGAGGCGCCCGGCGTCTTCCTGCGGCTGCGCAAGGCCTGGCGGGGACACGGCCAGCGGACCTTCTCGCTCGCCACGCACGCCACCCGGGGCCTGGAGAAGGCGGGCGGCACGCTGCTGCCCGCCGCGCCCGGCACCGAGACCGAGTGGCTGGACGCCCTCGCGAGCGGCGTCGGCCTGGAGGGCGACGGGGCCCGGGCGGCCGAGGCGCTGCGCACCGAGGGCGCGGTCATCGCGGTCGGCGAGCGGCTCGCCGCCGTCGCGGGCGGTCTGACCGCCGCCGTACGGGCCGCGACCGCGACCGGGGCCCGGCTGGTGTGGATCCCGCGCCGGGCCGGGGAGCGCGGCGCGATCGAGGCGGGCGCGCTGCCGTCGCTGCTGCCGGGCGGCCGCCCGGCCACCGACCCGCGCGCGCGGGACGAGGTCGCCGCCGTCTGGGGCGTCGCCGAACTCCCGCACCGCTACGGCCGCGACACCGGCCAGATCGTGGACGCCGCCGCCGGCGGTGAGCTGCAGGCGCTGGTGGTGGCGGGCGTCGAGGTCAACGACCTCCCCGACCCGGTACGCGCGCGTGCCGCCCTCGCCGAGGTGCCCTTCCTGGTCTCGCTCGAACTGCGTCCCAGTGAGGTCACCGACCACGCCGACGTCGTCCTGCCGGTCGCCGCGGTCGCCGAGAAGTCGGGCACGTTCCTCAACTGGGAGGGCAGGGTGCGGCTCTTCGAGGCGGCGCTCAAGCCCGACCAGATGACCCGCCGTCTCGCGCCCACCGACGCGCGCGTCCTGCAGATGCTGGCTGACGCGATGGATGTCCACCTGGGCCTGCCGGACCTGCGCACCGCGCGCGCCGAGCTGGACCGGCTCGGCGCCTGGGACGGGCCGCGCGCCGACGACCCGCTGGAGACGTCTGCGCTGCTGCCGCGGCCCGCCGCCGGCGAGGCCGTGCTCGCGGGCCACCGGCTGCTGCTCGACCTCGGCCGCCTCCAGGAGGGCGACGAGGCGCTGGCCGGGACCCGGCACGCCGCACACGCGCGGGTGTCGGCCGCCACGGCCGCCGAGGCGGGCGTCGAGGAGGGCGGTCTCCTCGCCGTCACCGGCCCCGCCGGAGTCGTCGAACTGCCGCTGCGGATCACCGAGATGCCCGACCGGGTCGTCTGGCTCCCGCTGAACTCCACCGGAGGGGGCGTCGCCTCCGACACCGGGGCGCTGCCCGGCGCACTCGTCCACATCGGCCCGGCGACGCACGCTGCCGAGGCCCCCAAGGAGGTGGAGGCATGACTCCGTACCTCGCCGCTGAAGACCTCTCGATGTTCGGCCGCGACCCCTGGTGGCTGGTCGTCGTCAAGGCGGTCTTCTGCTTCGCCTTCCTGATGATCACCGTGCTCTTCTCCATCGTGTGGGAGCGCAAGGTCGTCGCCTGGATGCAGCTGCGCATCGGCCCCAACCGGCACGGCCCCTGGGGCATGCTCCAGTCGCTCGCCGACGGCATCAAGCTGATGCTCAAGGAAGACGTCATCGTCAAACGCGCGGACAAGGTGGTCTACGTCCTCGCGCCGATCGTCGCGGCCATCCCGGCGTTCATGGCGATCGCGGTGATCCCCTTCGGGCCGGCCGGCAACGAGGTCTCGATCTTCGGCCACCGCACCACGATGCAGCTCACCGACCTGCCGATCGCGATGCTCTACATCCTCGCGGTCGCCTCGGTGGGCATCTACGGCATCGTCCTCGCGGGCTGGTCCTCCGGGTCGACGTACCCGCTGCTCGGCGGTCTGCGCTCCTGCGCCCAGATGATCTCCTACGAGATCGCCATGGGCGCCGCGTTCGCCTCGGTCTTCCTCTACTCCGGGTCGATGTCGACGTCCACGATCGTGGAGCAGCAGCACGACCGCTGGTACATCGTGCTGCTGCCGGTCTCCTTCGTCATCTACGTCGTGACGATGATCGGCGAGACCAACCGCGCCCCGTTCGACATGCCGGAGTCCGAGGGCGACCTGGTCGGCGGCTTCAACACCGAGTACTCGTCGATCAAGTTCGCGATGTTCATGCTCGCCGAGTACGTGAACATGGTGACGGTCTCGGCCGTCTCCACGACGCTCTTCCTGGGCGGCTGGCGGGCCCCGTGGCCGGTCAGCACCTTCTGGGAGGGCGCCAACCACGGCTGGTGGCCGATGCTCTGGTTCACGGTGAAGGTGCAGCTGCTGCTGTTCTTCTTCATCTGGCTGCGCGGCACGCTGCCCCGGGTCCGCTACGACCAGCTGATGAAGCTCGGCTGGAAGGTCCTGATCCCGGTCTCCGTGGTCTGGCTGATGCTCGTCGCGACCGTCCGGACCCTGCGCAACGAGAACTACGACTTCGCCGACATCGCCCTGTACGTGGGCGGCGGTGTCCTCGCCCTGCTGCTGCTCTCGTTCGTCGTGGACATCTTCCGCGACCGGGGATCCAAGGAGCAGGAGGCACCCGCCGAGCCGGCCGCCTTCGACCCGATGGCCGGCGGCTTCCCCGTGCCGCCGCTGCCCGGCCAGGAACTGCCGCCGGTCCCGCGGCGCCGCCCGCGCCGCGAGCGGGAGTTGATTGTCAGTGGTGGGTCCGATACTGCGAGTGACGGATCACTCGGCGGGACTCGTGACGGAAAGGAGGGGTCCGATGGCTGAGGAGCCGAAGGAGACCGGGCAGACGAAACCCGGCTTCCAGAACCCCGTCGCCGGCTTCGGCGTGACCTTCAAGGCCATGTTCAAGAAGCGGCTGACCGAGCAGTACCCGGAGCAGCCGAAGACCACCGCCCCGCGGTTCCACGGCCGGCACCAGCTCAACCGCCATCCGGACGGCCTGGAGAAGTGCGTCGGCTGCGAGCTGTGCGCCTGGGCCTGCCCCGCCGACGCGATCTACGTGGAGGGCGCGGACAACACCGACGAGGAGCGCTACTCGCCGGGCGAGCGGTACGGCCGCGTCTACCAGATCAACTACGCCCGCTGCATCCTGTGCGGACTGTGCATCGAGGCGTGCCCCACGCGCGCGCTGACGATGACGAACGAGTTCGAGCTGGCCGACAGCAGCCGCGCCAATCTGATCTACACCAAGGAGCAGCTGCTCGCCGGACTGGAGGAGGGCATGGTCGACAGCCCGCACTCGATCTTCCCCGGCACGGACGAGCAGGACTACTACCGCGGACTGGTCACCGAGGCCGCGCCGGGCACGGAGCGCCAGGTGGCCGTCTCCCAGGGCGAGGTGCCGCAGGAGGCCGCGTCCACCTTCGGCGAGGACGAACCGGCGTCGGAGAAGGTGATCCGCCGATGATGCCGCTCGCCGCCTACTCCACCTCCACCGGAGAGGCTGTCCAGTTCTGGGTCCTCGGCACCGTCGCCGTGATCGGCGCCCTGTGCACCGTCTTCATGAAGAAGGCCGTGCACAGCGCGCTCTGTCTCGCCGGGACCATGATCATCCTGGCGGTCTTCTACCTCGCCAACGGCGCGTACTTCCTGGGCGTCGTGCAGATCGTCGTCTACACGGGCGCGATCATGATGCTGTTCCTCTTCGTGGTCATGCTCGTCGGCGTCACGGCGGCGGACTCGCTGAAGGAGACCATCAAGGGCCAGCGCTGGCTGGCCCTGCTCTGCGGTCTCGGCTTCGGCATCCTGCTGTTCGCCGGCATCGGCAACGCGTCGGTGAAGGACTTCAACGGCCTCGCCCAGGCGAACGCGAACGGGAACGTGGAAGGCCTCGCCTCCCTCATCTTCACGAAGTACGTGTTCGCCTTCGAGATCACCGGCGCGCTGCTCATCACCGCCACCGTCGGCGCCATGGTGCTGACGCACCGCGAGCGCACCGAGCGGGCCAAGACCCAGCGCCAGCTGTCCGAGGAGCGCGTCCGCGAGGGCAAGCACCTGCCGCCGCTGCCGGCGCCCGGTGTCTACGCCCGGCACAACGCGGTGGACATCGCCGGCCTGCTGCCCGACGGCACGCCGTCGGAGCTGACGGTCAACAAGACGCTGCGCGAGCGCGGCCAGATCCGTGACGTGTCGACCGAGGCACTGAACGACCTGAAGGCCCTGGAGCAGCGCGCCGAGGAGCGCCTGGAGCGCACGAAGACAGGGGAGGGTCCCAAGTGAACCCGGTCAACTACCTGTATCTCGCCGCCCTGTTGTTCACGATCGGCGCCACCGGTGTGCTCATCAGGCGGAACGCGATCGTGGTGTTCATGTGCGTCGAGCTGATGCTCAACGCCTGCAACCTCGCGTTCGTCGCCTTCTCCCGCCTGCACGGCAATCTCGACGGCCAGATCATCGCCTTCTTCACGATGGTCGTCGCCGCCGCGGAGGTCGTGGTCGGACTCGCGATCATCGTGTCGCTGTTCCGTTCCCGCCACTCGGCCTCGGTCGACGACGCCAGCCTGATGAAGCTGTAAGGGGTCGCTGAATCGTGGGTAACTTGATTGCGCTGCTGGTGGCGGCGCCTCTGCTCGGAGCGGCCGTACTGCTGTGCGGCGGCCGCCGGCTGGACGCCGTCGGGCACTGGATCGGCACGATCCTCGCGTCCGCGTCCTTCGTGATCGGCGCGGTCCTCTTCGCCGACATGCTGGGCAAGGACGCCGAGCACCGGACCCTGACGCAGTACCTGTTCAGCTGGGTGCCCGTCGAGGGCTTCCAGGCGGACGTCGCCTTCCAGCTCGACCAGCTGTCGATGACGTTCGTGCTGCTGATCACCGGCGTCGGCTCGCTGATCCACGTGTACTCGATCGGGTACATGGAGCACGACGAGCGGCGCCGCCGCTTCTTCGGCTATCTGAACCTGTTCCTCGCGGCGATGCTGCTGCTCGTCCTCGCCGACAACTACCTCCTGCTGTACGTCGGCTGGGAGGGCGTCGGCCTCGCCTCGTACCTGCTGATCGGCTTCTGGCAGCACAAGTCGAGCGCCGCCACCGCCGCGAAGAAGGCCTTCCTGGTCAACCGCGTCGGCGACGTCGGCCTGTCGATCGCCATCATGCTGATGTTCACGACCTTCGGGACCTTCGCCTTCGGGCCGGTGCTGAGCAGCGTGGACGACTCCGGTGAGGGCAAGCTGACGGCCATCGGCCTGATGCTGCTGCTGGCCGCCTGCGGCAAGTCGGCCCAGGTGCCGCTGCAGTCCTGGCTCGGCGACGCGATGGAGGGCCCGACCCCGGTCTCGGCCCTCATCCACGCCGCGACCATGGTGACCGCGGGCGTCTACCTGATCGTCCGCTCCGGCGAGATCTTCAACGCCGCGCCGGACGCGCAGCTGGTCGTCACCGTCGTCGGCGCCGTCACGCTCCTCTTCGGTGCGATCGTCGGTTGCGCGAAGGACGACATCAAGAAGGCGCTGGCCGGCTCGACCATGTCGCAGATCGGCTACATGGTGCTGGCGGCCGGACTCGGCCCCATCGGCTACGTCTTCGCGATCATGCACCTGGTCACGCACGGCTTCTTCAAGGCCGGGCTCTTCCTCGGCGCCGGTTCGGTCATGCACGGCATGAACGACGAGGTCGACATGCGCCGGTACGGCGGCCTGCGGAAGTACATGCCGGTCACCTTCGTGACCTTCGGCCTCGGCTACCTGGCCATCATCGGCTTCCCGGGCCTGTCCGGCTTCTTCTCCAAGGACAAGATCATCGAGGCGGCCTTCGCCAAGGGCGGCACCGAGGGCTGGATCCTCGGCGGCACGGCCCTGCTGGGCGCCGCGATCACCGCGTACTACATGACGCGCGTGATGCTGATGACGTTCTTCGGCGAGGAGCGCTGGCGGAACACGCCGACGCCCTCCCCGGCCGAGCCGAGCGTGGAGCCCGCGGCGGAGCAGCACGGCGAGCACGCGGAACCGCACCCCCACGAGTCGCCGAAGTCCATGACGATCCCCATGATCGTGCTGGCCTTCGGATCGGTCTTCGCGGGCGGGTTCTTCAGCATCGGCGACCGCTTCCTGCACTGGCTGGAGCCGGTCACGGGGCACGAGCACGGCGACTCGCCGCTCAGCGCCCTGACGGTCACGCTCGCCACGATGGTGGTCCTCGTCGTCGGTGTCGCCGTCGCCTACGCCCAGTACGGGCGCCGCCCCGTCCCGGTGGTCGCCCCGCGCGGCTCCCTGCTCACCCGGGCCGCCCGGCGCGACCTGCTCCAGGACGACTTCAACCACGTCGTGCTGGTGCGCGGCGGGGAGCACCTCACCCGCTCCCTGGTGTACGTCGACCACACCCTGGTCGACGGCGTGGTCAACGGCACGGCGGCCTCGGTCGGCGGGCTCTCCGGGCGCCTGCGCAAGCTGCAGAACGGCTACGCGCGCTCGTACGCGGTCTCGATGTTCGGCGGTGCGGCGGTCCTCATCGCCGCGACCCTGCTGATGAGGGCGGTCTGATACCGATGTCCTTTCCCCTGCTGACAGCGACGGCGGCGCTCCCGGCCCTCGGGGCGATCGCCACGGCCGCGGTGCCGGCCGCGCGACGCGTCGCGGCCAAATGGCTGGCGCTGCTGATCTCGCTCGCCACCCTGGTCCTCGCCGCGGTCGTCCTGGTCCGCTTCGAACCGGGCGGCGACCGTTACCAGCTCACCGAATCCCACTCCTGGATCGCGGACTTCGGGGTCCGGTACGAACTGGGCGTGGACGGCATCGGGGTGGCGCTCGTCGCGCTGACCGCCCTGCTGATCCCGTTCGTGATCCTCGCGGGCTGGCACGACGCCGACCCGCACGAGACCGGAAGCAGCCGCTGGCGGCCGACCCAGGGCTTCTTCGCCCTGATCCTGGCCGTCGAGGCGATGGTGATCATCTCTTTCGAGGCCACCGACGTCTTCCTCTTCTACATCTTCTTCGAAGCCATGCTCATCCCGATGTACTTCCTCATCGGCGGCTTCGGGGACCGTGCGCACGAGCACGGGGACGCGGTGGCGGCGACACAACGCTCGTACGCCGCCGTGAAGTTCCTCCTCTACAACCTGGCGGGCGGCCTGATCATGCTGGCCGCCGTCATCGGCCTCTACGTGGTCGCCGGGAACTTCTCGCTCCAGGAGATCGCCGAGGCCCGGGCCAACGGCTCGCTGGACATGGCGACCAGCACGGAGCGGTGGCTCTTCCTCGGCTTCTTCTTCGCCTTCGCGGTGAAGGCGCCGCTGTGGCCGCTGCACACCTGGCTGCCGAACGCGATGGGTGAGGCCACGGCCCCGGTCGCCGTCCTGATCACCGCGGTGGTCGACAAGGTCGGCACCTTCGCGATGCTGCGCTTCTGCCTCCAGCTGTTCCCGGAGGCCTCGAAGTGGGCGACGCCCGTCATCCTCGTACTGGCGCTGATCAGCATCATCTACGGGGCGCTGCTCGCGGTCGGCCAGCGCGACATCAAGCGGCTGGTGGCCTACGCGTCCATCTCGCACTTCGGGTTCATCATCCTCGGCATCTTCGCGATGACCAGCCAGGGCCAGTCCGGCGCGACGCTGTACATGGTCAACCACGGGATCTCGACGGCCGCCCTGATGCTGGTGGCCGGCTTCCTGATCTCGCGGCGCGGCTCGCGTCTGATCGCCGACTACGGAGGGGTGCAGAAGGTCGCGCCGGTGCTCGCCGGCACGTTCCTGATCGGCGGTCTCGCGACCCTCTCGCTGCCCGGACTCGCGCCGTTCGTCAGCGAGTTCCTGGTGCTGGTCGGCACGTTCTCGCGCTACCCGGCCATCGGCATCATCGCCACCTTCGGCATCGTCCTCGCCGCGCTCTACACGCTCGTCCTCTACCAGCGGACGATGACGGGCCCGGTGAAGTCGGAAGTCTCGGAGATGCCCGACCTCAGGGTGCGTGAGCTCCTGGTCGTCGCCCCGCTGATCGCGCTGCTGATCTTCCTGGGCGTCTACCCGAAGCCGCTCACCGACATCGTCAACCCGGCGGTCCAGCAGACCATGTCAGACGTACACAAGAAGGACCCCAAGCCCGAGGTGGAGGCGGCCAAGTGAGCGCAGTAGCCGTCCACAGCCTGTGGACAAACGCGGCCGACCCGATCTCGAAGATCGACGCGCCGAAGATCGAATACGGGCAGTTGTCGCCCACCTTGATCGTCATCGGGGCGGCGGTCATCGGGGTCCTGATCGAGGCGTTCGTGCCTCGCAAGTCCCGTTACTACGCCCAGGTGTTCGTGTCCGTCGTCGCGCTCGCCGCCGCGTTCGCCGCGGTCGTGGCGCTCGCCGCCGGCGGATACGGCACGACGAAGGCGCACATCGCGGCCATGGGCGCCATCGCCGTGGACGGACCCGCGCTCTTCCTGCAGGGCACGATCCTGCTCGCCGCGGTGCTCGGCGTCTTCACCTTCGCCGAGCGCCGGCTCGACCCGGAGGCGCACGGCAACCGCGTCGACTCCTTCGCCGCACAGGCCGCGTCCGTGCCCGGCAGCGACAGCGAGAAGGCCGCCGTCAAGGCGGGCTTCACCACCACCGAGGTGTTCCCGCTGCTGCTCTTCGCGGTCGGCGGCATGCTGGTCTTCCCCGCGGCGAACGACCTGCTGACGCTGTTCATCGCGCTGGAGGTCTTCTCCCTCCCGCTGTACCTGCTGTGCGCCGTGGCCCGCCGTAAGCGGCTCATGTCGCAGGAGGCCGCCGTCAAGTACTTCCTGCTCGGCGCCTTCGCCTCCGCGTTCACCCTGTTCGGCATCGCCCTGCTGTACGGGTACGCGGGCTCGGTGTCGTACGCGACGGTCGCCCAGGTCGTCGACGGCACCGTGCAGAACGTGGACCCGGCGCTCGCCGGCACCATGGGCAACGACGCGCTGCTGCTGATCGGCGTCGCGATGGTCGTCATGGGCCTGCTGTTCAAGGTCGGCGCCGTGCCGTTCCACATGTGGACCCCGGACGTCTACCAGGGCGCGCCCACCCCGGTCACCGGCTTCATGGCCGCGGCGACGAAGGTGGCCGCCTTCGGCGCCCTGCTCCGCCTGCTGTACGTCGTCCTGCCCGGCCTGCGCTGGGACTGGCGGCCGGTCATGTGGGCCGTCGCGATCGTCACCATGCTGGGCGGCGCGATCGTCGCGATCACCCAGACCGACATCAAGCGGCTCCTGGCGTACTCGTCCATCGCGCACGCGGGCTTCATCCTCGCGGGTGTCATCGCCACGACGCCCGACGGGGTCTCGTCCGTGCTGTTCTACCTGGGCGCGTACTCCTTCGTCACGATCGGCGCCTTCGCGGTCGTGACCCTGGTCAGGGACGCGGGCGGCGAGGCCACGCACCTGTCCAAGTGGGCGGGGCTCGGACGCAGGTCCCCGCTGGTGGCGGCCGTGTTCGCGGTCTTCCTGCTGGCCTTCGCGGGCATCCCGCTGACCTCCGGGTTCGCGGGCAAGTTCGCCGTGTTCAAGGCGGCGGCGGAAGGCGGTGCGGGTGCGCTGGTCGTCGTCGGTGTGATCTCGTCGGCGATCGCGGCCTTCTTCTACATCCGCGTCATCGTGCTCATGTTCTTCAGCGAGCCGCGCCCCGAGGGCCCCACGGTCGCCGTGCCGTCGCCGCTGACCATGACGGCGATCGCGGTCGGCGTGGCCGTCACGCTGGTGCTGGGTGTGGCGCCCCAGTACTTCCTTGACCTGGCCGGCCAGGCGGGGGTCTTCGTCCGCTGACGCCGACCGTGTACGTGCCGGGCCCCGGCCTCCGCAGGGAGGACCGGGGCCCGCGCGCGTTCCGGACTCGGCGCCGGGTCGGACACCTGTACGGATGTGCGGGCCGCGGGAGCGTGGCGCAACGGAACGGGACGGTCGCAGCCTGTGGACAACTCCCGGGGCTGTCGGTGCGGAGCCCTATGGTGGCTGTCGTGGGCGAAGCACGGCATACGGGGGACGACGGGCGATGAGCGGGATGGGCGGGACAGCTGTGGTGACCGGAGCGGACGCGATGACGGGACCGGCACAGAGCGAGGCGCTGGCCACGCTGCACCGGGTCTTCGGGTACGAGGCCTTCCGCGGCGAGCAGGGAGCCGTCATCGACCACGTGGTCGACGGGGGCGACGCCGTCGTCCTCATGCCGACCGGCGGCGGCAAGTCCCTCTGCTACCAGATCCCGGCCCTGGTCAGACCCGGCACGGGCGTCGTCGTCTCGCCGCTCATCGCGCTGATGCAGGACCAGGTGGACGCGCTGCGGGCGCTCGGCGTGCGCGCGGGCTTCATGAACTCCACGCAGGACTTCGACGAGCGGCGGACGGTCGAGGCGGAGTTCCTGGCCGGCGAGCTGGACCTGCTCTACCTGGCCCCGGAGCGGCTGCGCCTTCAGGGCACGCTGGACCTGCTCTCGCGCGCCAAGATCTCGGTCTTCGCGATCGACGAGGCGCACTGCGTCGCCCAGTGGGGCCACGACTTCCGCCCGGACTACCTGGCCCTGTCCCTCCTCGGCGAGCGCTGGCCCGACGTCCCCCGCATCGCCCTCACCGCGACCGCCACGCACGCGACGCACAAGGAGATCACCCAGCGCCTCGGCATGCCGGACGCCCGCCACTTCGTGGCCAGCTTCGACCGGCCCAACATCCAGTACCGCATCGTCCCGAAGGCCGACCCCAAGAAGCAGCTGCTGTCCTTCCTGCGTGAGGAGCACGCGGGCGACGCGGGCATCGTGTACTGCCTCTCGCGCAACTCGGTCGACAAGACCGCCGAGTTCCTCTCGCGCAACGGCATCGAGGCCGTGCCGTACCACGCGGGGCTGGACGCGGGCACCCGCGCGGCCCACCAGTCGCGCTTCCTCCGGGAGGAGGGGCTGGTCGTCGTCGCGACCATCGCCTTCGGCATGGGCATCGACAAGCCGGACGTGCGGTTCGTCGCCCACCTCGACCTCCCCAAGTCCGTCGAGGGCTACTACCAGGAGACCGGCCGCGCGGGACGCGACGGACTGCCGTCCACGGCCTGGATGGCCTACGGGCTGCAGGACGTGGTGCAGCAGCGCAAGCTCATCCAGGGCAGCGAGGGCGACGAGGCGTTCCGCCGCCGGGCCGCCGCCCACCTGGACTCGATGCTGGCGCTGTGCGAGACGGTCCAGTGCCGCCGCTCCCAGCTCCTCGCCTACTTCGGCCAGGACCCGCAGGCCGACCGCTGCGGCAACTGCGACACGTGCCTGGCCCCGCCGGAGACCTGGGACGGCACGGTCGCCGCCCAGAAGCTGCTCTCGACGATCGTCCGGCTCCAGCGGGAGCGGGGGCAGAAGTTCGGCGCGGTCCAGATCGTCGACATCCTGCTCGGCCGGCGCACGGCCAAGGTGATCCAGTTCGACCACGACCAGCTGTCCGTGTTCGGCATCGGCGAGGAGCTGTCGGAGTCCGAATGGCGCGGTGTGGTCCGGCAGTTGCTGGCCCAGGGCCTGCTCGCGGTGGAGGGGGACTACGGCACGCTGGTGCTGACCGAGGCCAGCGGGACGGTGCTGCGACGCGAGCGCCAGGTGCCGTTGCGCAAGGAGTCGGCGAAGCCGGTCACCTCCCGGTCGGGTTCCGGCCGGGGCGAGAAGCGGACCAAGGCCGCCGTGGCCGAGCTGCCCGCCGAGCTGGTCCCCGTCTTCGAGGCCCTGCGCTCCTGGCGCGCGGCCCAGGCCAAGGAGCAGGGCGTCCCCGCGTACGTCATCTTCCACGACGCCACCCTCCGGGAGATCGCCACCGCGGCGCCGGCCTCGGTGGCGGAGCTGGGCCGGATCGGCGGCGTGGGCGAGAAGAAGCTGGCGACGTACGGGGAGGGAGTCCTCGCGGCACTCGCCGAGGCGGGCGCCACGACAGCGGCCCCGGCCGCCGGGGACAGCCCGACCTCTGGTTCCGGCGACGGCGCCGCCCGCGGCTCCGGCCAGAGCCCCGCTTCCGGCTCCGATGAGGGACTGACCCGCAGGTCCAGTGAAGTCCCCGCTTCCCGTTCCGGTGCCGACAGCAGCCCCGGGTCCGGTGAGGGCTCCGGCGCCCGTTCCGGTGGGGGCCGTAGCTCAGGCTCCGGTGGCGGCCGTACGACTGGGCACGCCTCCGCCTCCGCCTCCGCTTCCGTCTCCGACGACACGGGGCGTACCTCCGGCTCCGGTTCCGCTCATGTCCCGGACCCGGACTGGCCCGAGCTGGACGGACCCGAGCCGGAGCCCGAGGACTGGATGTAGGGCGCGGCGCCCTCGGGCCCGCTCATCTCGCCGGTCTCACAGGGCGCGTGCGGCATACGCCCTGACGTCCGCGTCGGTGTCCGAGGTGGCCGTGGCGAGGGCGGCGCGGGCGTCCTCGTGGAACCCGGTGTGCCGGACCAGTGCGAGGACGGCTGCCTTGCGGACGTCGGCGTTCGGGTCCCGGAGTGCACCGGCCAGGGCGGGGACGGCGACCTCGGGGTCGGCGCCGGACAGCGCGGTGGCGGCGCCCGACCTGACCTGCCAGGCCGGATCGGTACCGGCGGCGACGGCGCGGGCGGCGAGCGCGGGCGGGCAGCCGGTGGTGGCCAGCGCCTCGTAGGCGGCGGCGCGGACGAGGGCGTCGGAGTCCCCGGTGAGCCGGCCGAGCGCGCCCTCGACGGCGCCCGACGGGCTCACCCCGGCGAGGGCCTTGGCCACGGTGACGCGGACCTCGCGGGACGGGTCCCCCGCGGCGGCGAGCAGCGGCCCCGCCGCGTCCACCGAGACCAGGCCCCGGACGCCCGCGATGCGGACGGCGGTGTCGGGGTCGTCCAGGGCATCGGCGTAGACGCCGGGGGAGCCGAGGCGCAGGGCGCGCAGGACGTCGAGCGCCGTGGTGCGGACGAGGGGGTCCTCCCCGGCGAGGGCGTGCACCAGGGTGTCGTGCAGGGCCGGTTCGGGGGTGAGGGTCTCGACGAGTTCGCGCAGCGACGCGGCGGCGGTGGCGCGGACGTCGCCGTCGGGGTCGCGCAGGGCGGCGCCGACGGCGGGACCGGTGCCGGGCGGGGTCGTCTCGGTGAGGAGGGCGACGGCGGCACGGCGCACGGCGGGCTCGGGGTCGGCCAGATAGGGCCGTACGGCGGAGAGCTCGGGCTCGTCCTCGGTGAGGGCGAGGAGTTCCAGCAGCCGGGGTGAGGCCGCCGCGCGCGCGTCACCGGCGCGACCCTCGACGCCCGCGCTCCCCGCGTCACCGTCGAGACGGGAGGAGCCGTCCGACGCCGACCGTGCCGTCGCCCCCGGAGCTGCCCCGGGGATTGACGCCGCCACCGGTGCCGCGTCGCGTGGCCCGGCGGTGGCGACGCCCTCCGGGTGGACCTCGCCGAGGTGGCGGGACGGGCCCCCGGAGGGGGTGAAGCCCTCGACGGGGACCAGGTAAGGGGCCACGGGGCGGGCAGTGAACTCCATCGCGCCGGAGGGGGACTTGCGCAGGTCGAGGTGGTGGAACCAGGCGTCGTCGTCCCGCGCGGGGTGGTCCGTGCGGTCGTGGTAGAGACCCCAGCGGGACTCCGTGCGGGCGAGCGAGGCACGGGCGGCCATCTCCGCGCAGTCACGGATGAAGGTGACCTCGGCGCACCGCATGAGCTCGTGCGGGGTGCGGGCCCCCATGGCGGCGACGTCCGCGCGCATCCGCTCGAAGGCGTCGAGGGCGAGCGAGAGACGGGCGCCGGACTTCGGCGGGGCGACGTAGTCGTTGACGAAGCGGCGGAGCTTGTACTCGACCTGGGGCTGCGGCGGGCCGTCCGGGTTGCGCAGCGGGCGGTAGATCAGCTCGTGCGCCTCCCGCAGCTGGTCCTGCGGCAGGGTGCCCTCGTAGGCGCGGTGGCGGGCGGCATCCGCGCCGGCCAGGTCGCCGAAGACGAACGCGCCGATCATGTAGTTGTGGGGGACGCAGGCCAGGTCCCCGGCGGCGTACAGGCGCGGCACGGTCGTGCGGGCGTGCTCGTCGACCCGTACGCCGGACGCGGAGTGGCCGCCGCACAGGCCGATCTCGGAGATGTGCATCTCGATGTCGTGGGTGCGGTAGTCGTGGCCGCGGCCCGCGTGGAAGGTGCCGCGGGTGGGGCGCTCGGTCGTGTGCAGGATGGATTCGAGCGCGCTGACCGACTCCTCGGGGAGGTGGCTCAGCTTGAGGTACACCGGGCCCCGGTCGCTCGCGACCTCAGCGGCGAACTCGGCCATCATCTGGCCCGACCAGTAGTCGGAGTCGACGAAGCGTTCGCCGTGCCGGTTGACCTGGTAGCCGCCGAAGGGGTTGGCGACGTAGGCGCAGGCGGGGCCGTTGTAGTCCTTGATCAGCGGGTTGATCTGGAAGCACTCGATGCCGGTGAGCTCGGCGCCCGCGTGGTAGGCCATGGCGTAGCCGTCACCGGCGTTGGTGGGGTTCTCGTAGGTGCCGTAGAGGTAGCCGGAGGCGGGCAGCCCGAGACGGCCGCAGGCGCCGGTCGCGAGGACGACCGCCCCGGCGCGCACGGTGACGAACCGCCCGGTGCGGGTGTTGAAGCCCGCCGCGCCCACCGCGCGTCCCTCGGCGGTGAGCACCCGGACCGGCATGACGCGGTTCTCGATGCGGATCCGCTCGCGCATCTCGCGGCGCCGCAGCTGCCGGTAGAGGACCTTCTTGACGTCCTTGCCCTCGGGCATCGGCAGCACGTACGAGCCGGAGCGGTGCACCTGTCGGACCGCGTACTCGCCGTGCTCGTCCTTCTCGAACTTGACGCCGTAGGACTCCAGCCGCTGGACCATCGCGAAGCCGCGGGTCGCGGTCTGGCGGACGGTGGACTGGTCGACGATGCCGTCGTTGGCGCGGGTGATCTCGGCGACGTAGTCGTCCGGCTCGGCACGGCCGGGGACGACCGCGTTGTTGACGCCGTCCATGCCCATGGCGAGGGCGCCGGAGTGGCGGACGTGCGCCTTCTCCAGGAGGAGGACGTCCGCGCCGTGCTCGGCGGCGGTCAGTGCCGCCATGGTGCCGGCCGTGCCGCCGCCGATGACGAGGACGTCGCAGGTCAGCTCCTCGGCGCCCGCGAGGGAGGGGATCGCCGGGAGGGTGTCCGCGAGGGACCGGCGGCCGGTGTCCGCAGGGGTGTCCACGGGGGTCTGCACGGGCGTGCCTTTCAGTTGCCGAGTGACGTGAGGACCTCGCGCCGCAGGGCGAGCCGCGCCGGGTCGTCGTGTGCGGAGCGTTCGCGGGGCCGTGGTACCGGGCGTACGGCGAGGAGGCCGCCCGCGGTGCCGGACCCGCCGGTGTCGCCCCCACCGGCGCGGGTGGAGCCGAGCAGGGCGACCCGGTCGCCGAGGAACAGGGCCTCGTCCACGTCGTGGGTGACGAAGACGACGGTGGCGCCGGTGCCGTGCAGCACCTCGACGAGGAGGTCCTGCATGCCGGCCCTGGTCTGGGCGTCGAGGGCGCCGAAGGGTTCGTCCATCAGGACGGCACGGGGGCGTCCGGCCAGGGCGCGGGCGAGCTGGACGCGCTGGCGCTGGCCCCCGGAGACGCGGTGCGGCAGATGCCGCGCACGGTCGCCGAGGCCGACGCGGGCGAGCCAGGCGTCGGCCTGGGACCTGCGGTCGGCGCGGGACGAGCCTTGAATGGCCAGCGGGAGTTCGATGTTGGCGCGCAGGGTGCGCCAGGGCAGGAGGGCGTCCTCCTGGAAGACGAGGGCGCGGTCGGCGGAGGGGGCCACCAGGGGGCGGCCGTCCTCGGTGACCGTGCCGGCGAGGGCGGGCAGCAGCCCGGCGAGGGTGCGCAGCAGGGTCGACTTGCCGCAGCCCGAGGGGCCGACGACGGTCAGGATCTCGCCGGGGGCGACGTCCAGGCCGACGTCTTCGAGGACCGGGGCGCCGGGGCGGCCCAGCGCGGCGCCGGTGAGGGTCAGCCGGGTTCCGTGCGGCGGGGCGAGGGACCCGGCGACCGAGGCGCCGTCCGCAGTGGACGCAGTGGACGCACTGGACGCACTGGACGCCCCGGCGGCACCGGACACCCCGGACGCACCGGCCGCCCTGACGGCACCGGCCGCCCCGGACTCCTCGGCCGGGTCGGTCGCCGGGTACGCCCCGGCCGGGTCGGTCGCCGGGTACGCCCCGGACGGGCCGGTCGCCCTAGACGAGGTGTTCATCCCGGGCCTCCTTCGCGGGTACGGGTGCGGTCGTCCGCGCGGGCGGGGGGACGGGGGCCGGCGCGGGAGTGCGCACCCGGGCTCCGGGGACGTATTCCGTGCGGGGCAGCCACCGGGTGGACCAGCGGCCGACCTGTTCGACGGCCGTGGAGGTGAGCCAGCCGAGCAGACCGATCGTCACCATGCCGACGAAGACGCCGGGGTAGTCGACGACCGTGTAGTCCTGCCAGGTGCGGTAGCCGACGCCGTACTCGCCGGAGATCATCTCGGCGGAGATCACGCAGATCCACGAGACGCCGATGCCGACGGACAGCCCGCCGAAGATCCCGGGCAGCGCGCCCGGCAGCACCACGGAGCGCAGGATCCGCCACCGGCCGCCGCCCATCGTGCGCACGGCCTCCTCCCAGACGGGAGCCAGCGCGCGCACCGCGTGCCGGGTGGAGACCAGGACGGGGAAGAACGCGGCGGCGCAGGTGATGAAGACGATGCCCTGCTCGTTGCTGGGGAACAGCAGGATGGCGACGGGGACCAGCGCGATGGCCGGGATGGGGCGGACCACCTCCAGGACGGGACCGAGCAGGTCCTCGGCGACGCGGGAGCGGGCCACCGCCACGCCCGTGGCGACACCCAGGACGGCGGCCAGGAGGAAGCCGGTGAGGATGCGGGTGAGGCTGTCGGTGAGGTCCGTCCAGTAGTCGTCCCCGCCGAGCCGGCCGCCGAAGGCGCGCGCCACGTCGGCGACGGTGGGGAACTGCGAGAAACGCAGCCAGAGATCGACGTCGAGGCTGGTCAGCAGCTGCCAGGCGGTGAGGGCGGCGGCGAGGGAGACGGCGCGCAGCGCGTACCGGCCGGCCCGGCCGCGGGCCCCGGAGCCGTACTCGGGGTGCCCGGTCACGACGCCCGCTCCAGGGCCTCGGCGTACGTGAGGGTGCGGGCGCCCGGGTGACCGGTGACGTACGCCCGGGCGGTCGCGGCCGTGACGAACGGCCACAGGTCGTCGCCGTCCGCCACCCACACCGCCTTGTCCGCGAACCAGGGGGTGCCGGTCGTGGCGTCGGAGACGTACGCGGCGCGGACGGCGTCGCGGTGCCGGGCGACGTGCCGCAGGAGGGCGCCGGCGGAGGCGAACGTACGCGTCGTGGTGGCGCCCTTCGGCCACACCTCGCCCGCGGCCGGCGAGGGTCCGGCGGCGAGGGCGTCGGCGTACGCGGCGGACCCCAGTGCCTTCTTCACGTACCGGTCGTCGACGAAGGCGTCCACGTCGACGTCCCCGACGAGCTTCGCCGACCTCAGGACGGAGACGTCCTTCTTGAGCGCGGCGACGAGCGGGGGCTTGAGGGCGGGGCCGAAGGTGGCGATGCCGTGCGCGCCGTTGTAGAGGTAGACGACCTCGGCGGGCAGGCCGGTGGCCTTCGCGACCTTCTCCGCGGCGGTCACCGGATGGCCGTGCAGGTAGTCCGTCGCCTTCGACTGGGCCTTGAGGAAGGCCTCCAGCACGGCGGGGCGCCGGCGCGCGAAGTCCTCGCGGGCGGTGACGCCGTGGAACGTCGGCAGCTTCAGCGCGGCGCCGTCGTACAGCGCCTTCGCCTTGCCCTGGTGGGCGAGCAGGCCGGGCCAGGCGACGAACTGGGAGAGGGCGTCGGCACTGCCGGCGGAGAGCGCGGAAGCGCCCACCGCGGGCTGCTGGTTGAGCTTGCGGATGCCCTTCTCGGGGTCGATCCCGGCGCGCCGCAGCGCCCGGACGAGGGTGCCGTCGGCGGCCGAGCCGACACTCGTCGACACCTTCTTGCCGCGCAGGTCGGCGAGGGAGTCCAGCTTGGAGTCCGGCGCGGTGACGATGGTGTTGAGGCCGCCGCTCAGGTTGTAGCCGGTGACGGAGACGAGCCGCGTCGGGCGGTCGAGCTGCCGTCCGCGCGCGGCGTTGATGAGCAGCGGGAAGTCGCCCATCGAGCCGATGTCGATCTTCCCGGCGGTCATCTGGGCGGTGATCGGGGCGCCGGTCGCGTAGTCCTGCCAGGCCACCTTGTAGGTGGTGCCGTCGCCGAGGGCGTTCAGCTCCCGCTCGAAGTAGCCGAGGGAGCGGAGCAGGGTGCCCGTCGTGACGGTGTTGATCGTCTTGGACTGGTAGCCGACGGTGACGGTGACGGTGGAGCCGTCGCCGGCCTCGGCGTCACCGCCGCAGCCGGCGAGGGGGAGCAGGATCAGGGCGGCGGTCGCCGCGGCCGCGGTGCGCTGAAGGGGAGTTCGCATGGGAGTCGGGGCCTTCCACCGGTGCGGTTCGGGGGGTCAGCGGAGCAGGTAGGGCATGTTGACCGTGACGGCGCCGGTGGGGCAGCGGGCCGCGCACGGGCCGCAGTACCAGCACTCGTCGACGTGCATGTACGCCTTGCCGTTGCTCTCGTCGATGGCGAGGGAGTCCAGCGGGCACATGTCGACGCAGAGGGTGCAGCCGTCGATGCACTTCGACTCGTCGATGGTCACGGGCACGTCGGCCCGCTGGGGCGCCAAAGGCATGGCTGTCTCCAGGAATCGGTACGCGGGAAGGTGGCCGCGGGACGGCGCGGCACCGGAGCGGGGGCGCCGCGGCGGGGGCCGCCCGCGGCGGGCGGGACTACAGCAGGCGGCGCAACTGACCGCTCATGGTGATGCGGTCGCCGCGGAAGCGGATGAACTCCAGGTCGACGGGGCGGCCGTCACAGAGATGGGTGAGGCGTTCCAGCATCAGCACGGCCGTGCCGCGCGGTGCCTCCAGTACGGCCGCGGAGTGCGCGTCCGCGTTCACGGCCTCCAGGGTGATCTCGGCGTGCCCGAGCGGCCGGCCGGTGATCGACTCCAGGAGCCGGAAGACGTCCGTGTTCTCCAGGTCGGCGCCGAGCAGGGCGGTGCCGATGTCGAGGGGGATGTAGGTGAGGTCGAGGGAGAGGGGCAGACCGTCCAGGCGGCGCAGGCGCTCGATGTAGAGGACGTCGGAGCCGGACGGCACGCCCAGGCGTTCGGCGACCGGGGCCGGTGCGGCGACCGGGCCGGCGGTCCGCACCTCGTTGCTGACCTGGCCGTGTTCGCGCAGGGTCTCCGCGAGTCCCATCAGCCGGTCGAGTCCGTGCGCGTACTTCTGGGCGGCGACGACCGTGCCGACGCCGGGCACCCGGGTGACCAGGCCCTCGGCGCGCAGCAGGTCCAGGGCCTGGCGGACGGTGTTGCGGGAGGCGCGGTAGTCGTCACCGATCGCCGCCTCGTGCGGGAGCGTGCCGTCCGGGAAGCCGCCGGCCAGCACCTGGTGGCGCAGCAGGTCGGCGAGCTGCCTCGCCCGGTCCGCACGCAGCCGCCGCCGGCGGGCGGCGACGGTGGTCGCGCCTGCTCCGGCGTGCTCTCGGATACGTTCGGTGGGCATGCGAGGGACCATACCCACGGGGTGCGGGCCGTGGTGTTGCCGCAGTGTTGCGCCACCTGCGCCATGGAGCGGGACCGGTCTGACCTGCGGTTCTTCCACTCGCCGGGCAAGATCTGCCACCGTCGGCGCCACCCCGCCGTCCCCGCCCCCGTCCCCGCCGTCGCCGGGTGCACCCCCGTCCCCGTTGCCCTCCGTCCCGGCGCCGGTGGAGCGCGCAGCGGTTCGCGTGTGTGCGTCACCGCCGCGGCCCGCCGCGTGGTCAGCCCCTCGGGACGATCCTGCCGGTCACCTCGCCCAGTCCGACCCGGGTGCCGCCCGGACCGGGGGCCCAGGCCGTGAGGGTGACCTCGTCGCCGTCCTCCAGGAACGTCCGCTTGCCGTCGGGGAGTTCGAGGGCGTCGCGGCCGTTCCAGGTGAGCTCCAGCAGGGAACCGCGTTCACCCTCGGTGGGACCGCTGACCGTCCCCGACCCGTACAGGTCGCCGGTCCGCAGGGACGCCCCGTTGACCGTCATGTGCGTCAACTGCTGTGCCGCGGTCCAGTACATGGTGGAGAAGGGCGGCTCGGACACCGTGTGGCCGTTGATGGCCACGGAGATCCGCAGGTCGTAGCCGCCGGGGTCCTCGGCGGAGTCGTCCAGGTAGGGCAGCAGCGGGTGGGTGCGCGCGGGCGGCGCGACCCGGGCGTCCTCCAGCGCGTCGAGCGGGGTGATCCATGCCGACACCGAGGTGGCGAAGGACTTGCCGAGGAAGGGCCCGAGCGGGACGTACTCCCAGGCCTGGATGTCGCGCGCCGACCAGTCGTTGAGGAGGCAGAGGCCGAACACGTGGTCGCGGAAGGCCGACAGGGGGACCGGGGCGCCCGGCGCGGAGGGGGCGCCGACGACGAAGCCGACCTCCGCCTCGATGTCCAGGCGCACCGACGGGCCGAACACCGGGGCCGCGTCCGCGGGGGCCTTGCGCTGGCCCGACGGGCGGATCACGTCGGTCCCCGACACCACGACGGTGCCGGACCGGCCGTGGTAACCGATCGGCAGGTGCTTCCAGTTGGGCGTGAGGGAGTCCTCGGCGTCCGGGCGGAAGATCTGCCCGACGTTGCGGGCGTGGTTCTCGGAGGCGTAGAAGTCGACGTAGTCCGCGACCTCGAACGGCAGGTGCAGGGTCACCTCGGAGAGCGGGTGCAGCAGGGGCTCGATCGTCTCCCGGTGGGCCGGGACCGTCACCCACGCGGTGAGGGCGCGCCGTACGTCGGACCAGGCCGTGGGGCCCGCCGCCAGCAGGGGGTTCAGGCTCGGCTGCGCGAGCAGGGCCTCGTAGGGGGAGCCGAGGGCCCGCGCCGCGGCGCCCGCGTCGAGCACGCGGTCCCCGAGCCGGACCCCCACCCTCCGCGCGCCGGGAGCCGCCGGGTCGCCGGAACCCGCCGGGGAGAACACGCCGTACGGAAGGTTGTGCGGACCGAAGGGGTCGCCCTCGGGGACATCGAAGGGGGGCATCGGGTGCTGCCTCGCTTTCGTGCTCGCCTGTGATCCATGTGTTCCACGCGTTCCATGTGGTCGCGGCACACGTTACGTGGGAGAGACGACCGGAGACAGGTCCCGTGGCGCTCGGCTCACCGTGCCTGAAGAGTGCGCAATGTCCGTTCAGGCCGTACCGGTGTCCTGTGGTCCCCGTCGATCCCCGTACCGGTGAAGGGCGTTGCTGTCGGGATACCGGACGTCGTCCGGTTCACGCCGGGCCGTTGGGGCGGCGGGTCCGTATTCTTCGGATCATGGCCGCTCCGACTGCATATTCACTCATCGCCACTGACCTGGACGGAACGCTGCTGCGCGGCGACGACACCCTCTCCGGGAGGACGCGGGCCGCGCTGGCGCGGGTGGCCGGGGCGGGCGGCCGGCATCTGGTGGTGACGGGGCGCCCGGCGCCGAGAGTGCGCCCGCTGCTGGAGCAACTCGGCGGCGAGGGGCTCGCGGTGTGCGGTCAGGGCGCGCAGCTGTACGACGCCGGCACCGGCCGTCTGCTGTGGTCGGTGACCCTGGACCGGGAGCTGGCCGAGACCGCACTCGGCAAGATCGAGGCCGAGGTCGGGGAGGTCTACGCGGCCGTGGACCAGGACGGGGTGGACGGGCTCACCCTCATCGAGCCGGGCTATCTGATGCCGCACCCGACGCTGCCCGCGGTGCGGGTGCGGCGCCGTGACGACCTGTGGACGCGGCCCATCAGCAAGGTGCTGCTCCGCCACCCCTCGCTGTCCGACGACGAGTTGGCGTCGGTGGCGCGGATGACGGTCGATTCGCTGGCGACGGTCACCATGTCGGGTCCGGGCACCGTCGAACTCCAGCCATACGGCGTGACCAAGGCGACGGGCCTCGCGCTCGCCGCCGGTCATCTCGGCCTGTCGCCGTCGGACACGATCGCGTTCGGGGACATGCCGAACGACATCCCGATGTTCGACTGGGCCGCCCACGGCGTCGCCATGGCCAACGCCCACCCCGAACTCAGGGCGGTTGCCGACGAGATCGCCCTCTCGAACGAGGACGACGGCATCGCGGTCGTCCTGGAACGGCTGTTCCCCGGCCCTGGGGACCGGGGAACAGCGGGCCTTGCGGTCCGGGGGGCCGCCGCCCCGGGCCCGGCTCAGTAGGCGCCGAAGACGTTGTCGATCGAGCCGTACTTGTCGGCGGCGTAGTTGCAGGCGGCGGTGATGTTCGCGACCGGGTCGTACGGGTCCATCGACGTGCCGTCCACGTGGTAGGCGGCGAAGGTCGGGTCGATGACCTGGAGGAGGCCCTTGGACGGCGTGCCGGCCACGGCGTTGGAGTCCCAGTTGTTGATCGCCTGGGGGTTGCCCGAGGACTCCCGGATGATGTTGCGGTGGATGCCGTCGTAGCTGCCCGGTATGCCCTTCTGGGCCATGATGTCCAGGGCTTCCTTGATCCAGCCGTCCAGGTCGTTCGTGTACGTCTTCGCGGTCGCGGGCGCGGCGGCGGTCTTGGCCGTCGCGGCGGCCGTCGTCGCCGTCCCCTTCACGGTCTTCGTGCCCACCGTCAGCTTCAGGCCCGGCCGGATCATCGACGGGTTGCTGCCGATGACGGCGCGGTTGGCGTCGTACAGCTTCTTCCAGTCGCCGGTCTTGGCGTGCTCACGGGCGATCTTGGACAGGGTGTCGCCCAAGGCCACCTTGTAGGTGACGAGCTGGACCTGCGGGACGGCGGCCGGCACGGACTGCGCGGCCTGGGCCGGCTGTGCCGCCTGGGCGCCGGTGGCGCCGATCAGGGGGAGTACGAGTGCGGCTCCGCCCGCTCCCGCGGCGATGAACCCGCGGGTGAGGACGGTGTTTCGGGGACGACGGTGCTTGCCTCGAACGGCCATGGCGCGTTTTTTTCCTCTCCGGTGCCTGCGAGGTGAGCTGTCGGGTTCGGGCTGGGAGGTGCCCGGCCGCACATGACGTGCGACTTGACCCCAAGCCGTTCCGGGTGTCGCCGGACCGGCGCTTTCGTGGGTCCCCCGCTCCTGCCGTGCGTGGGTGGGTGGGGTCACCGAGCGGCGGCAGGATTAGGCGGGTCCGCTCGGATCGACGTGAACGTATGCGAGAGCACATGTCCGAAACAAGGCCCGATTTCCCGTGCCAAGGCATTTGATCTACCTCTGAACAGGGTGGAAATAGTCCGATTAGACCGGAACGTGAAACTCAACTTGCCTTTAGCAAAGGGAGACTTGTCGACTCGGGGTGGCCGAAAGATCGATTCGGGCGTGACCCATTTCACGCGACTAAGACATGTCAAAGCGTAAGCAAGGCAGGCAAGTCGGGCATTAACGGGCGACTGGGAGGCGCCGCCGGGTCACACCCGCCCCGGGGCGCCGCGCGCCGCGCGCCTCGGACGGGCGGTGGCGCGGACCCCGGGACGGACGTGGCGCGGACCCCGGGGCGGACGGTGGCGCGTGCCCGGGCGGGCGGCGATGCGGGCCCCGGGACGGATGGCGGCGCGGACCCGGACGGGCGGCGACGCGGACCCGGGGCGGGCGGTGGCGGGTCCCCCGGCGCGGACCGCGGCGCGGGCGCGCGCGCCGGCCCCCGTCGCGTCCCTGACCTGGACGGCGGGGGCCGAACCGCCGGGTGTGGCTAGCCCGCCGTGCGCGGGATGCGCCGCTCCCACGTCCGGTGGAAGACGACCTCGTCCCCGTCGGTGCAGATCACCTCGTTCGAGGTGATGAACTCGCCCGCGTCGCAGCTGACTTCGGAGTGCGTCTCCACGTGGGCGTCCCACCCGGCGTCCGGCCGGTGCAGCCGGATCGACCAGTCCGAACGGGTCCGCGCGGACAGCGGATCCCACTCGCCGGTCGTGTATGTCTCCAGGGCGTCCTCCGTGACCTCCAGGCCGTCCGGGTACACCCGGGTGTCGCCGTGGCGCGGGTCGACCTCCAGGCGCCAGACGCCCGCGGCGACATCGCGCACGACCAGCCGCTCCGGGCGGGGCTCGTCCAGGGTCGCCGGGACGACCGCGCCCAGCGGCTCCGCCTCCTCCGGTTCGCCGAAGGTGATGGAGGGGTCCGACTCCCGTACGCGCACCGGCAGTTCGAGGGAGCTGCCCTCCGGGTGCAGGGTGAAACCGGTGTCCGAATCCGGCTGCGGCCAGATCCAGGGCCAGTACGCCGAGGAGACGGCGAGCCGGATGCGGTGGCCCGGCGGGAAGGCGTAGCCGATGGCGCTCAGCTCGAACGTCACGTCCTCGGTGGCGCCCGGCGGCCACTCCACCACCCGGTCCGTGCCCTCCCGGGCGCCGAGGTTCAGCACGCCCCGGGTGACGAGCGTGGACGCCCCGTCCGGGAACACGTCGCAGACCCGGGCGACGACCTGCCCGCGCGGCACGGGCGACGTCAGCCGCAGCCGGACCCGGGGCCGCCCGAGCACCCAGGTCTCCTCCCGCACCTCGAACTCGAAGCACGCCGACTTCGCGTCCTCGTCCCGCTGGTCCGGCGGGAGGTCCCCGTCGTCCCCGACGGGCAGGAAGCGGCCGGCGTCCAGCCCGGTGTGCAGCGGGGAGCGCACCGGCACGGGCACGCCCCGCAGCGCGTACGTCACCGGCGTCACCGTCGGCGCGGGCCAGGCGTCGTCACCCACCCAGCGGCCGGGCAGCACCGGGTGGACGGTGGCCGGGACGTGCGAGTCGCAGACGTACGCCCGCAGGAGCGGCTCGGACATCACACCGGTGCCCGAGGCGTCACCGGCCCCGGAGCCGGGCCGCAGCCAGTGGTCCCACCAGCGCAGCGTCTCCTGGAGGAAGCCGATCGCGGGGCCCGGCGGCAGCCCCCGGTCCGGGTACTGGTGCGACCAGGGCCCGATCAGCCCCCGTACCCGGTCGGCCGGGAGGTGCTCGACCAGCCGCAGGACCGTGTCCCGGTACGGGTCGTGCCAGCCGCCGACCGCCAGCACCGCGGCCCGCACCGAGCCGTAGTCCTCGCGCACACTGCCGCGCCGCCAGTACGCGTCACGCGTCTGGTGCGCCAGCCAGGTGTGGACGAAGGGCTCCACGGCCTCCAGCCGCCGCACCCACATGTCGCGCCACATCACCTGGCCGACGTACCGGGGGTCCGGCGGCCGGCAGGCGAAGGCGAGCAGCGCCGCCGCGCGGGCCGGCATGTCGCCGGCCAGCACGGAACCGCCCAGGTAGTGCCGGTCGTTGTCGTAGCGGTCGTCCGTCGCGCAGACCGTGACGACGGCCTTCAGCGGCTCGGGTGCCAGGACCGCGACCTGGAGCGCGTCGAAGCCGCCCCAGGACAGCCCGAACATGCCGACCCGCCCGCTGCACCAGGGCTGGGCCGCGAGCCAGTTCACGACCTCGACGCCGTCGTCCGCCTCCACGCGCGCGTGCTCGTCCGCCGGCAGCCCCTCGGAGTTGCCGTGGCCGCGCACGTCCACCCGGACCGAGGCGTAGCCGTGGCCCGCGTACCAGGGGTGGCGCTGCCAGTCGCGCGGCGCGGTCCAGTCCGTCAGCCGGTACGGGAGGTACTCCAGGAGCGCCGGGACCGGCTCGTCGGTGACCGGGCGCCACACGCGCGCGTACAGGCGCGTCCCGTCCCGCAGCGGGATCAGGACGTCCTCGTGCGTCGTCCGGTAGGGGAACGACGTACGGATGCGGGTGCTCATCGCGCCGGCCCCGGGGGGCAGGCGGCCCGGCGGCCGGGCCGGACACGCGGTGCGCCGGACGTGTGCGCCCGGCCAGGTGACGGAGACGGTGCCGTCCGTGCCGGACACGCCGGGACACTCCGTACGCGCCCGGTCCCGCGCCGCACCCGTCCGCCCTCCCGCGGCGGACGGCCGCCGGGACCGGACCCCCCGGGGCGGGTACGGGGTCCCGGACCGGGCTCCGGGCCCGGCCCGCGGCCCGGTCCGGCGGTGACGCTGCGTCGAGACACGAGAGCCTTCCGGTGGAGTCGGTACATGTCCGGTCATATCAGGTGATCAAGAACATACCGCTCGTGGTGCCGCGCCGCCCGGCCATGAGTGCGCCCCCTGGGGGAGGGAAGTCGTAGGTGGGGGCGGTGGGCGCTCGTGGTGATCGAAACGTGACCGGATACGCTGACTTGAGTGATGGCAGCGACACATCGACAAACCGTGTCATCGACCGAATGATCGACCGAGTTCGCCATGTGATCGTCAGCAGACAGGAGAACCTCTCGTGACCGTCGTCGGGCCGTTCGGGCTGAGCGTGCGGGACCAGGCTCTCGAAGCCGATGTCCAGGCCGGATTGGCGGCTGTCGAGGAGGGTTTGCTCGAAGCCACCAAGAGCGAGGTCCCCTTCATCACGGAGGCCGCCCAGCACCTCGTGCGGGCCGGCGGCAAGCGGTTCAGGCCGCTGCTGGTGATGCTCGCGGCGCAGTTCGGGGACCGCCACGCGCCGGGCATCGTGCCCTCGGCCGTCGTCGTCGAACTGACCCACCTCGCGACGCTGTACCACGACGACGTGATGGACGAGGCCGAGGTGCGCCGCGGGGTGCCCAGCGCCAACACCCGCTGGAACAACTCGATCGCCGTCCTCACCGGCGACTTCCTCTTCGCCCGCGCCTCGCACATCCTGGCCGACCTCGGCCCGGAGGCCGTCCGCGTCCAGGCCGAGGCGTTCGAGCGGCTGGTCACCGGCCAGATCCTGGAGACCGCGGGACCCCGCGACGAGCGCGACCCGATCGACCACTACCTCGACGTGCTCAGCGGCAAGACCGGCTCCCTGGTCGCAGTGGCCTGCCGCTTCGGCGCGATGATGTCGGGCGCCGACGAGACGGTCGTCGACGTGCTCACGCAGTACGGCGAGCGGCTCGGCGTCGCCTTCCAGCTCGCTGACGACGTCCTGGACATCGCCTCCGACTCGCACGAGTCGGGCAAGACGCCGGGGACGGACCTGCGCGAGGGCATCCCCACGCTGCCGGTGCTGCGGCTGCGCGAGCGGGTGGCCCGCCTCGGGCTCGCCGAGGACATCGCGCTGTGCGAGCTGCTCGACTCCGACCTGACGGACGACGCCCGGCACGCCGAGGCGCTGTCCCGGCTGCGGGCGCACCCCGCGCTGGAGCAGGCCCGCCGGGACACCGTGCGGTACGCGGAGGACGCGCGGGCCGCGCTGGCGCCGCTGGTCGAGTGCGACGCCAAGGCGGCCCTGCTGGAGCTGTGCGACGCGGTGGTCCACCGGGCCGGATGACGCCGGGCGGCCGCCCGGCGACCGCACCCCGCGCAGCCTCCCCTCGCCCGGCCCGTGTACGCCGTACGAGGCATCTCGGTGTGGCGCAGGTCACATCGCTCACCTTGAGTCCGCTCTCGTATCCGCTCCGTAGCTCTCTGTGGAGGCCGGCGCAGGGGGTGTCGGCCGGGACACGGGGAGACAGCGGAATCATGGGACCGAACCTCACGCCCGCGGGGCGTCGCACGAAGCTGGTCATCGGCGGAGCCGCACTGGCGGCGGCCGCCGGGATCGCCGTCGCCGCCGCCCCGGCGGTCGCCGCGCAAGGAGTCGCACCCGAGAGCGCGCAGGAGGGTGCGACCGTCCTGGCGGCCGCGCTGCGCGGCGCCGACGAGGTGCCCGCCGACGGAGACGAGGACGGCTCGGCCCTGGAGTTCATCAGGATCGACGGCGACCGGGTGTCCGTCGCCGTGAGCTGGCGCGGCATCGGCAAACCGACCCGGCTGCACCTGCACGAGGGCGCCAAGGGCACCTCCGGCGGCGTCGCGGTGGACTTCACCCGGCTGCTCGACAAGGGCGGCCTTCACCGCGCCGCCGGCACGGTGAAGGTCGAGGACGCGGCCCTGCTCCAGCGGCTGCGGAGCGCCCCCGGCGGGTTCTACGCCAACCTGCACACCGCCGCGTTCCCGGGCGGCGCCGTCCGCGGTCAGCTCCACCAGGTCACCACCGACGTCGACTTCCGCCACGTGTTCGCCAACTTCCGGGCGTCCGTGGTCGAGGGCCGCCAGATCTACGAGTGCAAGCCCGCCGAGGGCGGCGGACACGCCTTCGCCCAGCGCGACGTCGGCGCCGTGCTCGACCGGCACATCGCGCACTCCTTCGTGGCGCCCAACTCCGGTACGCCGCAGTGGATCGCGCCCGACGGCAGCGCCGTCACCGGGGCGGTGCTCTCCAGGACCCCGAACGGCGCCGGGAACATCCCCGAACTGGACCTGAAGGCAACGGCGTCCGGGAAACCCCGCGGGCTGCTGGCCGGGACGGCGGAGATCCTGCGGCTCAACACCGTGGGCGGAGTGGCCCCGGCCGGGCCCTGCACCCCGGGCGCGACCGTGGGCGTCCCCTACCGGGCCGACTACGTGTTCGTGCAGCGCTGACGCCTTCCGCAGGCCGCCAGGGCGGTGTCTGCCCCATACGACCCCTACGGGTCGGGGGAGACACCGCCCGTTTGTGTCATACCGCAGCAGTACACGGAGTTGAGCCCGGGGTCTGACGCTTCTTCCCGGCGGATTTGGTCAGATGGAAAGCACCACTCCTCATCAATTCGGGTGAGAATGGCGGCGCAGGGGTGGACGAGGACAGTGACTGAAGGCCGCCGCCGATGACGGAGGTAAGGGCAGACATGGCACCGTACGAATCCGAGAACCCGTCGGCCGACGAAGCCGACGACGTGCGCGTGGGCCGGCGCAAGGCCGCCCGCTACGTCGTCCCGGTCGCGGTCGTGGGGGTGGCGGCGGCGACCATCGGGCTCGTCCCGGCACTCGCCGACTCCGGCGACCCCGACCTGCCGAAGATCACCGCGCAGCAACTCGTCGAGAAGATCGCGAAGTCGGACACCCAGCAGCTGTCCGGCACGGTCAAGATCAGCACCGATCTGGGCCTGCCCGACCTGGGCGGCCTGGCGGACAGCTTCGCCCCCGGCGCGGCCGGCAAGGGCGGTGACTCCTCCGCCGACCCGTCGTCCAAGCTCATGGAACTGGCCTCCGGCACGCACACCCTGCGCGTCGCCGCCGACGGCCCCGACAAGGGCAAGGTCTCGCTGCTGGACAAGGCCGCCGAGTACAGCGTCATCCACAACGGCGCGGACGTCTGGGCCTACGACAGCAAGTCGAACGAGGTGTACCACTCGACGGCTCCCGAGGGCTCGAAGAAGCCCGGGGCGCACGAGGACGTCCACGGCACGCCCCAGGAGCTGGCCGAGGAGGCGCTGAAGGCGGTCGACGACACGACGTCCGTGACCGTCGACGGCACCGCGCAGGTCGCGGGCCGCGACGCCTACCGGCTCGTCGTCAAGCCGAAGCAGTCCGGCTCCACCGTCGGCGCGATCACCATCGCCGTGGACGCGAAGACCGGGACGCCGCTGAAGTTCACGCTCACCCCCTCCAGCGGCGGTGCGGCGGTCGTGGACGCGGGCTTCACCCAGGTCGACTTCGCCCGGCCGGCGGCGAAGACCTTCGACTTCACCCCGCCGAAGGGCGCGAAGGTCACCGAGGAGGGCGCCGGGGAGGGCGCCGGGGCCGAAGGCCCGAAGTCCCTGCCCGGGTCCGGGTCCGTCCACAAGGGCGACGAGGACTTCGCCAAGGGGCCGGACGGGCTGAAGACCATCGGCGAGGGCTGGAACACGATCGCCCACTTCGACACGGGCGGCCAGGGCCTGCCGTCGGAGTCCTCCGGCAACAGCGACGTCTCCGGGTTCCTGAACTCCCTCGGGGACCAGGTCAGCGGGAAGTTCGGCTCCGGCACGGTCTTCTCGACGCGCCTGGTCAACGCGCTGATCACGGACGACGGCCAGGTGTACGCCGGTGCCGTCACCAAGGAAGCGCTGGTGAAGGCGGCCGACGCCGCCGCGAAGTAGGCCCGCGCGGCCGAGGCCCGACGAATCGAGGGAACGCATGGAGGAGCCGTCCGCCGCGGAGCCGGACACGGTGATCGCCACACGCGCGCTCACCAAGCGCTACCGCGGCGGACAGCTCGCCGTCGACGGCCTCGATCTGACGGTCCCGGCGGGCAGCGTCTTCGGTTTCCTCGGGCCGAACGGCTCGGGCAAGACCACCACCATCCGCATGCTGATGGGCCTGATCGAGCCGACGTCCGGCACCGCGCGCGTACTGGGGCAGCCGATGCCCCGGTCCGCGCGCGCCGTGCTCCCGCACGTCGGCGCCCTCATCGAGGGCCCCGCCCTCTACGGCTTCCTCTCCGGTCGGGACAACCTCCTGCGGTACGACGCCGCCGACCCGACCGCCGATCCGCGCACCCGGCGCGCCCGCGTCGCCGCCGCCCTCGACCGGGTCGGCCTCGCCGCCGCCGCGGGCAAGAAGGCGAAGGCGTACTCCCTGGGCATGAAGCAGCGGCTGGGGCTCGCCGCCGCGCTCCTTCAGCCCCGGCACCTGCTCGTCCTCGACGAGCCGACCAACGGCCTGGACCCGCAGGGGATGCGCGAGATCCGTTCCCTGGTGCGGGAGTTGGCCTCGGACGGCGCCACCGTCTTCCTCTCCTCCCATCTGCTGGACGAGATCGAGCAGGTCTGCACGCACGCCGCGGTGATGGCGCGGGGCCGGCTGATCACCCAGGGGCCGGTGGCGGAGCTGGCGGCGGGGGCGCGCGGGCGGCTCGTGGTGACGACGCCCGACCCCGGTGAGGCGGCGCGCGTGCTGAAGGAGCAGGGGGTCGCCGACCTCGTGGTGACGGAGTCCGGGGTGAGCGCGGAGCCACCGGACCGCGATCCGGCCGAGCTGAACGCCGCGCTGGTGGCGGCGGGCGTGCGGGTGCGCGGCTTCGGGGTGCAGCGGGCGTCCCTGGAGGACGCGTTCGTGGCACTCACCGGGGAGGGCTTCGATGTCGCGGGCTGAGGCACCCACCGCTCCGGCCGGCACCGTACGCCGGCCGGGACCGCTGTGGACGCTCGGACTGTTCCGCAGCGAGCTGGTCACGACCTTCCGGCGCTGGCGCACCCTCGCGCTCCTGGCCGTGCTGGCCGCCGTGCCCGTCCTCATCGGCATCGCCATCAGGATCGAGACCGGCGACGGCTCGGCGGCCGGCGGCGGAGGCGGTGAGGGACCGGCGTTCATCTCGCAGATCACCAACAACGGCCTGTTCCTGGTGTTCACCGCGCTCGCCGCGACCCTGCCCTTCTTCCTGCCGATGGCGATCGGCGTCGTCGCGGGCGACGCGATCGCCGGCGAGGCCAACGCGGGCACCCTGCGCTACCTGCTGGTCGCCCCCGCCGGCCGCACCCGCCTGCTGGTCACCAAGTACGCGGCCGTACTGACCTTCTGTCTGGCCGCGACGCTCGTGGTGGCGGTCTCGGCGCTCGCGACCGGCGCCCTGCTGTTCCCGCTCGGTGAGCTGACGACGATCTCCGGGACCCGCATCGGCCTCGCCGAGGGGTTCGGCAGGGCCCTGCTCATCGCGCTGGCCGTCGCCGCCTCACTGATCGGCGTGGCGGCGCTCGGCCTGTTCGTCTCGACGCTGACCAACAGCGGCATCGCGGCGATGGCGACGACCGTCGGCCTGCTCATCACCGTGCAGATCCTCGACCAGATCCCCCAACTGCACGCCCTCCAGCCGTACTTCTTCTCCCACTACTGGCTGTCCTTCGCCGACCTCATGCGCGAGCCCGTCTACTGGGACGACCTGGTCCGCAACCTCGAACTCCAGGCCCTGTACGCGGCCGTGTTCGGCTCCGCGGCCTGGGCCCGGTTCACCGCGAAGGACATCACGGCGTAGCGCGTCGGCTCACACGCCCGCCGTCTCGGAGACCTCGTACGGGAAGCGGGCGAACGGCGCCTCGCCCGCGAAGAAGGTCTTGGCTCGGGCCAGCGCGGCCGAGTCGGCCAGTACGTCACCGGGCTTGCTGCCGTTGCCGAGGAGGACCCCGCCGAAGCGCATGCCCAGGTAGGCGGCCGAGTTGTTCAGCGCGCCGATCAGCGGGGCCGCCACCTCCTCCTCCGTGTGCGCCAGCGCCGTGACGCCCCACAGGGTGCGGCCGGCCATCGTCGCCTTGAAGTCGACGCCGGGCGTGCGCAGCCAGCCCGACCAGTGGTCCAGGTAGCGCTTCACGGGCGCGGACAGCGAGTACCAGTACAGCGGCGAGACGATCACGAGGTCGGTCGCCGCGAGGGTCGCGTCCAGCAGCGTGCCCGCCGGGCCCTCGGTGGGCCGGACGTGGTCGCTGTCGTGCCGCAGGTCCTCGAAGTCGGGGAGCGGATGGTCGGCCAGGCTCAGCCAGCGCTGCTCCACGTCGGCGGGCAACTGCTCGGCGGCGCGGCGGGCCAGCAGTTCCGTGTTGCCCTCGGTGCGGCTGCTGCCCAGGACGAAGAGGAAGGAACGGGACACGGCAAGCCCTCCGAATGCTCGGCGTACGACAATTACCTGCGTACGCAGTATATGCGCACGCATGCATCTCTGTCATCGGGAGCGGGGAACTGGGAGCCGGCCCTCCGGAACCCGCCTGCGGCCTGTCGGACGCCGGGGGCACGAGGGGTCACGCGGCCCCCGGGGGTTCCGGGGGCACGGGGGAGCGGAGTCCGGCGCGGCTCTCGGCGGCCCGCGCGACGGCCAGCAGCAGGGGTTCGGCGCCGTGCCGGGCCACCAGCTGGAGGCCGACCGGGCACCCGTCGGGCCCGAAGCCCGCAGGGACGCTCGCCGCGGGGTGTCCGCTGAGGTTGAACGCCCAGGTGAGCGCGGTGGAGTAACGGTCACCCGGACCGGCGTGGCCGTGCGGCGCGTTCGGCGTGACCGGCGTCAGCAGCAGCTCACAGCGGGCGAAGACCCCGGCGAGCCGCCGGTCGTTCTCGTCCCGGACGGGCCCCGCGGCGTCCGGACCCGCCCCGGGGGTGCGCAGGGCCAGCCAGGCGGGACCGGGGTCGACCAGCCGGACGTCCCCGGGAACGAGCCGTACGACCCCGGCACGCACGAGCCGCTCCACGGCGCCGTACGCGACGGCCGCCAGGGCCTCCGCCTCGGCGTCCCCACCGGCGAAGCCGAGACCGGACGACCAGAGGGCGGCGACGGGAACGGGCGCTCCGGCCGGGATGGCCTCCGGAACCGAGCCGGGGCGGACGGCGGGGGATGCCGGGCCCCTGTCCGGGAAGTTGGCCGGATCCGGGCCCTGGGTGGCGTACAGGGCGTCGGCGCGGGTCGGCGCGGGGGAGGGGGCCGGCGACGGGACGCCGCCGACGGGCGTGGTCCCCGTGCGGGCGCCGGACACCACGTGCCAGTACGCCGCGAGATCCGACGCGTGCCGGGCGACGGCGCCGGCCGCGGCCAGTCCCGTACGGTCCGACGACGGGAGGCGGCCGTTGGTGGTCTTCAGGCCGAGGACACCGCACCAGGCGGCGGGGATACGGACGGACCCGGCGCCGTCGGTGCCGGTCGCGACCGGCACCACGCCCGCGGCCACCGCGGCGGCGGCCCCGGCCGACGAACCGCCCGGACTCCGGTCGCCGCGCCAGGGGTTGACGGTCCGCCCGTGCGCGCCCAGCCCCCACGTCTGCCAGGGCGTGCCCGGGCCGGGCACGGACGTCGCCCCCACCGGCACGCAGCCCGCGTCGATCAGCGCGGCCGCCGCGCGCAGCCCGTGACGTCCCTTCACCGCGACCGGGACGCCCGCGAGCGCCGGACGTCCGCCCGCGGCCACCCGCGCGTCCACCTCGCGGGCCCGGCGCAGCGCCCGCGTGCCCCAGACCTCGGTGAACGCGTGCAGGTACGGTTCCACCGCGTCGAGCCGTGCGAGGCAGACCGTGACCACGTCGACGGCGCTCACCTCGCGCGCACGTACGGCGGCGGCGATCTCCTCGGCCGACAGGGACCGGTAGACATCGGGGTCCATGCGTCCGCGTTCCTCCGGTCCGTCGGGCAGTTCTGCGGCGGGCGCCTCCCGGGGCGCCGCCGAGGGCAGGTCCGGGCGTGGGCTCAGCGCAGGCCGCGTCGTCCGGAGGGCGCGGCCGGTGCCCCGGTCAGCCGGGCCAGCGGCTCGCACTCGCGCGGTGGCTCCCCGCCCAGGTCGCCCACCCGCCACGCGGGCACCCACGGCACCTGGTAGACGTCGATCATCGCGCCGATCGCCTTCACGTGCTGGGCGAGGGGGCGCGGCAGACGGCCGGGCGCGTCGGCGACCAGGACGACGGCGTCGAGGTCGAGCCCCGGCGGTACGTCCCCGCGCCGGAAGGTGTCCAGGGTGTGCGAGACGGCCTCCAGCCCGGTGGCGTGCGTCCGCGCCACGAGGAGCAGCGAACCGGGCTCCCCCTGGTCGGGACGCGGCCAGTTGCGGCCCGCGTCGTGGCCGCCGAAAACCGTCGCGAGGGTCGTGGCGCCCGCCCCGCCGTGGGTGGCCACCCAGGCGAACCGGCGTGCGGTGACCGTGCCCGGTGCCCCCTGCGGCCGCTCCTGGTCCGGTCCGGTGACCGGCCCGCGTATCCAGACCTCGGGGCCCTGCGGCCCCTGCCCTGCGTTCCCCTGCATCGCTGTTCCCCCTCCGTCGGCGTCCGTCGATCTTCCCGGCCCCCCGGGGCGGTCCGGTACCGGGGGGAGCGGGTTCCTGGGACGAGCCTGTGACGCCCTGGTGACCCAGGAAACGGGAGGGAGGCTGGAGACTCAACTACAGGTGTGCGATCGGGCCTTGAGGTGACCGGTTCCCTCCCGGCCCACAACCGCGCACCGGCGACCGGCGTCCATGTCGGTCAGAGGGCCTTCACGACGGGGGACTTACCCCGGACCGGCTCGAAGTGAGCGTGTGAGGAGGGGTGTTGATGCACACGAGCGCGGTACCGGCCGCGGCCCCGCCCGCCGCGGGGACGGCTCGGCGTGCCGGCCCCCTTTTGAAAACGGTGTGTTCGGGTACGGGCAGGTCGAGGTGCGTGGCGGAGGTGACGTCGGTGGCGGTGCCCCTGTCGTCGGCGCCGTCGCCGGACCCGGCTGCCGGCCCTTCCTCCACTGACCGACCCGAGTGAGGGAACCGATGTCTCGATTCAGCCGCGAACACAAGCGGGAGCCCAAGCGGGGGCGGCAGGCACCCGTGGCGTCGGTTCCGGGGGCGAGGTCCGGGTCGGGCCTCACACCGATCGAGGTCCGCGTGACGGCGCGGGCCGGCGCGGGCGTGCCCGGCGACAGGAGTGCTGCGGCGCCCGCCTCGCGTGCGACGGTCGGCGGGATGCCGGTCGTCGTGAACGCCGGGGAGAGCGCCCAGGACGCCGTCCTGAACTACCTCCACCGGATCGCCCTCGCCACCGGCCACCCCGTCCTCGCCATGGTCCACGACGAGAGCATCGGCTACGTCGTCCCGCTCCAGGTGTACGTCGACGGCTCCAGCGAGTACGCGGGCAACCCGGTCCGCGTGGGCCCCCCGCCGGCCCCGCCCCAGGCCCCCGTCCCGGCTCCCCGGGAGGCGGCCACCGCGTCTCCGTCGCCCGTCCCGGCACCGGCGCGCATCCCGGGGTCACCCGAGGTGCCCGCACCGACGCCGTCGCCCGGCCCGGCGCCGGCTCACGCCCCCGGGTCACCTGAGGCGCCCGCGCCGACGTCGGCCGAGGCGCGCGTACCGGCGCCTGCGGCTGACGGTTGCTCTACGCCGGGTGCTGCCCGTACGCCCGTTGCCGGGCCGGTCCCGGGACCCGCGCCCGCCCCGGCGCGCGTTCCGGCGCCTGCGGCTGACGGTTCCTCTGCGCCGGGCAGCGCCCGTCCGCCCGTTGCCGGGCCGGTTC
>NZ_JBVHTO010000009.1:135287-302255 GCF_055565855.1 Streptomyces sp. NPDC028308
CCCGGGACCCGCGCCCGCCCCGGCGCGCGTTCCGGCGCCTGCGGCTGACGGTTCCTCTGCGCCGGGCAGCGCCCGTCCGCCCGTTGCCGGGCCGGTTCCGGGACCCGCGCCCGCCCCGGCGCGCGTTCCGGCGCCTGCGGCTGACGGTTCCTCTGCGCCGGGCAGCGCCCGTCCGCCCGTTGCCGGGCCGGTCCCGGGACCCGCGCCCGCCCCGGCGCGCGTTCCGGCGCCTGCGGCCGACGGTGCCGCTACGCCGGGTGCTGCCCGTACGCCCGGCACCGCGCCCGTGCCTGTGCCGGGCGCCACCCCCGGCACCGAGCCCAGCCCGATCCCCGCGCCCGCCGCGAACCCGGCCTCCCAGCCTCCCACCCGAGACAAGGCGACCCACCGGCTGAGGGCGGTCCCGGAGCCGGTGTCGGGGCCGCTCGCGCCGGGCACCCCGGCGTCCGAGCCGACGCCGAGGCCGCAGACCCCGGACCCGGCCGGACGCCCGTCCGCCCCCGCCGCCCCGAGCTCCCCGGCCCCGTCGCCCTCGGCCGCTCCCGCTCCCGCCCCGAGTCCGTCGGCACCCGCCGCTCCAGGCACCTCCGCGCCCAGCCCGTTGGCCCCGGCCGCGCCGTCGGCGTCCCCCGCGGACCCCTCACGTCCCGTGAGCCCCGCAGCCGCGGCGGCCCACGCGGCTCCCGCAGACCGGGCCCCCGCGAGCCACGTAACGTCCGCCACGCGCGGAGCCAAGCCGGGATCGCTCATACCGCCCGCTCCCGCCGCTCCCGGCGCGCCCGCTGCCGGGGCGCCCGTGCCGGACGGGCCGGTTCCCGCTGGTGCGGGACCGGAGGACGCCCCCGGGGCGAGCGCCACGAACGTGCCGACGTTCCCCCTGCGGGCCGTGCCCGAACCGGCCGCCGGCCCGGTGGGCGAGGGGACCCCCGCGACGTACGCGCTGCGGGCGGTCCCGGAGTCCGCCGGGAACGTCTCCGGCACCGCGGGCCCCGCCCAGCTGCTCCCCGGCGCCTCCGGGCCGGAGCCCGCCGCCCCGGCCCCCGGCACCGTCTCCGCCCCGACCGGCGAGTTCGGCCCGGCACCGGAATCGGTCCCCGAGGCCCCCTTGGACGCGCCCGTGCCCGGGGAGGACCCGGCCCCCCTCACCGCTTTCGAGCGGGAGGACGAGCCCTACTCCGCGCCCGAGTGGAAGGTGATCCCCTCCTCCGGGCTCATCCCGATGGTGGAGACGGAGACGGAGATCGAGCCGCAGCCCGCGCCGGACTGGAAACCGACCCCCACCCCGATCCCCGCGCGGCGCCCCGCCGGTCTCCCGGTCCTGGAGCCCGAGCCGGAGCAGGACCCCAGGCCCACGCCCGCCCGCGGTTTCGACGCCGTGGCCGAAGCCGTCCTCGCCCCGGCGACGGAGGGCGGCGGGACGGACACGGCGTCCCCCTTCGAGGCGGACGTGGCCCGGGTCAACGAAGCCGTGAAGCAGGGCCGGATAGAGGAAGCCGCCGGCATGGCCGAGCGCACCGTCGCCCAGGCGTCGGCGTCCTGGGGACCCGAACACCCCGAGGTGCTGAAGCTGCGCGAACTGACCTCGTACATCGCCTACTTGGCGGGTGACCCGCTCAGGTCGTTCCACCTGTCCCTCGACCTGGCCAGGCTGCACAGGCGGCTCGGCGACCCGGGTGCCGCGTACGGCAACGTGCAGAGCGCCGCGGCGGCCTGGCGCGCCGTCCGCGACCCGCTTCAGGGGCTGCACCTCGGACGGGACCTGATCGGCGTGTGGACGGAGCTCACGGCCGACGAGGGTCCGGCCGCGGAGGACCTGGAGCAACTGGAGAGCGCCCGCAACCGCATGGGCCGTCTCGCGGAGCGCGCCCGCTCCCTCCCGGACAACCCCTACACGCGCAGCCCGCGGCCCCCGGCCCCCTGAGCCGGCTCGCGGCACCTGGGTGACGCCGGGCGGGGGGGGGGGGGGGGGGGGGGGGGGGCGGGGGGGGGGGCCCCCCCCCCCCCCCCCCCCGCCCCCCCCGCCCCCCCCCCCCCCCCCCCCCCCCCCCCCCCCCCCCCCGGGGGGGGGGGGGGGGGGCCGCCGCCCCCCCCCCCCCCCCCCCCCCCCCCCCCCCCCCCCCCCCCCCGCCCGTGTGCCTACGCCGCCGACAGCTCCCACACCGCGTACGCCAGCGCGTCCGCGTGCCGGTTCAGTGCCGTGTCGTTGATGTTCGACGACGTGTCGCAGGACGAGTGGTAGCAGGCGTCGAAGGCCCGGCCCGCCGTACCGCCCCACTTCGTGGCCTGCGCGGAGGTCTTGATGTAGTCGGCGCCGCTGAACAGGCCGCCGACGGGGATGCCCGCGTTCTTGAAGGGCGCGTGGTCCGAGCGGCCGTCGCCCTCGGTCTCGATCTCCGTGGGGACACCGATCCCGGTGAAGTAGGTCTTGAAGGTCTTCTCGATCGCCGGGTCGTCGTCGTAGACGAAGTAGCCGGGGTTCGGCGAGCCGATCATGTCGAAGTTCAGGTAGCCGCTGATCCTCGAACGGTTCGTCGAGGAGAGGCTGTTCACGTAGTAGCGCGAGCCGACCATGCCCAGCTCCTCGGCGCCCCACCAGGCGAACCGGAGATGCTTCGTGGGCTGGTAGTTCGTACGGGCCACGGTGAGTGCGGCCTCCAGCACGGCCGCCGAGCCGGAGCCGTTGTCGTTGATGCCGGGGCCCGCGGTCACGCTGTCCAGGTGGGAGCCGGCCATGACGACCCGGCCGGTGTCGCCGCCGGGCCAGTCGGCGATCAGGTTGTAGCCGGTGCGGCCACCGGAGCTGAACTGCTGGACGGTCGTGGTGAACCCGGCCGCGTCCAGCTTGGCCTTCACGTAGTCGAGGGACGCCTTGTAGCCGGCGCGGCCGTGCGCGCGGTTGCCGCCGTTGGCGGTGGCGATGGACTGGAGCTGGGAGAGGTGGGCCTTGACGTTGGCCACGGGGATGTCGGGGGCGGCGGCCACTGCCTCGGGGGCGGGGGCCGCCCCGGCTATGGACCCGCCTACGAGCAGCGCGGCGGCGGCGACGACCGAGGCCGCCGAGGCACGCCCAGGAATGGAGAGCTTCATGTGGGGGGCTCCGAATTCCAGGGAGATCCCGCGTGGCCGCCTCTGGGGATGCGTGAGGCGTCCGGGGACTCCACGGTGAATGGGGTGCCTGGATGGTGAAGCTGGGACTGACTGACCGTCAAGAGCGGTATTCGGTCACGGGCGTTCGTATACCGGAGAGTCCTCGGTGGCGGGGACGGCGGCGGCCGTGACGGCGTTCCTGCGGGCGTGGAGTTCGGCCCGGTCGAGCGCCGAGCGGCGGGCGGTCCGCAGCGCGTCGAAGGTGAGCAGCGACAGCGCGACCCAGACCAGCGCGAACCCGGCCCAGCGCTCGGGCGGCATGGCCTCGTGGAAGTACAGGATGCCGAGCAGGAACTGAAAGACGGGCGCCAGGTACTGCAGGAGTCCCAGCGTGGAGAGAGGGACGCGGATCGCGGCGGCGCCGAAGCAGACCAGGGGGATCGCGGTCACCACGCCGGTCGACGCGAGGAGTGCCGCGTGGCCCGCGCCCTGGACGGCGAACGTCGAGCCGCCGCGGGCGCTCAGCCAGAGCAGGTAGGCGAGGGCCGGCAGGAACTGGATCGCCGTCTCCGCGGCGAGGGACTCGATGCCGCCGAGGTTGACCTTCTTCTTGACCAGGCCGTAGGTCCCGAAGGAGAAGGCGAGGCAGAGGGAGATCCACGGCGGGCGCCCGTATCCGACGGTCAGGACCAGCACCGCGGCGAGGGCGATGCCGACGGCGGCCCACTGGGCGGGGCGCATCCGCTCCTTGAGGACCAGGACGCCGAGCGCGATGGTGACGAGGGGGTTGATGAAGTAGCCGAGGGAGGCCTCCACCACGTGCCCGGCGTTCACCGCCCAGATGTAGACGCCCCAGTTGACCGTGATGACCGTCGCCGCGATCGTGACGAGACCCAGTTTGCGGGGCTGGCGCACGAGCTCGCCGAGCCAGGCCCAGCGCCGCATCACCAGCAGCGCGACGCCGACCACGGCGAGGGACCACACCATCCGGTGGGCCAGGATCTCGACGGCCCCCGCGGGCTTCAGCAGCGGCCAGAAGAGGGGGACGAGCCCCCACATGCCGTATGCCGCGAAACCGTTGAGCAGGCCTATCCGCTGCTCGCTCCTCGACTGCCCGGCCACCGGCGCCTCCCTCTCGCGCGGCTGCCCGCGTGCAGCCTCCCCGACGGTAGCGCCGGGCGCCCCCGTCTGTCATGCCCGTATCGGCATACGGTCATGACAGGCGGGGGCGGGAGGTGGCGGCGACGCGGGGTTCTGGGGCCCGGAGTCAGGACTTGAGGGCCGCCGCGATCGCGTCCGCGAGCGGGGTGGTCGGGCGGCCGGTGAGCCGGGCCAGGTCGCCGTCCGTGCGGGCGAGCAGACCGCGCGCGATGGCGCCGTCCACGTCCACGAGGACCGCGGCGAACTGCTCGGGCAGCCCGGCGCCGACGAGGATCTCCTGGTGGACCTCGGCGGGAACGCTGCTGTACCCGATCTCCCGGCCGGTCTGCCGGCTCAGCTCGGCCGCGTACTCGGCGAAGCTCCAGGCGGTGTCGCCGCTGAGTTCGTACGCCTTGTTCTCGTGTCCCTCGCCGGTCAGGACGGCGACGGCGGCGGCCGCGTAGTCGGCGCGGGAGGCCGAGGCGACCCGGCCCTCGCCGGCGCTCTGCACGACGGCGCCGTGCTCCAGGACCGGTGCGAGGTTCTCGGTGTAGTTCTCGTGGTACCAGCCGTTGCGCAGGAAGGCGTACGGCAGACCGGAATCGAGGATCGCCCGCTCGGTCACCTTGTGCTCGTCGGCCAGCAGGAAGTCGGCCTCGGGACCGCCGAGGACGCCCGTGTACGCCAGCAGCGCGACGCCCGCGCCCTTCGCGGCGTCGATCACGGCACGGTGCTGGGCGACGCGGCGCCCGACCTCGCTGCCGGAGATCAGCAGCACCCGGTCGCCGGCGGCGAAGGCGTCCGCGAGGGTCTCGGGGGCGTCGTAGTCGGCCACGCGCAGTTCGACACCGCGGGCGGCCAGACCGGCGGCCTTCTCCTTGTCGCGGACGACGGCGGCGACCTCGGCGGCCGGGACCTTCTCCAGCAGACCGTCGATGACGAGGCGGCCGAGGTGACCGGTGGCTCCGGTGACGACGATGCTCATGCGGAAACAACTCCTTGGGGGTGGGGGTGTCCACTCACCTTAGGAGCTGCACTAACTAAAGGAAAGTACCCACTTTGAAGTAAGGTACCGGCATGGCCGTACGCATGAGGAACACCGACGGCGAGGCGATGTGCCCCTACCGCCTCGTCCTGGAGCACGTCACCAGCCGCTGGGGAGTCCTCGTCCTGATCGCGCTGGCCGAGCGCCCGTACCGCTTCAGCGAGCTGCGCCGGGCCATCGGCCGGGTCAGCGAGAAGATGCTCACCCAGACCCTCCAGACCCTGGAGCGCGACGGTCTGGTGCACCGGGACGCGAAGCCCGTGATCCCGCCGCGCGTCGACTACTCGCTCACCGCCCTCGGCCGCGAGGCCGCCGAGCAGGTGGCCGCCCTCGCCGGCTGGACCGAACGCCGCATGGACGCCGTCCTCGAAGCCCGCGCCGCGTACGACGAGGCCAGGGCCGGGGCGGACGAACGGGCCCGGACCTGACGGTCCGGGCCCGGCACGACGCGCGAGGCGGGGTCAGCCGACGACCGTCCAGGTGTCGTTGCCTGCCAGCAGGGCCGACAGGTCGCCCTTGCCGTTCTGCTCGATGGCCGCGTCCAGCTGGTCGGCCATGAGCGTGTCGTAGACCGGCCGGTCCACCGAGCGCAGCACCCCGATCGGGGTGTGGTGCAGGGTGTCCGGGTCGGCGAGGCGGGAGAGGGCGAAGGCGGTGGTCGGGGACGGCGAGTGGGCGTCGTGGACCAGGATCATCGCCTCGTTCTCCGGCGTGACGGTGACCACGCGCAGGTCGCCTGTGAGCTGGTCGCGGACGACGCCCTTGCCGCCGTCGGCGCCGAAGCGGATCGGCTTGCCGTGCTCCAGGCGGATCACGGCCTCCTCGGCCTGCTGCTTGTCCTTCAGGACCTCGAAGGCGCCGTCGTTGAAGATGTTGCAGTTCTGGTAGATCTCGACGAGGGCCGTGCCGGGGTGGGCCGCGGCCTGGCGCAGGACGTCGGTGAGGTGCTTGCGGTCCGAGTCGACGGTGCGGGCGACGAAGGACGCCTCGGCGCCGATCGCGAGGGAGACCGGGTTGAAGGGCGCGTCGAGCGAGCCCATCGGGGTCGACTTGGTGATCTTGCCGACCTCGGAGGTGGGCGAGTACTGGCCCTTGGTGAGCCCGTAGATCCGGTTGTTGAACAGCAGGATCTTGAGGTTCACGTTGCGCCGCAGGGCGTGGATGAGGTGGTTGCCGCCGATGGACAGCGCGTCACCGTCACCGGTGACGACCCAGACGGACAGGTCCCGGCGGCTGGAGGCGAGGCCGGTGGCGATGGCGGGGGCGCGGCCGTGGATGGAGTGCATCCCGTAGGTGTTCATGTAGTACGGGAAGCGGGAGGAGCAGCCGATCCCGGAGACGAAGACGATGTTCTCCTTGGCCAGGCCGAGTTCGGGCATGAAGCCCTGCACGGCCGCCAGGATCGCGTAGTCGCCGCAGCCGGGGCACCAGCGCACTTCCTGATCGGACTTGAAGTCCTTCATGGACTGCCTGGCCTCGGCCTTGGGCACGAGGGAGAGCGCCTCGATCGTGCCCGTGCCCTCCGTGGTCGTCTCAGCCATCGATGGCCTCCTTGAGAACCGTGGCAAGCTGTTCGGCCTTGAACGGCATTCCGTTGACCTGGTTGTACGAGCGCGCGTCGACCAGGTACTTCGCCCGTACGAGCGTGGCGAGCTGCCCGAGGTTCATCTCGGGGATCACCACCTTCTCGTAACGCCCGAGGACGGCGCCCAGATTCCGGGGGAACGGGTTGAGGTGGCGCAGATGGGCCTGCGCGATGCTCTCGCCGGCCGTGCGCAGCCGCCGGACCGCCGCGGTGATCGGGCCGTAGGTCGAACCCCAGCCGAGCACCAGGGTGTCGGCGCCGTCCGGATCGTCGACGTCGAGGTCCGGGACGTCGATGCCGTCGATCTTGGCCTGCCGGGTGCGGACCATGAAGTCGTGGTTGGCCGGGTCGTAGGAGATGTTGCCCGAGCCGTCCTGCTTCTCGATGCCGCCGATGCGGTGTTCCAGGCCGGGCGTGCCGGGGACGGCCCACGGGCGGGCGAGGGTCTGCGGGTCGCGCTTGTACGGCCAGAAGACCTCGGTGCCGTCGTCCAGGGTGTGATTCGGCCCCTGGGCGAACTGCACGCGCAGGTCCGGGAGTTCCTCGATGTCGGGGATGCGCCAGGGCTCGCTGCCGTTGGCGAGGTAGCCGTCCGAGAGCAGCAGGACAGGGGTGCGGTAGGTGAGCGCGATCCGGGCGGCCTCGACGGCCGCGTCGAAGCAGTCGGCGGGCGTCTTCGGGGCGACGACCGGGACCGGCGCCTCGCCGTTGCGCCCGTACATGGCCTGGAGCAGGTCGGCCTGCTCGGTCTTGGTCGGCAGACCGGTGGAGGGCCCGCCGCGCTGGATGTCGATGACCAGCAGCGGCAGTTCCAGGGAGACGGCGAGCCCGATCGTCTCGGACTTCAGCGCCACCCCGGGCCCCGACGTCGTGGTCACCGCGAGCGAACCGCCGAAGGCCGCCCCGAGCGCCGCGCCGATGCCCGCGATCTCGTCCTCGGCCTGGAAGGTCCGCACACCGAAGTTCTTGTGCCGGCTCAGCTCGTGCAGGATGTCCGAGGCCGGCGTGATCGGGTACGAGCCCAGGTACAGAGGCAGGTCCGCCTGCCGCGAGGCCGCGATCAGCCCGTACGACAGCGCCAGGTTCCCCGAGATGTTCCGGTACGTGCCCGTCGGGAACGCCTGCGCCGCCGGGGCGACCTCGTAGCTGACCGCGAAGTCCTCGGTCGTCTCGCCGAAGTTCCAGCCCGCGTGGTACGCCGCGATGTTGGCCGCGGCGATCTCGGGCTTCTTCGCGAACTTGGTCCTGAGGAACTTCTCGGTGCCCTCGGTGGGCCGGTGGTACATCCAGCTCAGCAGGCCGAGCGCGAACATGTTCTTCGACCGCTCCGCCTCCTTGCGGGACAGGTCGAACTCCTTGAGCGCCTCGACGGTGAGCGTCGTCAGCGGGACGGGGTGGACGCTGTAGCCGTCCAGGGAGCCGTCCTCCAGCGGGCTCGTGACGTAGCCGACCTTGGCCATCGCCCGCTTGGTGAACTCGTCGGTGTTGACGATGATCTCCGCGCCGCGCGGCACGTCGGCGATGTTCGCCTTCAGCGCGGCCGGGTTCATCGCCACCAGCACGTTCGGCGCGTCGCCGGGGGTGAGGATGTCATGGTCGGCGAAGTGCAGCTGGAAGGACGAGACGCCCGGCAGGGTGCCCGCGGGGGCGCGGATCTCGGCCGGGAAGTTCGGCAGGGTGGACAGGTCGTTGCCGAAGGAGGCCGTCTCCGAGGTGAAGCGGTCTCCCGTGAGCTGCATGCCGTCACCGGAGTCGCCCGCGAAGCGGATGATGACGCGGTCGAGGCGGCGTACGTCCTTCGTGCCCGCCGGTTTGCGCTGCTCTCCTACGACGGCTTCGTCGGCCTGTTCGGTTGGACTGCTGACCTGGCTGGTCACTGAACTGGACCTCCCTCGAGGCGGCTGTCTGGGAACGGTCGTCCCGCCGACCCTCCCAGGATCAACCCTACGTCGGTAAGGGTCGCCTTCCCTCGGCCATTCGCATGACGGTCCCGGTTTCGGGACGCTCGGACGCGCTGCTGTGCCATGGTGTGCTCGCCCTCCGGCGCTCTACGTGAAGACGTTTCCCTGCCGTTCTGCGGTTCTCGTGCTCGGTGCGTGTCGCGGCCACCCGGCTACGTACTGCACACGAGCGGACTCGACGCCTGCTGGATAACTGACACAGTGTCGGCCACTCAGGAGTTCAGGTAGGTCAGAACGGCCAGAACACGCCGGTGGTCCCCGTCGCTGGGAGACAGCCCCAGCTTCAGGAAGATGTTGCTGACGTGCTTCTCGACGGCACCGTCGCTGACCACCAGCTGCCGGGCGACGGCCGAGTTGGTGCGGCCCTCGGCCATCAGCCCGAGCACCTCCCGCTCCCTCGGCGTGAGCCCGGCGAGCACGTCCTGCTTGCGGCTGCGCCCCAGCAGCTGCGCCACGACCTCCGGGTCCAGCGCGGTGCCCCCGCGGGCCACCCGCACCACCGCGTCCACGAACTCGCGCACCTCGGCCACCCGGTCCTTGAGCAGATAGCCGACCCCGTGGCTGGAACCGGCCAGCAGTTCGGTGGCGTACTGCTCCTCCACGTACTGCGACAGCACCAGCACACCGAGTCCCGGATGCTCCTTGCGTAGCTGCACCGCCGCCCGGACGCCCTCGTCGGTGTGCGTCGGCGGCATCCGCACGTCGGCCACGACGACGTCGGGCAGCTCGCCCTGGGCCGCGAACTCGGTGATCGTCTTGATCAGCGCCTCCGCGTCCCCGACACCGGCCACCACGTCGTGCCCGCGGTCGGTCAGCAACCGGGTCAGGCCCTCCCTGAGCAGCACTGAATCCTCGGCGATGACCACTCGCACCCTGTCCTCCACGATCTTCGGCCCCCCACAGCCCTGTGCCCGGCACGCGCCGGTTCTCTTCCACCCCGTGCGGACCGCCGCGTCACTTCCCGGCCCGGTCCGTCCCGCTCGTACGACAGCCCCAGCATTCCAGCATTCGAACCGTGCCGCGCCCGGGCCGGCGAATCCGTACGGGAAGCGGGACCGGGGCCCGCCGCGCCCCGCTTCCGCAGCCCCGGACCACCCGGCCCGGCGCCCCCTCCGTCCGGTCCCTGGGGCGTGGACAGCGCGACGACGGCAAGCCCGACGTGGAGTCGGGCTTGCCGTCCTGTCCGTGCGCGGCGGCGGCCGGGTCCGGGGAACGCCGGGAACGCCGTCAGGCGATGTGCTGTCCCCGCCAGGGCAGCTCCGCGGTGACCCGGGTCGGTCCGGCCGGCGGCGAGTCGACCACGAGGATCCCGTCCACCGCGTCCAGCCGCTCGGCGAGCCCCGCGAGACCGGACCCGGCGGACGGCTCGGCGCCGCCCACCCCGTTGTCCGTGACCTGGAGCATCAGCCGGTTCTCGACCCGCCACACGTCGACCGTGGCCCGCGTCGCCCTGGAGTGCTTGCTGATGTTCTGGAGCAGCTCGGAGACCGTGAAGTAGGCGATGCCCTCGATGGCCGGGGCCGGCCGGGACGGCAGGTCCACCTCGACCCGCACCGGCACCGTGCAGCGCGAGGCGACCGCGGAGAGCGCCGCGTCCAGTCCGCGGTCCGTCAGCACGGCCGGGTGGATGCCCCGCGCCAGGTCCCGCAGCTCCTGGAGCGCCGTCTTCACCTCACCGTGGGCCTCGTCCACCATCCGGGCCGCCTCGCGCGGGTCCTCCGACAGCTTCTCCTTCGCCAGCCCCAGATCCATGGCCAGCGCCACCAGCCGGGCCTGTGCCCCGTCGTGCAGGTCGCGCTCGATGCGCCGCAGGTCGGCGGCGGCCGTGTCCACGACCACCCCGCGGTCCGACTCCAGCTCCACCACCCGCGTCGCCAGCTTCGACGGGCCGAGCAGCCCCAGCACCATCAGCCGGTCCACGGTCGTCAGCGCCCGCACGATCCAGGGCGTGGCCAGTGTGAACAGCAGCCCCACCAGCGCCGTCACCCCGATCTCGAACGGGTTGTCCAGGTAGATCCGGTGCCCCTCGTCGCCGTAGAGCTGGAGCCCGCCCTGGCCGCCGTACAGCGGGAAGAGCCAGAACCACAGCGGATACGTGAGCATCGCCCAGCCGTACGCCCAGAACGACAGCGCCACCACGAACGCGAACACCGCCCACGGGAACTGCACCAGCGTGTAGAGCAGGTGCCGCCAGGACGTGCCGCTCCTGAGCAGCGCCCCCATCGACGCCATCGGGCCCCGGCCCTTGCGGCGCAGCGGCTCGGGGTCGGCGATCTCGACGCCGAGCAGCGCCCGGGCCCGGGCCCGCTCCAGCGCGCCGAACCCGCGGCACCCGGCGAGCGCCGCCGCCAGCACCGGAACCCCGAGGAACGTGATCAGCAGTCCCGCGCCGAGCGAGACCATCGTGACCGCGTAGACGAAGCCGGCGATCGCTATCGGCAGGCTCAGCATGAGGTACCCGAACTCGCGCCAGCTGCGGGCCTCGACCGGCGCCCGCAGCGCGACGGGGAGCCGCCGCGTCCAGCCTTCGGCGCCCGCCCCGTGGAAGCCGGGCCCGCCGTGCCGCCCGTATCCCTGTCCGTAGTCCGTGGCCATCGGCGTCGTCCGTTTCTTCTCGTCAGGTCGGTGAACTGTCGTGCGCTGAGCGGTGGTGCGCTGAGCGGTGCGCTGTCCTACCTCCACCCTGCTCGGCCGGGGGCCCACGGGCCATGGAGTCCATCGGCGTCTTCGACGGGGGGTTTTCCCTACCTCGGGAGGACGGGGCCCGGGTCGGGCGGGGCGGCGCCGGGACGCGGGGGGAGACCCCCTCCGGGGCGTGGCTCTCCAGAGACGCCGGTGAGAGCGTGCGGAGGATGGGGCTCACACGACTGCCCTCCGGCCACGGGACCGGGCGGCGCCCGCCAGGAGGCTGCCTCCGGGCGGGCGTGGGGATGGGGCGGCCCGTCTGGGGAGCCGTGGGAAGCCCTGTGTGTCAGCCAGGGACCGCGCCGGCAATCGCCCGCGGGTGCGGGCGGTGCGGGCGTTGTCCGTCGGGGTGATCGGCCCGGCTGTCGCTCCCGGGGTTCGGCATGGCTGGGCTCCCCGGGATTCGGCGGCTGCGCGGAGGTGCGAGGGGGCCGCGCCCTGCCCGTCAGGGTGGACGGGTGTGGAGGGCGCGGCCCCGGGGGGTGTGCCCGGAGTTGTCGCTAGCGGACTTCGCCGGGCTCGCGGTTCCGCCAGGGGAGCTCCGCCGTGATCGTGGTCGGCCCGCCCTCGGGCGACTCGATGAGGAACAGCCCGTCGACCGCGCCCAGCCGGTCGGCGAGGCCCGCCATCCCCGTACCGCCGTCGAGCCGCGCCCCGCCGCTCCCGTCGTCCCACACCTGGATGAGCAGCCGCTCGTCCGCCCGCCACACGTCGACAGAAGCCGAACGCGCACCGCTGTGCTTGCTCACGTTCTGCAGCAGCTCGGAGACCGTGAAGTACGCGATGCCCTCGATCGCCGCCGCCGGCCGCTCCGGCAGGTCGGCGGTCACCTTCACCGGTACCGTGCACCGCGAGGCGATCGACGAGAGCGCGGCGTCCAGGCCGCGATCCGTGAGCACCGCCGGATGGATCCCGCGGGCCAGATCACGCAGCTCCTGCAGCGCGAGCTTCACCTCGCCGTGCGCCTCCTCGACCATCACCGCGACGCTTTCGTCGGCCTGGCCCTCCAGGAGCTTCTCCTTGGCCAGACCCAGCCCCATCGCGAGGTTGACCAGCCGGGCCTGCGCCCCGTCGTGCAGGTCGCGCTCGATGCGCCGCAGGTCCGCCGCGGCCGTGTCGACCACCACCCCGCGGTCCGACTCCAGCTCGGCGATGCGCCGCTCCAGCTCGTCCGAGGGGGACAGCAGCCCCCGCACCATCGCCCGGTCCGCGTTGGTCAGCCCCCGTGTGATGAACGGCAGCACCGGCCACAGCACGAAGAAGGAGACCAGCGTGACCGTGAACGTCGCGATGCCCCACGGCAGCCTTATGAACTCGTACAACGTCGTCCGCCAGGCCACCGGGTCCTTCAGCGTCGACCAGAGCCAGCCGAAGAAGCCGGTCCGCCGTACCGGCAACGGGCTCGGCTCGTCGATCCGCACGCCGAGCAGCGCCCGTGCCCGCGCCCGCTCGGCCCGGCCCAGCAGCCGCGAGCCCATCAGCCCGCCCGCGAGCAGCGGCAGCCCGACCACCGTCACCGAGAGCCCGGTCCCGATGGACATCACGGTCACGACGTACGTGAAGCCGATGATCGACACCGGAAGGTTCGCGAGGAGATGCGCGATCTCCTTCCACGTCTGCGATGGCAGCGCGAGGCGGGCGGGGGGCAGGAGCCCGCTGTCGGACGCCGGTTCGTCCGCGGCGCCGGTGGTCGTGATGCGTTCGGTCATATTCGCTAGCGTGCCGGGCCGCGGGCCCCGGCGCCATGAGGTGGGCCGCCACGATCCACTGGGGAAAACCCCACCCCGGCGGTTCCCGGCGGACACGTCCTGCCCATGCCAAGGCGTGACGGGCTGCTTACGGGTTCTTTAGCAGGCCCTAGACTCCCGTGCGTACAGATCGTCGAACGCGAGGTTCACGAAGGACCACGAGGTCAGAGAGCGAGGGGCGGACGTGCCGGAACCGACCGTGATCGCCGGGACCGGGGGCGCGGACACCGCGACCGTGGTCGCGTCGGACTATTTCCAGTCCTATTCGGTCGTCGGACTGCTCACTCTCGTCGGCGTGCTGTTCGTCGCCGTCGCCTTCGGCGCGGGACGGCTGCTGCGACCCGTCGTACCGACGCCCGAGAAACTCCTGACGTACGAGTGCGGCGTCGACCCCGTCGGCGAGGGCTGGGCCCACACCCAGGTCCGCTACTACGTCTACGCCTTCCTGTACGTGATCTTCGCCGTGGACTCGATCTTCCTGTTCCCGTGGGCGACCGTCTTCGCCCGGGACGGCTACGGTGCCGCCACGCTCGTCGAGATGTTCGTCTTCCTCGGCTTCCTGGCCGTGGGCCTGCTGTACGCATACAAGAAGGGCGTCCTCACATGGACGTGACCCCGGAGCCGGCCCAGCCGGTACTGCTTCCCGAGCCGAAGAGGCTGGGCGCGCTCGCCCGCCTGGCCCCCGAGCCGATGAAGGTGGTCCTCAACTGGGGCCGCCGCTACAGCCTGTGGGTCTTCAACTTCGGCCTCGCCTGCTGCGCGATCGAGTTCATCGCCGCGTCGATGGCCCGGCACGACTTCATCCGCCTCGGCGTGATCCCGTTCGCGCCCGGCCCCCGCCAGGCCGACCTGATGGTCGTCTCCGGCACGGTCACCGACAAGATGGCCCCCGCCGTGAAGCGTCTGTACGAACAGATGCCCGAGCCCAAGTACGTCATCTCCTTCGGCGCCTGCTCCAACTGCGGCGGCCCGTACTGGGACTCGTACTCCGTGACCAAGGGCGTCGACCAGATCATCCCCGTCGACGTCTACGTCCCCGGGTGCCCGCCCCGCCCCGAGGCCCTCCTCCAGGGCATCCTGAAGCTCCAGGAGAAGATCGCCCGCGAGTCGCTGAGCGAGCGCTACGGCACGTCCCGCCCCTCCACGGCCGCGCTCCAGAGCGGCCTGGTGCGCCCGCCGGCAGCGGGGGAGGACCGATGACCACCGGCTGGCTCCCCGCCCCCGTCGAGGAACTCTTCGGCCCCGACGCCACCGTCGAGGAGTCGTACGCGCTCCTCACCGTCGACGTACCGCCCGCTTCCTGGACCGACGCCCTGCGGACGGCCCGCGACACCCTGGCGTGCACCTACTTCGACTGGCTGAGCGCCGTCGACGAACCCGGCACGGGCTTCCACGTCTGCGCCCACGTCGTGGCACTGTCCCCGGTACGCCGCCTCCTCGTCCGTACGACCGTCCCGCACTCGGCGCCCGTCCTGCGCTCCGCCGTCGACGTCTACGCGGGCGCCGGCTGGCACGAGCGCGAGACCCACGAAATGTTCGGCGTCGACTTCGAGGGCCACCCCGGCCTGGACCCGCTGCTCCTGCCCGACGGTTTCGAGGGCCACCCGCTGCGCAAGGACTTCGTGCTCGCGGCCCGCGTCGCCAAGGCGTGGCCCGGCGCGAAGGAACCCGGCGAGTCGGACCACGGCGGTCCCAAGCGCCGCCAGATGCTGCCGCCGGGGGTGCCCGACCCGAACGAGTGGGGCCCCCTCAAGGGCCAGCTCCCGCCCGCGCCCGCCCGCCCGGCGCGGGGTGCCGCCCGCGGCGCCGCAGCCGACCGCCCGCCGCGCCGCACCCGCACCACGGGCGAGGGCTCGGCCGGCCAGCCCACGCCCGCTACCCCCGCGGCCACCACGCCCTCGTCCACCCCGGCCTCCACGCCCGCCGAGCCGACCCCGGCAAGGCCGCCGCGACGCACCCGCTCGGCAACCGAGGGCTCGGCCAGCCAGCAGGTCGCGGGGGGTACGGGTGCTGGTGCCGGTGCCGGTGAGGCGTCGGGTGCTGGTACGGGTGGCGGTGCTGGTGCCGGTGACACGTCGGGTACCGGTACGGGTGCTGGTACCGGTGTGCCGTCGGGTGCTGGTGCTGGTACCGGTGCGGCGGCGGGTGCTGGTGCCGGTGTGCCGTCGGGTGCTGGTACCGGTGGTACCGGTAGCGATGGAGCGACCGGCGCTGGTGCTGGTCCCGGTATCGGTTCTGGTTCCGGTGAGGCGTCAGGTTCCGGTGCCGGTTCCGGTGCCGGTGCCGGTGTTGGTGCTGGTACGGGTACTGAGGGCGCACGTCGGCCGACGGGTGCTGCCGGTTCGGCCGGGCCGCGACGGGCGCGCAGAGCGGGCGAGGGGTCCGCGACCCAGCGTTCCGCGGCCGGGCAGGCCGAGCCGAGCGCCTCGGGAACGGACGCGGTCACCGGTCGCGACGCCGGTCCGCGAACCCCGGGAACCGACACGGACGCGGCGGAACCGACCCCCGAGGGGCCGACTCCGCCGAGCCCGACCACACCGACGCCCGCCAGGACCCCACGCAGCGCGGACGCCCCCTGGCACCACGCCCGGCCCGCTTTTGACGAGCGTGAGCCGGACGCCGGTCCGGGTACGGATGCCGGTGCTGAACCTGGTGCTGGTACTGAACCGGGTGCGGGTGCGGGTGCTGGTGCCGGTGCCGGTGCCGGTGCCGGTGCCGAGAGTAGGCCGGCAGCGACCGGGGCGCAGGCCGAACCGGACCGCGTGACCGACGCCGACGCGAACCCCGACGCGGAGCCTGCTCCGGAACGGGAGCCGAAGTCGGAGCCGGAGCCGGAGCCGAAATCGGCGTCGGAGCCGGATTCCGGTTCCCAGCGGGCCCGCGAGCGGGATTCCGACCCCGCGCAGGATTCCGACCCCGCGTCGGATACCGGTACCGAGCCGGAGACCGGTACCGAGCCGAGTACCGGTACCGAGCCAAGTACCGGTACCGAGCCGGACAGCGCCCCGCACCCCGATACCGGTACCGGTACCGAACCGGACAGCGTCCCGCACCCCGGTAACGAGCCCGACGCCGACCCCGGCTCGGACTCCGCACGCCGGAACACCCCCACCAAGGACGACCCCGCCGGAGGCCCGCAGTGAACGACGCTCTCGACGTCGCCCTGCGACTCCTCGTCGTCTTCGTCGTCTTCCTGACCTTCCCGCTGATCGTCGGTCAGACCGAGCACAAGGTGATGGCCCACATGCAGGGCCGCCTGGGCCCGATGTACGCCGGCGGCTTCCACGGCTGGGCCCAACTCGTCGCGGACGGCGTCAAGTTCGCCCAGAAGGAGGACGTCGTCCCGGCCGGGGCGGACCGCCGTATCTTCCAGCTCGCGCCCGCCGTCGCCCTCCTCCCGTACCTCCTGGTCCTCCTCGCCATCCCGATCGGGCCGGGTGAGGGCGCCGTCGGCGAGGTCGTCGACGCGGGCATCTTCTTCGTGCTCGCGGTGATGGGCGTGGGCGTCCTCGGCTCGCTCATGGCCGGCTGGGCCTCGGCGAACAAGTTCTCCCTGCTCGGCGGCCTCCGCACCGCCGCACAGCTCCTGGCCTACGAACTGCCCATGCTCCTCACCGCGGCCTCGGTCGCGATGGCGGCCGGCACGGTCTCCCTCCCCGGCATCGTCGACGCCTTCGAGTGGTGGTGGCTGCCCTGGCAGATCGTCGGCGCGATCGTCTTCTTCGTCGCCGGCCTCGCCGAACTCCAGCGCCCGCCCTTCGACATGCCGGTCGCCGACTCGGAGATCATCTTCGGCGCGTACACCGAGTACACGGGCCTGCGCTTCGCCCTGTTCCTCCTCGCCGAGTACGCCGGAATCGTCGTCCTGTGCGGCCTCACCACCGTCCTCTTCCTGGGCGGCTGGCACGGACCGTGGGGTGCCGACGGCCTCGGCTGGGTCTGGACCCTGCTGAAGACCGCGATCCTCGCCTTCGTCGTCATCTGGCTGCGCGTCACCTACCCCCGTCTCCGCGAGGACCAGCTCCAGAAACTCGCCTGGACCCTCCTCGTCCCGCTCGCCCTCGCCCAGATCGCCCTCACCGGCGTCGTCAAGGTGGTGATCTCCTAGTGGCCCCCATCCCCGGCGCCGGCCTCGCCAAGGGCCTCGCCGTCACGCTCCGCACGATGACGAAGAAGACCGTCACCGAGCAGTACCCGGACGCCCAGCCCGAACTCCCGCCCCGCACCCGCGGTGTCATCGGGCTCTTCGAGGAGAACTGCACGGTCTGCATGCTGTGCGCCCGCGAGTGCCCGGACTGGTGCATCTACATCGACTCCCACAAGGAGACGGTCCCGCCCGCCGCCCCGGGTGGCCGCGAGCGCAGCCGCAACGTCCTCGACCGCTTCGCCATCGACTTCGCCCTGTGCATGTACTGCGGTATCTGCATCGAGGTCTGCCCCTTCGACGCGCTGTTCTGGTCCCCGGAGTTCGAGTACGCCGAGACCGACATCCATGAACTCACCCACGAGCGCGACAAGCTCCGCGAGTGGATGTGGACCGTCCCGGCCCCGCCCGCCCTCGACCCCGGTGCCGAGGAGCCGAAGGAGATGACCGCGGCCCGCAAGACAGCCGACAAACTGGCCGCCGAACAGGCCCAGCAGCTCCAGTCGACCCAGCGTCCCGAGCCCACCCAGCCCACCGAGCCGACCCAGCCCACCGAGTCCGCCGAGCCGGCCAAGCCGTCGCAGTCGCCCGACCCGACCGGCCAGGCGGGCCAGGCCGGAGAGGCGGGCCGGCCCGGACAGACCCGGCAGCCCCCGAGCACCGACGGACCAGATCAAGCCGCCCCTCCGACCGGCCCCACCGACCCGCGGGAGGGCCAGTCGTGAGCCTCGCAGCAGCCACGGCCGCCGCCACGGCGCACGCCACGGCCGCCGTCGCCGCGCCCGTGACGACCACCGCCGCCGGCAGCCACGGCTTCCTCTCGCCGACCGGCGTGGAGATCGCGTTCCTGCTCGTCGGCCTCGTCACCTTCGGCGCCGCGATCGTGACCGTGACCACCCGGCAACTGGTGCACGCGGCCCTGTGGCTCGTGGTCGCGCTCGGTGGTCTCGCCGTCGAATACCTCCTCCTCACGGCCGAGTTCATCGCCTGGGTGCAGGTCCTCATCTACGTCGGTTCCGTCGTCGTCCTCCTCCTGTTCGGACTGATGCTCACCAGGGCTCCCATCGGCCGCTCGCCGGACGCCGACTCCGGCAACCGCTGGGCCGCCCTGGCCGTGGCCGTCGCCGCCGCCTGCGCCCTGGTATGGGTCGTCGTCGACGCCTTCCGTACGACCTGGATGGACCTGGAGGGCCCCGCCGAGGGCTCCACGGAGACCGCGGGCGAGAGCCTGTTCCAGAGCTGGGTGCTCCCCTTCGAAGCCCTCTCGGTCCTGCTCCTCGCCGCCCTCGTCGGCGCGATCGTGCTCTCCCGCAAGACAGCCGCGGAGGAGGACCCCGGCAAGGCACGCACGTCGTCCGGCCCGCTTCGGCCCTCCGGCACGCTCCCCCCGAGCCGCACAGCCCCCGGCCCGACGGCGACCCGCCCAGCCGCGGCGGACCCGAAGACGGCCGACGAGCGGCCCTCCGGCAAGGAAGGGAACCGCTGATGCACCTCGCCTATCCCGCCGTGCTCTCCGCCCTCCTGTTCTGCACGGGCCTGTACGGAGTCCTCGCGCGCCGCAACGCGATCCTGGTCCTGATGTCCGTCGAGCTCATGCTCAACGCCGTCAACCTGAACCTCGTCGCCTTCGACGTCTGGCTCTCGAAGGCGGCCCGCGACACCCTGCACTCCGGACAGGCGCTCACCCTGTTCACCATCGCCATCGCCGCCGCCGAGATCGGCATCGGCCTGGCGATCGTCCTCGCCGTGTACCGCAACCGCGGCACCTCGGACATCGACAAGCTCCGCGACACCGCCGAGACCGGCGACGGCCCCGACGGCGACGGCCCGGACACCGCCGCGCCGGCCACGGCCGAGAAGGCTGAGGCCACCGCGTGACCACGACCACCCTCGCCGTCCTCGTCCCCCTCCTCCCGTTCCTGGGCGCCGCGGCCGGCCTGCTTCTCGGCCGGACGGCCCCCGGCTTCGTACGCCCCCTCGCCGTGCTCCCGACCCTCGCGGCGCTCGTCATCGCCGTACTGGTCGCGGTACGCCAGGGCGGCGGCCGGGCCGTCGACGCGGCCACCGAACTCACGCCCACCGGCTCGGTCCCGATCGAACTGGCCCTGCACATCGACGGCTTCGCCGCCCTCGTCGCCGTCCTGGTCGGCCTGGTCGCCTCCTGCGTGCAGATCTACTCCACGGGCTACCTCCGCGACGACCCGCGCTACCCCTCGTACGCCGCCCTCGTCTCCCTCTTCACCTCCGCGATGCTGCTCGTCGTCTACTCAGGCGACCTCATCGTGCTGCTGGTCGGCTGGGAGATCATGGGCATCTGCTCGTACTTTCTGGTCGGCCACTACTGGGAGACCCCCGAGGCGCGCGCCGCCTCGATCAAGGCCTTCCTGGTCACCAAGCTCGGTGACGTCCCCTTCCTGATCGGCCTGTTCGCGCTCGGCACCGACGCCGGGTCCTTCCGCATCACGAAGATCCTCGGCACCGTCGCGAGCGGCGGACTCGACCACCCGACGCTGATCGCCCTGCTGCTCCTCGCCGGTGTCGCGGGCAAGTCGGCGCAGTTCCCGCTGCACACCTGGCTGCCCGACGCGATGGCGGGCCCCACGCCCGTCTCCGCGCTGATCCACGCCGCGACGATGGTCGCCGCCGGTGTCTACTTCATCGCCCGCCTCCTTCCGGTGTTCGAGGCCTCCTCGGCCGCGATGGTCGTGCTCGCCGTGATGGCCGCGGTCACGATGACCGGTTCGGCGCTGGCGGCGCTCGCCCAGGACGACATCAAGCGCGTCCTCGCCTATTCGACGATCGGCCAGCTCGGCTACATGACCGGCGCCCTCGCCGTCGCCGACCGCGGGGCCGCCGTCTTCCACCTCGTGTCGCACGGCGCCTTCAAGGCGCTGCTGTTCCTCGCCGCCGGCGTGGTCATCCACGCCTCCGGTACCAACTCGCTGGCCGCCATGTCCCGCATGAAGGACCTGCGCGCCCGCATCCCCGACGCCTTCTGGACGATGACCGTGGCGCTGCTCGCGCTCGCCGCCATCCCTCCGTTCAGCGGCTTCTTCTCCAAGGAGGCCGTTCTCGGCGCGGCCGAGCACGTCGCCACCGGCCACACCGAGCACGCCCCCGGCGCCGCCGGCTGGATCGTCCTCCTCGCCGGCCTCGTCACGGCCGTGCTCACCGCCGCGTACGCGACGCGACTGTGGCTGCTGGCCTTCAACGGCCGGGGAGCCGAGGCCCCCGACCACGGCAGGCAGCCCCTCACCATGACCGCGGTGCTCTGGGTACTCGCCGTCCCGTCGCTCGCCTTCGGTCTGGCGTACGGACCGCTGCCCGACTGGTTCGACGGCCGCGACCTGACACCGGTCCTCACCACCTCCGTCCTCGGTACGGGGCTCGCCCTCGTCGGCGGACTCGTCACCTACGGCGCCTGGCGGCACACCACCGCGATGGCCGCCCGCACGCCCCTCGGGGCGGTCGCCGCCCACCCCGAGGGCGACGCCGGACTGGTGGAGGCCGAGGCCATCGCGAGTCACACGCCCGCCTACGGAGACATCGCCTCCGCGCCCGACCCGGCGGACCCCGGCCGCCTGCTGCTCGGCCCGCTGCACCGTCATGCCGCCGCCGGCTTCCACCTCGACGCCGTGTACACGACGCTGTTCGTCCGCCCGGTCCAGGCCGCGGCCGCACTCGTCCGGTTCCTCGACCGCGAGGTCGTCGACACCTACGTACGGGGTGCGGGCGCCCTGCCCCGCTGGCTCGGCGAGGGCGCACGGCGCGCCCAGACCGGCAACGTCCAGACCTATGTGAGCGCGCTGCTCGCCGGCACCGTCGTCCTGACGGTCGCCGTCCTCCTCGTCGCCACGGGAGCGTGAGCAGGCGTGATCGATATCAGCGAATCCGTGATGCAGATCCTTCTCGCATTGATCGTCGTCGGCCCGCTCATCGGCGCGGCCGCGGCTCTCCTGCCGGCCCCGCCCGGGCTGAAGGGGAAGTCGCCCGAGCAGGCGGTGCTGCGGCACGGCGTGCTCGTCACCGGTGTGGTGCTCATCGCCGCGATCGTCCTCGCGCTCGGCTTCGACCACGACCATCCGTCAAAGATGCAGGCCACGACGGACATCAGCTGGATCCCCGCACTCGACGTGCGCATCCACCTCGGCATCGACGGCATCTCCCTCCCCCTTCTGGTCCTGACCGCGCTGCTGACCTTCCTCTGCGCGCTCTACAGCTACTTCAAGATGCCCGCGGGCCCCACCCCGAAGGCGTTCGTCGCACTCGTCCTCGTCCTCGAGTCCGGCACCCTCGCCACCTTCGCCGTCCTCGACCTGCTGCTGTTCTTCCTCGCCTTCGAGATGGTGCTCATCCCGATGTACTTCCTCATCGCCCGCTGGGGCGGTGCCGGGCGGCAGGCCGCCGCCTGGAAGTTCATCCTCTACACACTGCTCGGTTCCGTCGTCATGCTGCTGGGCCTGCTCCTGATCGGGATCAAGGCGGGCACATTCGACATGGTGGCACTCGCCACTGACAACGGCCGCGAACTCACCACATCCGTGCAGGTCATCGCGGTTCTGGCGATCGGGATCGGACTGGCTGTCAAGACGCCGATGTGGCCTCTGCACAGCTGGCTGCCCGACGCGCACACCGCCGCGCCCACCGTCGGCTCGGTCCTGCTGGCCGGCGTCCTGCTGAAGATGGGCACGTACGGATTCGTCCGGATCCTGCTCCCCGTCGCACCCGAGGGCATGAGCACCTTCGCGCCCTACCTCGCGGCGCTCGCGGTGGTCGGGATCATCTACGGATCGCTGGCCTGCCTCGCCCTCGCCAAGCAGGGCGCGAAGGGCGACCTCAAACGCCTCATCGCGTACTCCTCCGTCGGCCACATGGGCTTCGTCCTGCTCGGCATCGCGACGATGACCCCGACCGGCGTGAACGGCGCGCTGTTCGCCAACATCGCCCACGGCCTCATCACCGGCCTGCTCTTCTTCCTGGTCGGCGCCCTCAAGGACCGTACGGGCACGACCGACCTCGACACCCTCGCCCAGGAGACCGGCGCCGCCCTCTACGGCAAGGCACCCCGGCTCGGCGGTCTGCTCGCCTTCGGCGCCGTCGCCTCGCTCGGACTGCCCGGCCTCGCCGGGTTCTGGGGCGAGATGCTGGCGCTGTTCGGCGCCTTCGACCCAGCCGACGACCTCAGCCGCCCCGCGTTCCTGACCTTCATGTCGATCGCCGCCTTCGGCACCCTGCTCACCGCCGCGTACATGCTCGTCGTGGTGCGCCGCGTCTGCATGGGCGCGGTTCCGCAGCAGGACGCCCCGCGGCTCGCCGACGTCCAGGCCTACGAGTTCGCGGCCTGGACCCCGCTCGTCGCCCTCACCGTCATCGCCGGACTCTGGCCGAAGGCCCTGCTCGGCCTGACCGACCCGGCCGTGCAGCAGCTCCTCGCAGGAGGCACCCGATGAGCTCCCTGGTCCAGTCCGTCGACTGGCTCGCGATCGCGCCGCCCACCCTCGCGGCGGCCGTCGGACTCGCCGTGCTCGTCGCCGACCTCTTCGTCGGCGACGCGAGGAAGGCGCTGCTCGGCTGGATCTCGGTCGCCGGACTCGCCGCGTCCGCACTGTTGCTGCTGCCCCTCCTGGACGGGGACCGCGCCACGTTCTGCCTGACCGGCGACGCCGACGTGTGCAGCTACACCGCGGACCGGTTCACCCTCGTCATCCAGTTCCTGGTCCTCGGTGGCGCCCTCCTGGTGGCGCTGCTCTCGGTGACCGCCCTCAAGGACGCCGACAAGGAGCTCCCCGAGGGCGAGTACTGGTTCCTGCTGCTGTCCTCCGCCGCCGGCGCAGCCCTGCTCCCCGCCTCCCGCGACCTCGCGACCCTCATCGTCGCCCTTGAGGTCGCCTCCCTGCCCGCCTTCGCCCTGGTCGGCATCAGGCGCGGCGACCGCAGGTCCTCCGAAGCGGCCCTCAAGTTCTTCCTCTCGTCGGTCACCGCGACCGCCGTCAGCCTCATGGGCGTCAGCTTCGTGTACGCCACGACCGGCACCCTGTACCTGACGGAGATCGCCGACAAGATCCAGCACGTGGACGGGCAGTTCGACACCCTCGCCCAGACGGGCGTCGTCCTCACGCTCATCGGGTTCGCCTTCAAGACGGCCGCGGTGCCCTTCCACTTCTGGGTGCCCGACACCTACGTGGGCGCCCCCCTGCCGATCGCCGCCTACCTGTCGGTCGTCGGCAAGGCGGTCGGCTTCTCCGGCCTGATCCTCGTCACCGTCGTCGCGTTCCCCTCGTACGCGGACGTCTGGGGCCCCGCGCTGGCGGTGCTCGCCGCGCTGACGATGACCATCGGCAACGTCGGCGCCCTGCGCCAGCGCACCACGCGCGCGTACAGCGCGGTCCGGCTGCTCGCCTGGTCCTCCGTCGGCCAGGCCGGCTACCTGCTGGTGCCGATCGCCTCCGCCGCCTACTCCGACGACGCCGAGAAGGCCGTCGGCTCCACCCTCGCGTACGCCCTCATGTACGCCGCCGTGAACCTCGGCGCCTTCGCCGTGGCGGCCCTCGTCGGCCGTACGAGCCCGCTGAACCGCGTCAGCGACTACCGCGGTCTGTACGCCAAGAGCCCCCTCTCGGCCCTGATTCTCGGCTTCTTCCTGCTCTGCCTCGCGGGGCTGCCGCCGGGCATCATCGGCCTCTTCGCCAAGGTGACCGTCTTCTCGGCGGTCGTCGACGCCGGACTCGGCTGGCTGGCCGTGGTGATGGCCGTCAACGTCGTGATCGCGCTCTTCTACTACCTCCAGTGGACGACGCTGCTCTTCCGGGCCCCCGAAGGCGAGACGGCCAGGCACCCGGTCCCGGCCCCGCTGACCGCGGTCATCGCCCTGACGGCCGTCCTCGGTATCGCCCTCTCCGGAGCACCCCAGTTGGTCCTGCGCTTCTCCGACACCGGCCTCTTCTGACCGGACCGCCCACCGCGGCCCACACCCGGGCGGGCCCGACCAGGACCCCGGCCCGGCACCCGCACGCGTGGCGCGCGGACGGGCCCCGCGCCCGCGCGCACGCGTGCCCCACGACGCCCTCAAAACGCCCGCACGCGCGCGTGGGACACCCGCCCCGTCACCCGGTCGGCCCACGCCCGCCGGCGCGGGCACAAGGGAACTAGTGCCTCCCGCCTGGCGTTGACCTGTACGGGAGGGTCCACTGAGGAGTGGACGCATGCAGCATCCGCAAGCAAGGGTTCCCCTGCCGCACCACTTGGAGGGCGTACCGTGCACCGCCGGCACAACGGGCTCAGGACCGCCGTACTCCTCGGGGGACTGTCCGCACTCATCATCGTCATCGGCAGCTTCTTCGGGCGCACCGGTCTGATCGTCGCCCTCGTGATCGCCGTCGGCACGAACGCGTACGCGTACTGGAACAGCGACAAGCTGGCGCTCCGCGCGATGCGCGCCCGCCCGGTGAGCGAATTCGAGGCCCCGGCGCTGTACCGCATGGTCCGCGAGCTCTCGACCCAGGCCCGCCAGCCCATGCCGCGGCTGTACATCTCACCCACCGAGGCGCCCAACGCGTTCGCGACGGGCCGCAACCCCCGCAACGCCGCCGTGTGCTGCACCGACGGCATCCTGCGCCTGCTCGACGAGCGCGAGTTGCGAGGCGTCATCGGCCACGAACTCAGCCACGTCTACAACCGGGACATCCTGATCTCCTCGGTCGCCGGCGCCCTCGCGTCGGTGATCATGTTCCTGGTCAACTTCGCCTGGCTGATCCCGATCGGCCGCTCGAACGACGACGACGGACCCGGCATCCTGGGCCTGCTGCTGGTCATGATCCTCGGCCCGCTCGCCGCGTCCCTCATCCAGCTTGCCATCAGCCGCTCCAGGGAGTACGAGGCGGACGCCTCCGGCTCCCAGCTCACCGGGGACCCCCTGGCCCTCGCGAGCGCCCTGCGCAAGCTCGACGCCGGCACCAAGCAGCTGCCGCTGCCCCCGGAGCCGCGCATCGAGACCGCCAGCCACATGATGATCGCCAACCCGTTCCGCCCGGGCCAGGGACTCTCCAAGATGTTCTCCACGCATCCGCCCATGGCGGAGCGCATCGCCCGGCTTGAGAAGATGGCAGGTCGCCAACAGTGAAGACAATCCTGAACGTCATCTGGCTCGTCCTGAGCGGCTTCTGGCTGTTCCTCGGATACCTGCTCGCGGGCGTACTGCTGTGCGTCACGATCATCGGTATCCCGTTCGGCATCGCCGCCTTCCGCATCGGCGTCTACGCCCTGTGGCCCTTCGGCTACACGACGGTGGAGCGCCGCGACGCGGGCGCGCCCTCGTGCGTGGGCAACGTCCTGTGGCTGGTCCTCGCGGGCTGGTGGCTCGCCCTGGCCCACATCGTGACGGGCATCGCCCTGTGCGTCACGATCATCGGCATCCCCTTCGGCATCGCCAACTTCAAGCTCCTCCCGGTGTCACTGCTCCCGCTGGGCCGCGAGATCGTGCGCTCGGACCAGCCGTTCGCGACGCGCTAGCCGCCGGGGTGCGCCCGCCGAAGTACGCCCTGGTGGCGTACGACCAGGACGCCGAATACGAGGCGGAGAACCGCGAGACCTGGGCTCTGTGCGCGGAGGCCGAGGACCTCTGCGCCGACCCGCCCGCTCCCACGCGCGCGAGGTACACGCTGCTGGACTGCGGTCCCGAGGGCCGACTGCGCACCGCGCTGACCCGGTCCCGCGCCGAGGGCTCGGCGCCCGTGGGCGTCCTGGTCCTGACGATCCTCGACGGACGGGGCGAACCGGTCGAGGAGTGGGCCCTGGAGGACGTACGGGTCCTCGGCGACCGCCCGTGCGCACGCGACCTCGCCCTCCGCGACGTCGTGGTGGAGGCGTCCGAGTCCGCAGACAACCCCTTCGACTATCCGCAGTGCCCGCCGCTCTCCCCGGGCTACCGGATCCACGGCGAGACCGGCGAGAGCCACGGCACCTGCAAGGACCTGGCGCGCACGCGCGAAGAGGAGCCCGCGACGGAGTCATCCCTGCGGCTGCTCGGCTGCACCCCGCGCGGTGCCCTGCGCGAGGCCATGGACGCGGGCGAGGAGGACCTGGGCCACGCCGCGGTACTGCGCCTCGACGCGCACGGCCGCACCGTCCAGGAGGCCGTGGAGGGCGAGATCACCGCCTGGATCCCGTCCGCGCGCGGTCCCGGCCTCGTCGACCTCGCCCTCGAACCCTGGTCCGAGCGGCCCCCGTCCGCCGCCCCCGAGGTCTGGGACCTCTGGTGGGACGGGCGCCCGACCGAGCCCGGTCTCTGGGCGCGGCTGAGCCCGGAAGGCCGGAGTGCCTGGCTGGGGACGGCTCTGGCGAACCATCCGCACGGAGGGCCGGACCGGCCGGCGGGCACCACCTTCCACCTCGACGGCCGTCACGTCACCGACCTGCCCGCCTTCTTCTGCGCGCTCGGCGAAGCCGTGAACGGCCCGGGCGGCTACTTCGGCTGGGGTCTCGACGCCGTCACCGACTGCCTCCGCGGCCGCTGGGGCGCCCGACAGCCGCTGACACTGGTCTGGCACGACGCCGACGTCGCCCGCACCTGCCTCGGCCCCACACCGCACGTGAGCCGGCGTCCATGGACGTTCGAGGAACTGGTCGCCTTCCTCACCGAGGAGGGCGTGGACCTCCGCCTCGCGTGACGACGCCTCAGGAGTCCCCACGCGGACTGCCCGAAACCCACCTGAACCAAGGGGCCGAGGATGCGGGCACCCTTGGTCCACGGCCGTGCGGGCGCAGTTGTCCACAGCACCGAACCCGCCCGTCGCGGAGGTTATCCACAGGCCCGCACGGTTGTCGGTGCCGCGCTGCATCATGAGCCCATGACCGAAATCGAGCAGTTGCTGGCAAGGGTCGCCCGACAGGCCCGCGACACCCGCCCGTGGGGCTGGCCGTCGCTTCCGGAGCCGGTGGACTCCTCCGTGATCGCCCGCGCGGAGTCCGCCCTGGGCTTCCCGCTGCCGGCACTGCTCGCCGCGCTCTACCTGCGGATAGGAGACGGCGGGTTCGGCCCGGAGTACGGCCTGTTGCCCCTGCTCGACAGCGCGCCGTCCGGTGAACCGGCGGCCGTCCCGCAGTACGCCGCCAACCGCGCCGAGGGCCTCAAGGACCCCGACTGGCCCTGGCCGGAGGGAGTCCTGCCGATATCCCACTGGGGCTGCGGGATGTACGCGTGCGTGGACTGCCGGGACCCGGACGGCACGGTCCTGTTCTTCGAACCGAACGCCGACCGCGCCGACGACGCCTGGTACGTGGACGCCGCGAGCCTCAAGGACTGGCTGCACGCCTGGCTGGACGGCACCGGCTGGTACGAGGAGTCCAACGACGGCGCGGACCTGCCCCCTTGGCCCGACTTCCGCAGCCGCTCGGCCCCGACCAGGTAGCCCGACGACGCGACTCACGCCCACGGCGGGGCGACGTACCGCGAAGGCGCACTGCCTCACTTCCACCCGCGAGGCTGCCCACCGGGGGACAGCTTTCGCCTCACCCCGTCCGCGCGAGGTCGGCGTACCGCGAGTCAGCTCCCGGCTGACTCCTCGCCATCCGCGGGGCGGTCCTACGGCTGGGCAGCCCCCACCAACTCCCTGCCGTTCGAGAGGCGACGTACCGCGAAGCCGTCCTCCACTCGCCTACCGCGAGGCCGCCCACCGCCGTACGACGTACGCGGCCGCTCCCGCCGCCAGCACGGCCGCGCCCACGACGACCGAGACACCCGGCAGCGCGAACGCCAGCGTCGCGCACCCGACGAGCCCGACCAGCGGGACGACCCGCTGGACGGGAGCCGAACCGAGCGTCCACGCCGAGGCGTTGGCGACGGCGTAGTACGCCAGCACCCCGAAGGAGGAGAAACCGATGGCACCCCGCACGTCGACCGTCGCCGCCAGGATCGCGACCACCGCTCCCACGGCCAGTTCCGCCCGGTGGGGCACCTGGAAGCGCGGGTGAACGACGGCCAGGACGCCCGACAGATGCCGGTCACGCGCCATGGCCAGCGTCGTCCGCGAGACCCCGAGGATGAGGGCGAGGAGCGATCCGAGCGCGGCCACGGCCGCACCCACGCGCACCACGGGTACGAGCCCCGGAACCCCCGCCGCCCGCACGGCGTCGGCCAGCGGCGCCGAAGCCGCGCCCAGCCCTTCCGCACCCAGCACGGACAGGACCGAGACCGCCACGGCCACGTACACGACCAGCGCGATACCCAGGGCCAGCGGGATGGCACGGGGAATGGTGCGCGCCGGATCCCGGACCTCCTCCCCGAGGGTCGCGATCCGCGCGTACCCGGCGAACGCGAAGAACAGCAGACCGGCCGCCTGAAGCACCCCGCCCAGGCCACCGGACAACCCGATGTCCAGTCGGCCGGCGTCCGAGGCGTCGGAGCCGAGGCACACGACCACCACGGAAGCGAGGACGGCGAGGACCACCGCCACGATCACCCGGGTCAGCCAGGCCGACTTCTGGATCCCGCCGTAGTTCACCGCGGTCAGGGCCACCACGGCACCGACCGCCACCGCGTGCGCCTGATCCGGCCAGACGTACGCGCCCACGGTGAGCGCCATCGCCGCACAGGAGGCCGTCTTCCCGACGACGAACGACCAGCCCGCGAGATAGCCCCAGAACTCCCCGAGCCGCTCGCGTCCGTACACGTAAGTGCCGCCCGAGGCGGGATACAGGGCGGCCAACCGCGCCGACGACATCGCGTTGCAGTAGGCGACCACGGCGGCGACGGCGAGCCCGATCAGCAGCCCTGAGCCGGCGGCCCCGGCGGCGGGCCCCAGTGCGGCGAAGATCCCGGCGCCGACCATCGACCCCAGTCCGATGACGACAGCGTCCCCGACGCCGAGCGTCCGCCGCAGGCCGGCACCGGCGTCCTGACCGGCGGCCCTTTGTCGTGTCATGCGCAGCACCCTACTGATCAGCGCAACCGGCCGACGGCGGGCAGGCGTCCTCCTGGGCAACGGGGCACCAACACGGGTGCGACCAGCGGCTCGAACGCATGGACACTGCCCGGCCGGAGCATGATCACAGTCCGGGCACGACGCGGAGAGGCAGGGTTCAGGGCATGGGCATCATCGGCTGGATCGTTCTGGGGCTGTTGGCCGGAGCCATCGCCAAGTTCCTGCTGCCGGGGCGCGACCCGGGCGGCTTCGTCGGGACGACCGTCATCGGCGTCGCGGGCGCCTTCATCGGCGGCTGGATCTCCGCCCGCTGGCTGGACCACCCGATCACCAAGGAGTTCTACGACGGGGCCACCTGGGCCGCCGCCATCGGTGGCTCCCTCGTCCTGCTGGTGCTCTACCGCATCTTCTTCGGGGACTCGCGCCGCTGAACTCATGACGGAGACCCGGGCAGACAGAAAGCCCGAGCAGGCCGAAAGGGTGGGCACCCAGGGCGCCCACCCTTCCTCGTACCCGCACCGGATCCGCTAGCGGTAGTTCACGAACTGCAGCGCGAAGTCGAAGTCCTTGCCCTTGAGCAGCGCCTGGACGGCCTGCAGGTCGTCCCGGCTCTTGGAGCTGACGCGCAGCTCGTCACCCTGCACCTGCGCCTTCACGCCCTTGGGGCCCTCGTCACGAATGATCTTCGCGACCTTCTTCGCGTTCTCCTGGGAGATGCCCTCCTCGATGGACGCGAAGATCTTGTACTCCTTGCCGGAGAGCTGCGGCTCACCGGCGTCCAGCGACTTGAGCGAGATGCCGCGCTTGATCAGCTTGGTCTCGAACACATCGAGGATGGCCTTGACCCGCTCCTCGGAGTTCGCCTCCATGAGGATCTTCTCGCCGGACCAGGAGATCGAAGCGCCCACGTTCTTGAAGTCGTAGCGCTGCGAGATCTCCTTGGCGGCCTGGTTGAGGGCGTTGTCGACCTCCTGCCGCTCGACCTTCGAGACGATGTCGAAACTGGAGTCGGCCATGTCCTGTGGCTCCTTGTATCGGGGTGCGTGGGGGCGGCCGCAGAGCCGGCATGGGCCCCGCGCCGCATCCGCATAAGCCTAGCCACCCGCCCCCCGCCGAGTACTGATCAATCGGGTGGCGAAGCACCCCCGGGCATCGGGTATCGTTTACGTCGTTGCCACGGAGCACCGCCGCAAAGCGGTCCTCACGGCAGCAACCCCGGCGGTGTGCCCGAGCGGCCAAAGGGAGCAGACTGTAAATCTGCCGGCTCAGCCTTCCCAGGTTCGAATCCTGGCGCCGCCACATGAAGGTAGACCCCCTCCGAACTGCGGAAACGTAGACCGGAGGGGGTTTTTTCTTGTTCGAACGTCGCGATTCGAACGGTGACCGAAAAGCGACGGTTGTCTCACTAGATCTCGGGTGTGGCCCGGCTCTGATCAGCGTGTGTCCCCCAGGCGTCCCCCGGGGGATTCACCATTTCCGTCCCATTCCCGCAGGCCAGCCTCGATCTGGCGGTTCGCTCGGTCCTGCGCCTGAGCCAGAACCTTCGCGTAGACCCGGAGGAGCACCGCGACCGAGTGCCCGGCCCTGCGAGCCACCTCCATCGGATCGACCCTGGAGAAGAGCCAGAAGGACACGCCGGCGCACCTAAGGTCGTACGGGCGACGTGCAAGCGGAGATGCCGCCTCGACAGGAGAGAGGGCCGCGCTTCGCGCCTCTGCCCATACTTCGCCATATCCAGTGTCCTGAATCACGCCGCCTCGGTTCGTGCGAAAGAGCCGTCCGTCCGGCGCCGCTCCGTACCGGGTGAGATGCCACCGGAGCATGGCCACGAAGTGGGGCGGGATGGGCACGACCCGGGAGTCTCTGGCAGCGCGCGCCTTCAGATGACGTTGCTCGTAGGCCCGATCGTCGTCCGTCCAGCCGTGGCCAGCGTGGACGATGCCGCCGCGTAGCGTGAGCCGACCCCAGCCGCGCTTGGGGAGGTGACACTGCGACACAGTCAGCCCCACGGCTTCGGCGGGCCGCATGGCGGCGTAATAGAGGCACCCGAAGAAGGCTTCGAGGTGGGCGCCTCGATCGCCTTGAGCGCGTACCTCTGCGAGCAGTTCCCGAACCTGTCGGGGGTTGGCGACGCTCGCGGGGTCGACTTCCTCGGTCGACTTCGGAGGCGACCACTTCACCGTCGTTAACGGGTTCACCGGGATGCTGAAGTATCGACGTTCCACGGCGAGGCCAAGGACGTCGCTGAGACATGCGCGCTTGCGGTTCGCCGTGCGGCCGGCCGCACGGGAGCCGTTGAGCAGCGTCGACAGGGCATCGAGAGCCAGGCGCAGCGTCTCGGGGTCTTCGAGCGCGGAGACGGGCAGCGAGTTCTTCTCGATCCAGCGGAGCGCGTCCACAACTTCGGCAGGGTGCTCCTGATCCCAGCGGCTCTTGTTGTACGCCCACGCGTACAGGGCGGTGCGGAGTACACGGGCAGACGGTCGACCGACGGACGTCTTCACGAGCGCCGGGGTGATCGTGGCGAGAGCATCCGCGTCGTTGCGACGGGACTTAGCGGGTAGGCGATCCCACCTGCGCTCGACGTACGTCCGGGTGTGTTCGTACCAGCTCACGGAGCCGTTCAGCGCCCGAAGTTCGGAAGCGGGCAGGCCCGTTTCCACATCGAACTGCTCGCCCTTGCGGAGAGCGGTCATCAGCTCCGAACGCCGTCCATCCGCTTGGGCTTTGACGGTGTAGCTCTTTGAGTGCTTCTGCGGGCCGACCAGCCACCGGACGCGGTAGGGCTTCGGGCGGTCGCGGCGGGCCTCGATGCTGTAGACGCGGACGTCGTAAGTGAGGGGCATTGGTCTCCAGGCAGCGGAAGGGCCCGCCCCCTTGGGGAGCGGGCCCAGCGGATGGTGTGTCAGGCAGCGTTCTCGGTGCAGCTCTCCCACCATGCATCCAGGTCGGCGCGGCTAATCCGGACCTGGCCATTGGGGAGCTTGCGAAGGCGGGGGGCCTTGCCGCGGGCGCGCATGCGATAAAAGGCCGCGCGGCTCATGCCGAGCTCGGTCAGGACTTCGGGGAGTTTGAGCATCTGGGGGCGAGCCATCGTTGCGTCTCCTCGGTTTCTGCCTTCTGGGGGATCCGCAACATCCGCCACGCCGCAACATTGCTGGTCAGCGGCTTGAATCTGTGGCGGATGCCGTTTCTGTTGCGGATAGGTCCCGCCACGTGGCGGCGCGGCGGGACCGTGGGGGGCGGGCCGGTCAACCAGCGATGCGGAGCTGTCGTGTGTCGGTTCCCGCGGACATGTGGCGGGTGTCGGAAGGGTCTTCCGCCACAGATTCACCCTCGTTGACCTGCGGTGTTGCGGATGTTGCGGATGTTGCGGATTCCTGGGGGTCGGGGCGGCAGTAGCGGTTCCACGCGTCGGTGAGGTCTTCGGCGTAGTAGCCCTTGGGGGTGGTGCTGCCGACCCGGATTCCCTTGGGCTTGATCGGGGTGTTGTCGGGGCGCACGTACTGGCTCAGGAATTTGGACAGCCGGCGGGCGGTGAGCGGCTTGATGGCCTGTCCGTCCTCGCTCATATCGGCCCACGGGGCGTCATCGAGGGAGAGGAGGACTTCGAGGATGGCCGCGGTGGGCATCTTGTCCACACCGCAGAACACCTTGTCGCGCAGGTCAGTCAACAGCCGCACACCGAGGGACGCTTCGTCGTTGCTGCTCGCGGACTTGATGAGTTCGATGCACGCTGCGCGGGCTCGGGCCGGCCAGTGGCCGCCGGCCGCGTCCGCGACCGCGAGCAGCGGTTCCCACACGTCCGCCGGCCGGTCTGTGACGCCCTCGGGCATCTCGGGCCACGCCTCAGACACCTGGTCGCGCACCGTGGCGGTCCAGTCTGCGAGTCGGTCGCGCAGGACATGACCTTGCTTCTCGTGGACGCGGCGCCGGTAGGGCTCGCACTTCTCGTTGGGTGCCTTCTTCCGCATGCGGATGATGACGGAGCGGGTCAGGATCGTGTCCGGCAGCGTGCCGAGTCCGGCCATGGCGACCGCGCAGAACGAGGGGAAGAAGCCTGCTTTCTGGTCGGATCCGTCCCCGACACAGCGCAGGGACTTAGCGCCGCGCCGGTAACCGGAGTTGAGGAACCCGCGGACTTCCTCGTTCCCGCCCGCCTTGGGCCCGAACACGGTGTCGATCTCGTCAAACAGAAGTGTGGGTGTGCCTTCATCTGCGGAGACGAGCCGGAACAGGGCATTCGCAGAGGCGTTCACCGTGGTCGCAGCACGCGGGGTAAGCGTCTCGATGATCTCCAGCGCACGCGACTTCCCGGAACCCGGTTCGGGGCTGAGGAAGGCGATGCGGGCGGTGCCGTCGAGTGCGTCCATCAGGTGCGCGTGGGCGTCCCACAGGGCGACGGCGACGTAGGCGTGTTCGGTGGGGAAGACGTTGAAGCGGCGGTGGAAGGCTTCCACCTCGTCCAGCAGCGCGGCCCCGTCGATGGTCTCGTTCATGCGGCGGCCCTCCTTTCGGGCAGGGGCACGGGAGCTCCCGTGCAGGTGGACTTGTGGGCCGCGTAGTCGGCGGCGAGCGCAGCGACGTTCTGGGCCCCGGTAGCGGTGGCGGACTGTCCGCAGGCGCACGCGTAGGCGCCGTTGGGGGTATCGCCGGGCTGCTTCCACCAGCGGGCTCCGTCGTAGTGGTGGCGGTAGACGGGTGGGGCGTAGATGCGGGTTCCGGGCTGTTCCGGGGTGGGGTCTGGGGTGCTGTGGCGGGCCTGGTTGCTGCGGAACTTCTCAGAGTGACGGGCAGAAGGGACGCCCTGACGGGCGGCGACCCTCGGTTCGCCCACTTCCGCCCTGGGACCGGCCGGTCGGGCGGCGCACGGGCCAGAGTTGGGTTGGGGTTGGCCTTCCAGGTGGGGGGAGTTGGGGGCGGTCATGCGGCCTCCCGCGGGCGGGCGGTGCGGATGGAGCCGTCCAGGGCGCTGCGGATCGTTGTGCGGCACTCGGCAGCGGCGAGACCGGCCGACTCCCCCGCCACCTGGAAGGCCTCCTCGACCACGTGCCGCGGAAGATCGCCCCACGCGACGAACCGCCCCACCTTGAAGGCGCTGCGGTTGAGCACCGTGTTCCGCGTGCCTTCCGGGGCCCCGGCTACCGCGGCGCACTCGGCTTCCAGGGCCGCCTGTGCCGCGAGACTGCCCGCCACGACGGGCAGCCTCAGCGGCGCCGCCACAGCCGATGGGGTGTCCGTGAGGGCCTCGCGCAGCCATTCGGGCAGTGGGACGGGTTCGCGGTCGTCCAGGACCGTGTACGTGCCGTCTGCCGTGGTGCTGCCGGGGGCGACGACGTATCCGCCCCACCCCCGGGTGTCGATCTTCTTTGCGAGCCGTCCGGCGGTGGAGTGCAGTCGGACGCTGGGGGGTTGGGTGAAGTACAGGTGCTCTCCACCGCGGGCGGTCCGCACCCGGTAGGTGTTGGGTGCGGGCTGCCCGGCGCGCTCGCAGAGCGCTGCAAAAGAAGTCGCTCCGTCAGGCGTTCCTTTCACGTCTGTGGGCTTGAGTGTGTCCAGGTCGATGACCAGCAGCCCGGAGGGGCCGGTGGCAATCCCGACGTTGTACGGCGCCTGCGCCCACGCGGCGGCGAGCAGCTCCACGTCGGTGGTGGCGCGCTGCTCGGGTGTCTTGTGCCCGTCCGCGCACCGGCCGGTGGTGGGGCAGTGCTGCTCCGCGTGGCCGGCCGGGCGCTTGTCCTTCGGTCGTAGCGGGATGACGTGCCAGCCGCGCTGCGCGGCCTGCGTCGCCCAGGCGAGCAGGGCGAGCCGCGTGAGGTCCGTGCTGGGGGTGGCGTTCACGCTGCCACCCCCAGCGCGGCCCGTGTCAGAAAGGCGCGGCCGATGAACTCGGTGTAGGCGGGCGGGATGGCTTCGGTCAGTTCCTCGCGGACGTCCGTCCACGTGATCCCCATCGCTGCTTGCAGCTCCGGGATGGACGGCTTGCCCCCGCCGTTGCCGTACGCGGCAACGTAGGGACCGTCGAAGTACTCGCCGTGGCGCCAGCCGCGGACCCGCCCGCGGTGCGGGACGTGCGCCGGCTGCTCGATGCGCCAGCCGCCCAACTCGAAGTTGCGGTGCCGGATGACCCCGAGCCCGAACATCTCCCCGCACAGGGAGAGGTCTTTGCGGATCTCTGCGCGCCCGTTGGGCTGCTCGATCGAGTACGGCAGTCCCGTCTGTTCGAGCAGCTCGCGCGTGGGGGCGACCAGGTCGACGTGCGTCCCGCCCCACCCCTGGGAGCGATTGGTGCCCACGGTCAGCGTGCACTTGTCCTGGCACGGCGGGGAGGCGTGCACGAACGCGTAGCGACGGATCTCACCCGAGTTGATGAGGTGGGCGAGGTATTCGAGCGCGTCGCCCCGGTGGTACGAGAACGGGTAGTTCGGGCGGTCGGCCGTGTCACAGCCGTCCACCTCGAACCCCGCGTCTTCGAGTCCCTTCCCCGCGCCGCCGGCACACGAGTACAGGTCCAGCGCTAGCGGCCGTAAGGCGCTCTCTCGCCAAATGGCTGTCGGTTGCGTCATGCTGGGTTGTCTCCAGTTCCGTAGATGGATGCGGGTTGGCAAGGGCGGCCCCGTGACTTTGGCGAGACGCGGGGGCCGTCCTTGGCGTAGCTAGGTGTTCTTGCCGCGGGCGAGCTTGAGTGTGAGTCCGCCGGCTCCGATGGGTCCGGCGGCGCCCGCGATGACGGTCGCGGTGTGTGCGGCCACGTCCATCAGCCAGCACAGGGCGGCGACCACGCCCCATGCGCCGAGGGCGGCGGCGCCGGCGATCGCGAACGGGATCAGCACGCGCTGCCAGGGGAAGGCGGGCGGGGTGTCGTTGACGACGAACACGACCGGCTGGCCGGTGGCCTGGGCGCGGTTCCAGGTGTCGGCGGGGATGTGCGGGGCTATCTGGCCGGGCGGGGTGTGCTGGCGCATTTCATGCTCCCTCAGGGTGCACCGCGGGCCCGCGCCATCAGGTGGCGCGGGCCCGTGCGATGGGTGAGTTGCTTGTCGTCTGGCTTGTCGTCTCACTTGTCGTGCGGCTTGTCGTCTTGCTTGTCTTGTCGCTTGTCTTGTCGCTTGTCGCCTCCCAGCTCACAATCCGTTTCCGGGCCTCACGGGGCCCGTGAGGCGACATGCGGCGGGTGGAGGGTGACAGGCGACAAGCGATCAGCTCTTGTCCGTGTGGGAGCGGTGGACGTAGCGGGCTTTGGTGCCCTCACCGACGCGCACGGCGGTGCCGTCCTGCACCCACGTTTTCAGCCAGCCCACGACCGTCTGACGCGTCGTGCCGAACGCGTCCGCGAGCGCGCGGGCGATCGCGGACGCTCCCGTCCCGTCGGGCCCGGCGGCGATCAGCGCCGCGAGCGCGGCCTGTTGTGCGGGGCTGTCCTCCTCGCCTCGCAGCGCGGAGAGGTTCAGCCCGGCGGGCCGGGCCGGTCCTTCACCCTGCTCTGTGGTGGGAGGTTCGGGTGCGGTGCCGAACTGCGCGTCGATCTCCTCCCGGAACCGCCGCGCGAGCGCATCCTCCGGGGACTCCTGCTCGCTCAGCGCGGACAGGCGCAGCGGCCCCGCCGTGACGCGCGGGGCGTCGTTGGCGTTGTCAGACGCGCCGTGCTCGCGCATCCATGCGGTGCGGTCGGCGTCCCAGCGCCGCGCGTAGGCGGGCCCGGCTGCCCTGACCGACACGTCATCGAGCGTGGGGTGTCGGTCGGAGGTTGCGGCGGTGATCTCCCGGATCTGGTTCGGGAGGATCCGCCACGCCTTGAACAGCGCGGCCGGCGACTCCGGGGTGCCCATGAACCCCGCCCCCTTGTGCGGGGCCTGGTCGACGCGCAGGCCGCGGCTGCCGGGGAACATCTTGCTCAGGTCCATGCCCTCGGTCTCACCGCCCGTAAGGGCAACGCGCACCTTGGCCTCGCGACGGATCATCAGGTTGTTCAGCACAGCGCCGGTGGCTCCGAGGGCGGTGATGACGGTACGCACGCCCATGGCGCGGGCGATCCGGATCACTTCAAGGATCTTGTCCCCGAGCTTGCGGATCTGCCGGTCAGTGCTGGCCAGGATCTCCGCACCCTCGTCAATGACGAGCATGATCTGAGGAATCTTCAAGCCGACCGGCAGCAGATCGGTGTTGGCCTTGGCCAGCAGGTCCTGGTAGCCCATCTTGCGCTGCTTGGCCACGCGAACGGCGGCGTCGAGCATGGCCAGGGCTTCCTCGTAGGTCCCGGCGAGCCAGTCGACACCGGGCCGGACAGGCTTGCCGCCCTCCCGGGTGATCTCCCCGTTGAGTGCGGGCAGCACCCACGGGAGGCCGGCTGATCCGGCGTTCAGGTCGATCACCCACGTGAGCATGTCCTCAGCGCGGGCGAACCCGGCGAGGATCAGGTGGATCAGGTTCGTCTTTCCCGATCCGGTCGGGCCGACGATCAGGGCGCACTGCTCGCGCAGATAGGCCAGGACCTCTTCCGCGTTCGTCCGGTATCCCCACGGGATGCCGGTGTGCACGGAGAGCGGGCCGTAGTCCGCCGGGTAGGTGCGCTCCTGTTCCAGCACGTTGATGGTGGTGACGTCGATGATGACGCGGCCCTGGTGGATGCCGGGCCCGGCGGTGGCGGTGCAGCCGTGCGGCAGCCGGGCGTCCGCGGACAGGCGCGGGGACTCGGCTGCGATCTTGTTCCAGGTGGCGCCGCCGGGCGGGAGTTCGGCGTCGATGGAGAATCCGGCGCCGGTCTCCCACATCTCGACGCCGACGACGCGCACGGTGATCGAGCAGACGCGCTGGATGCGGTCGACCCATTCCGCGGCGATCGCCCGCCGCTCCGCGGACAACTCCGCCGCGATGGCGCGCTGTTCAGCGGCATTCGCTTCGTCCTCCCGCGCCTCTTCGTAGAGGGCGGTGGATCGTGCGGCGGCGCCGATGCCGACGCCGATGGTGGCGAGGGAGCCCAGCGCGGTCCAGGTGAGGGGTCCGTGGGTCATGGCCCATGTGGTCCAGCCTGCGCCGATCAGCCAGGATGCGGCTTTGGTGGCGAGGGTGCGGCCGGCGTTGCGGACGCGGATGCCGGCGACGGTGTGGCCGAGCGCGCCGGCGGCGCCGACGGCGAGGGCCCAACCCGGGGGCATGGATGTGGCGGCGCCGGTGGTGGCGAGGGCGAAGGCTCCGGTGGTGGCGGACAGAGCGCCGGTCACGGGTCCGTGACCGGCGCTCCAGTCCAGCACCGGGCCACTCGCGCTGTTCTGTTTGGCGGTGGCGGTGCTGCTCATGTCAGACGTTCCAGCCCTTCTCGGCCTCGGTGCCGTTGCGGGGGTCCTCGTGCCGGGCGATGTCCTGCTCGTGTGCCTGGCGGAACAGCGGCCCCATGTCTTCTGCGACCGCAACCGCGCTCATCAGGGCGCCGAAGATGTCGTTGAACCCGTCGGCCACTTCCTTCTCCAGTGGGAACTCCGAGTCGGAGCGCTCCGCGAGGATCTTCATGACGTTGGCGACCGCGGTGAGCGCGGCGGGCAGTCCCTCGACCATGGCGAGGATCTCCATGGCGTTCTCGGGGTCGTAGGAGTTGGCGGCCTGCTCCATCTCGGCAGCGGCCTCTTCGAATCGGAATCCGGACACGTGCTCTCCTTCACTCACAGGGGTATTCGTGCTGGTGGGAACCGTGGCCGCGGGCCGCTCAACGCCGTCCGCGATACCGTCCGTGCCGTCCTTCACGGCCTCCGCGTCCGCGGCCGCCTCCTGCTCGCGCTGCTTCTCGCGAGCGGTCTCGTCCCGGGTCGCACGCTGCTCACCGGCGGCCTGCACCATCCGCCGGTACAGGCGGCGCCCGGGGTGGATCAGGGCGGGGATGCCGAGCTTGCGGCCGATCCACGTGGGCAGGCAGCCCAGCAGGCCGACGGGCAGGGCGAGCAGCGCGGCGAGCAGACGCTTGCCGTGGAAGCGGGCCGCGGACCGGCGCAGCGCGCTGCGGGCCGCCTTCCGCGCGGGGGCCTTGCGGACCTGCGCCCGCTGCTTCGCCAGCGTGTTCCCGGTCTTGGCGTCGCGCTTGTTGCGCTGCTTGGCGATCGCCGCATCCCGCACGGCCCGTGCCTTACGGCCCGCGCCGCCCAGCAGGCCGCCGGCCAGGCCAGATCGCTTGCCCGCCTGGGTCCTGCTGGCCGCGGCCTTGGCGTTGCGGCGAGCATCAGCAACCGCGCGGCGCGCGTTGGTGGTCTGTGCACGCTGCCCGCCGCGCGAGCCTGCCGCGTCCTTTTGTGCGGCTCGCAGCGCCTTGACCTGCCCCACCCGACCGCCGGCGCCCTTACCCGCGCCGTGCTTGGACAGGCTATTGCCGGTCTTGCTGTGGGTCTTGCCGCTGGCCCCTGTACTGCCGTGGCGAGCCGCGGCAGTACGGGGGTGCTGTCCGGGCACCTTGCCCGACCCGCTGCTACCGGAGCGGCCGCCACGTGATCCGCCGGAACGGCTCCCCGAGGCGGCGCGGGTGCCACCGCCCGAGCGGCGGAGTCCCGAGGGCCGGCCCGCGGTGCGGCCGGCGGTGCGGGCCGCGGCCCGGCGAGCCTCGCGGCGCGGGTTCGGCTTGCGGGAACGGGTGGCAGCGACCGTGCCGAGCACGACCATGCCGGTCGCCGCCACGGCTGCCGCGATCGGCCCGCCTGCCAGGGAAGCGGCGGCGAGTGCGCCGACCGTGCCGTTCGCACCCGACAGGGCGAGGGGAACGACGGGCCAGCCGCCGGGCGTGTGGTCCACCTCGGTCGTGTCCTTGGCCGTGGTGGGTGGGGCGTCGGGCGGCGGGGGTGGTGTGGTTGGGGGAGCCGGTGCTACTACCGGCTCGGTGCTGAGGTCCGTCATGCTGTGAGCACTCCTTCAGGGGAGTAGGGCCCGGCCAGGGCCGTGAGAAGTGCTGGCCGGGTCTGCCAACAGGGCTTATGCGGCGCGCTGTTCATCGGGGCGGGTGAAGGTGTCGAACTGGCTGGGGGTGATCAGGCCGGTGTCTCGCCATTCGGCGAGGAGATCGGCTTGTCCCTCGATGCCGTCGCACTTGGCACACAGACGGCCGGACGTGCGGCGGCTGGTGCGTTTGCCGGGCGGGCGTTGACCCCATACGCAGGCGGTCAGGCCCGCTGCTTGGGCCTCCGTTTGGAGTTCGCGCAGGGGCTTGGTGGCGTGAGGGTAGAAGAATTCGATCTCGTCCAGTTCGCCGGGCTTGGCGAACGCCCCGCAGAGGCACTCACCCGACATGTGCAGGTGAACGGTCACCTCGTTCAGCGGCAAGGCGTCTGGCGTGCACAGCTGGTGTTCGGCGTGCTGGTGCGGGAGGTTGCAGCGGTACCGGGCCCGGTATTCGCGCATGTGGGCATCGGTCCAGTGCACGATGGGGCACACCCACAGCAGGGAGCCCTCCCGGTCGACCTCTTCCGCGTTGCGGAAGCGTCGGTCCGTCTCGGCCCAGCGCATGCCGCTCAGGTAGACGACGTTGCGGGTCCGGCCGTGGCGGCCGATGATCTGCCCGCGTAAGCGCTGGAGAGGCTCGTCTTTCAGGCGCCGGTACATGACGGAGTGGCCGGCCGGGCCGGGGAAGCCCTTCCATACCTGTCGGCCGATGTTCTTGCCGCGGGTGGAGAGCACGTTGCCCAGCACGAGATCCCGATAGCTGTTCTTCGGGCGCAGTTCGTGCAGGGGCAGGCCCCAGGCGGTGACCACGTCCCGAACGTGCTGGGTGGTTTCTGGGATGCCGGTGCCGGTGTTGACGTGGGCGATCGCGTCCACCCGCTGGCGGAAGAGGTGGTTGACGATCACGGAGTCGTTGCCGCCAGAGAACAAGCCGATCGTCGCGGTGACGGGGAAGGCGGCCAGGACGCGATCGAGGATCGCGTACGAGCGAGCCATCGCCTCATCCAAGGTCAACGCCTCAGGCTCAGCATCGGCCTTAGGCGGCCTCTTCTCGATCCGGTCGGCCATCCCGGGGAACATGTCCCCGACCGGCCGGCGCTTGCTACGAGAGGTCATACCGACACCCCCACGCCGCTGTCCTCGCGGGCTTCCTGGAGACGGGCAGAGACCCAGCCGATCGACCAACCGGTCTCGTCGGCAAGCTGCCGCACCGACTTCTCGCCCTCCCCGAACGACCGAAGGTAGGAGCGGGCTTCGGCCTCGGGCATCTTCGTAAACACCGGCGGCTCACTGTTCACGGCGGCGTTCACGGCGCCGTTCACGGCGTTCACGCCATCCCGCTCAACAGCCTCGCGAGAGGCCCGGGAGACGACCTCCCGAGCCTGCCGGTCGGCCCGTGAACGCTCCGTCTGTTCACGCTGTTCACGCCGCAACGCATCCTCACGCGCCTGGTTCTCACGCCGGACACGCTCCTCGTATTCGCGCTGTTCACGACGCGTCTCGGCCTCGCGATCGAGACGTTCACGCTCCATGCGGGCGTTGTGGTCGCGCTCCGCGGCCCGCTCGGAAGCCTCCCGTTCCGCCCGCTCACGTTCGAGCCTTTCGGCGTGATCGCGGGCCTGCTGTTCACGCTGTTCACGGGCCAGCCGCTCGCGTTCACGCTCGGCCCGCTGCTGCTGTTCACGCTGCTCGGCTTCGGCAGCCCGTGAACGCTCGATGCGCTCCACGGCCCGGTTGATCGCACGCCGGTAGGCGAGCCCGGCCTCAGCGGTGGCGATCAGCAGCAGCGGCGCCACCGAGTGGACCGCCACACCGACCGCGTCGCCCTTGAGTGCGCTGTCCCCGATGTTAAGGAGCAGCGTCATGAGGCCAGTCATCCAGCGCAGCACCGCCGGCCACGCCCCGGACGTACCGCCCAGGCGGGCCACGGTCGCATCGAGACGGACCACGATGACCACCGCGGTATCCACAACCAGGGGGAGGATGGGTGCGGTGCGGTCCCAACCGTCCGGGGTGACCCGTTCGACCAGGGGCGTGACCGTCAGGACGGAGAACAGCACCGCGCCCGCGGTGATGGCCCACGTCCCGTAAGAGAGCGTCTTCTCTGCGGAGCGGATCTGCTCCGCGGACAGGGACTCAAACACCGCCGCCCCCGCCCTGGCCAAGCTCACGGCGGGCCCGGCAGGCGAGCAGCAGATGCGAGGCGCCTGCGAACACGGCCAGATTCCACAGACCGCGCTCCCACGGCGCCAACGGCACCAGCCACGACGTCACACACGCGATGGCCAGCACTGCCCCGCCCCGGCGCAACCACCAGGCGAAGAGGTGTTTGCTCATGCCGCCACCTGCGTTCCAGCAGTGCAGCGGCCACCCTGGTGCTTCGCGGAGCGGCGCGAACGGCGGGCGGTCGGGCGGGAGACGAGCGGGCTCATGCGGAGCAGGGACTCCGCGAACGCGGCAGCCTCCGGGTCGCTCTCGCGCAGCTCCGCGAGCACTTCCCGCGCCACGTCCAGCCGCGCGGCCTGTTCCAGGTCCGACTCCCTGACGGGGCCGGTGAACAGTTCAAGGTCGATGCCGAACGCCAGCTCGGCGAACTCGGCCGGCGTAACAGCCACATGACCAGCAACGATGCACTTCATGGGTCGTGACTCCTTCATCAGTGGAACGGCCCAAACAGCGGCCCCGGGTCTAGCCCCCCGGGGCTGCACGCCGTTGAAGTCGGACAACTCCGGCTCCCCTCAGCACTGCTCGTACGAGACGAGCAGCGGAGGCAACCGGCCCGCACTACCGATGCGGGTAGCGGTCGTGCTGTGCCGCGTACGGAGCGATGCCGTACGCATCCGTCCTCTTGCTGGCAGGGGAGGGACGGCCTTCCAAGGCACTCTGTTGAGTTCTCAAGGTGCTTGCGCTTCCTTTGAGCCCGTTTCACGGAGCCCTCCGGGCGGCATAGGAGCAGCCCAATAGGGTGCTCCGAAGTTCGCTGTCCTAGGACTGCGCCCCTCTGGGAAAAACAATGGCTCACAGTCCCAGGACTGTCAACAGTCCTGGGACTGTGTTTCACTGGTCGATGTCGAGAGGAGTGCTGCATGGCGCCCAAGTGGCGGGAGCTAGCGGACCGGCTGGCCGAGCAGATCAGGAACGGCGCGTATGCACCCGGTTCCCAGCTGCCGCAGATCAGGGACCTGGTGGAGGCGGGCGAAGGTTCAAAGTCCACGGTCCATGCGGCCTACAAAGCGTTGGAAGCCGAAGGGTTGGTCACGTCGTCACGCGGACACGGCACCGTCGTCCGTGAGCGGACCCCGCTCAAGCGACTTGGCATCGCGCGATACGACAAGGCCAAGTGGCGGGACGGCGATGAGGTGGCGTTTATAGCGGACCGCGTGGCGTCCGGACGTGCGTACAAGCGGAACGACCAGACCCAGACCGTCAGCCGTGTGCCAGCGTCGGCCCCCGTCGCTCAGGCGCACGGTCTCCCGGAGGGTGCGGCGGTCTACGCACGTGCGCGCGTCGTTAAGGAGGGCTCGCAGCCGACGCACACGCTGACGAGTTACTACCGTCCCGAGCATGTGGAAGGGACGCGCATCGTCGACCCGACGCCTGGCCCCGCCGGCCGGGGCGGTGGCTTTCGCGTCCTGTACGACGCCGGATACGAAATCGACCACATGCAGGAGACGCTGTTCGCGCGCATCCCCACGACGGACGAAGTCCAGCTCCTACAACTCTCCCCGGGCGAATGGGTGGTGGAGCTGCACCGGACGACGTACACGGCTGACGGCACCGTGGTGGAGTTCGCGATTGGCGTTCACGCGGCGACACGTTTCGCCTGGACGTACGACTTCAAGGTCCCGGACTCAGCGAAAGCGAAGGGCGAGAGCAAGTGATCTCAGCACAGGCATGGGCCGACGCTCAGCGGCTCTGGGATTTCCAGCAGATGGGGCACGACCTGCGCCCATGCTCTGTCGGGATCGGACTCGGCAGTCACGACCTCGGCGTCGCGGACACAACCGCCGATCTCTACCACCGGGGCATGATGCCGCTGATCGTGTTCACCGGGGCGACCAGCCGCACCACTCGTGACCACATGCCGCGAGGCGAGGCCGAGCACTACCGCCAGCGGGCGATGGAACTGGGGGTGCCAGCCGACACCATCCTCGTGGAGCCGCGGGCTCGGAACACAGGAGAGAACATCCGTTTCTCTCGCGCACTGCTGGAAGAGCACCAGGTCGCAGTGTCGTCCGTCCTGCTGGTCAGCAAGCCGTACGAGGAACGACGGGCCTACGCAACCGCACGCAAACTCTGGCCCGAAGTCGAATTGGTCAGCGCATCAACCCCTATGCACCTGGCTGACTACGTCGACTCCATCGGAGACGCGCGCCTGGTCATCGACATGCTGGCTGGCGCGCAGCAGCGGCTCATGATCTACCCGCGAGAGGGATTCATGATTGAGCAGTTCGTGCCCGAGGACGTGGCAGCAGCGTACGAGCGCCTGCGCGACGCCGGGTACACAAGTCGACTCGTGACGGATACCGCAGAACGGAAGTGACCACGCCCCTGAGCCCTGTGATGCCTGTTTTGGCCACCTTAAGGCATCTGGCACGTCATGCGGAGTCATAGGCGCAGGTTACGCGGGATGGACGCGCGGGAAACCGGCTGATCTCGATAACTGACGAGTTTCCCGCGCGATACTCCATCAAACCCGGTAATTATGTCCCGGGCTTGTCAAGCTTGCCTCCAAATAGGGGAATTACGCCGTCTTGCCTATCCGCTTCCTGAGGTTCAAGAAATAGATCTTCGCGTACGGGGGACCTTGCTGTCACTGTTCGAAAGATCCCCGGAGTTACCCGAGATTCTTTTGCCAATGAGAGTTCGTCCATCCCTACGCTAGACAGGATTTCCACCGCCTTGGGGTAGAGTGACGGTTGCTCCACGGCGGGCATCTCCCCTGGTTCTCGGCGGCGCCATCCTTTCGATGACAAATAGGCGACTGCGTTGCGATATGTCACGTCACTCATTACGCCGAGAGCTCTGGAGCGATACAGGAGTGCTTGAAGGCTTACCCCGTAAGTCTCTTTCAGTGCTGCGAGGATTCTCCAGTCTGCCTTGCTAGGCAAAAGGTCGCGCACTTCATCCTCTGGAAGGAGGAGTTCAGCCGCGAATCGGTGAGCCTGGTTCTCGACTACCTTGCTCCCTGGTTCGGCATCCACGTGCATTACGAGGTGCCCAATTTCGTGAGCTACGTCGAAGCGCTGACGGTAGTAATCTTCCTTAGCTGGATTCAATACCACCGTTGGCCTATAGCCGTCATCAAAAGAGTAGGCGTCAACTGCGGCAGTCTGCGCGGGGCTGAACACCACCACGACGCCATGATTCTCTGCCAGGCGCACAAGGTGGCCAACCGGCCCCGAGTCGATTTCCCAGTGCTTGCGAAGAAGACGAGCCGCCTCCTCGGGGAGCGTGCTCGACTCGTCTTCCACGTCCACGCTTAGCCGTGGCAGGTTGGGTTCCGGAAACTCCACGTGCCGTTCCAGGGCAGCGCCCACATCTCCAGAGATCACTCCGTACGCGAAGGCTTGGTCGCGCGCCAATTGCGTCGTAGAACGCAATGAGCGAAAATGGGGTACGGCGTCGCTAGCAGTGGATTGGTGAGGACCAGGGAGGAAGAACCCGGGATCCACTCCAAGCGTCAGGCATAGCTGAGCAACCGTGGCTGGCGCGGGGCGCTTCGTGTTGTTTTCATACGCTGCGATAGCGGTGGCGCTTTTGTCGATTTTCGTTGCGAGTGCGTTCTTTCTCAGGCCGATCAGTTGTCGCGCGAGCGTCAAACGTCGTCCGTCAAAGAGGCGAGAGGCGTCACTAACCTGCACATCTGTGCGGCGTGAGGAATCCATGACTATCCACTCGTTTCATTACTTGTCGTTCTCTCCCGACGCCGGGCGACGGTCTCCGCTCCCTTCCGACGACTGACGGCGAAGGCGAACGGGTGCGTCCTGGATGCCGGACATTCCCGGACGAGGGTCGGGCGAAGCGGGAATCGGTACCGAAGTGGGAGTACCCGGTTCGGCTGCAAGTAGATCATGCTTCCAGTACCAGGCGTCTCCGCCCCCACGATTCAAGCGAGAGCGCCCCAGGTAAAGTTCTCGGATGTTCAGCTCTCGTTCAATACTGTGGGCGACAATGAGCGTTGTCGCGTTGAGCTCCGCGTTCTCTTCCCTCAGTGCCTGGATGGCGGCGAGCGACTCGGCCTCGTCATCCCAAAGGGTGGGGTGAGGGTCCAGCCACCCTGCTGGTTTCCCCTGAGCCGCAACGTGCTGCTTGGTGGGACTCTTTTGTGGCCACGGGATGCGATTACTCTCCCCGAACACGAACGACGTGAGCAGGAACCGCCAATCGCCATACCGCCACCCTGGCGACTGATTGAGGTCGGACCAGACCACGGTGCCTGGGGTGATGAGCGGCATCTTCCGATGCTCGCCCGGGGCCAGTCCGGCGGCCACGAGGTCCAGGCCGGCTGAGGCGGATTCGGGTGAGTCCACACCATGCTTCCCAGTGGAGAAGGCTCGGTGCAGTCGGTCAACGAAGAGCTTGTGGGCGGTAGATCCGACCCAGCCCTGGTCATGACCCGTGTCAGGGTCGTAGTCCTCCATGGTGCGTCGGTAAGCCGACGCGCTAGCCCATGCGAGGGTCGCGAGAACACCACTGGACTCAAGGTCCTCAAGCGCATCCTGCTGTTCGCTCATGCCGCATGACTGTACCTCATTCCAGTAAGTGGTGCGCGAAAATGAACCATGCGCCAGCGGTGGTGCGTCCAAGTAAACCGAACACTTGAGCTAATCTGACCTGAACCTATCGTCTTGCTGGTCGGCCCACCAGTACCTCGTCCCTGTCCGTGCTGGCGGGTTGGCGCCGACCTGCACGCCCGTGACAGTCATGGGATTCGCCTGATCAACGAGGCGCGCGCCTGCGACGATGTGGTCATGAAGCCTGGAATGCCTCTCCAAGCCGCGCTCATTCCCGACTGCACCAAACCGGAAGCCCACCGCGCCGCCTAAGCCCTACGCAACGGACCAGGCGATGGCCGTCCTGCAAGCAGCGGCTGAAGCGCTCGTACGGAACGGCACCGTGGAGCAGGCCAACATCGGAGTTGACTACATCTCCATGTGGCCGATCGAGACCGAGGCTAGGGCACGCGAGATCGGAGCCGCGTTCCATGCCGCAATGTATGGCCTCCAGCTTCTCCACATCGCAGCTCCGAGCCAGCCGGAGTCGTCGCCGCTTCGACCAGGAGGGGGCGTTGACATCAATCCTTGACGTCAACATGGGCGCACGACGACGCACGGCGACGGTCTCCACTCCTAACCCCGCTGGTAGGTCTGCGCAGCTCCATCATCGCGCTTAAGTGACCCGTAGCAGCGCCGCACCCGCAGCGGCCGAAGCGGGGCCGTGGCCACCCTCTGGCCAACCTGATGCCGCCTAGGCGGTCCTGTTGGTCTGCAATGCAGGGCAGAAGGCCTTTCGGTCCAGGAAACCGGCTGGTCTTGAAAACCGTCGCGGTGAGTTTGCGGCGGTCGACAGCGCGAGGCGTTCGATCCGCAGTGGCGCAAGCTGCGACCAGTGCACGGCGGAGACCGGCCCCGGAGTCGCCCCGTGCAGGTGGAGCTGCGTTGTCAGACGCCAGGTCTACGCTGCGGCGCGTGAATGATCTTCTGAGCAAGGTTCTTGAGCTTCAGCCATCGTGGACGGCCGCGAACACAGAGGAGATGAAGGCGCGGGGCGTCGTCATCAGGCAAGAGCTCCCCGAGTTTCTTCGGGCGCATGGGCCTGCCCTGGCAGACGCCCTTGGCACACCACACGACAACCTGGGTGTTGAGGGACGGGACGCGACGGGGCTCAAGACTGAGATCCCGTGGGTCCGCGTCTTCGGTCGTGAGCAGTCACCGAGGGCCACGACCGGTTGGTATGTGGTCTACCTGTTCAGCGCGGGGGGTGACCGCGTCTACCTGTCCCTGAACCAAGGGACGACCGTGTGGAACGGGGGCGACTTCAAGGCGCGCAAGGCCGAGGACCTCAGGGCTCGGGTTGGGTGGGCCCGTCCGATCCTCGCCGACCAAGTAGCTGGTCGGCCGGAACTCCATGATGAGATCCAGCTCGATGCAACCCGTCCGCTTGGCCGCGGCTATGGACCGGGGAATGTACTCGCCTTCGAGTACTCTCGCGATGCGCTGCCTTCGCAGGCCGTTCTGATCGACGATCTGCGGTACATGCTCGGTTTGCTTCGCACAATCTATGAAGCTGAGCGCTTGGCCCCCCACATCCCGGGCGACCCGGCTCCCGAGGTGCTGGAAGCCGAGCGCACTGCTGCCATCGCGGCGGGGCGACGCACTCGCAGGGCCGCGCGTCCCATGCGGTCCGGCCAGGGCTTCCGACTCACCGCAGGGGAGCGGAGCGCGATCGAGAGGCACAGCGTGGCTGCGGCGACGGCATACTTCGAGGCGCAGGGCTGGAACGTTAAGGACGTCGGCAATCGGGAGTCCTTCGACCTTGAGTTGAAGCGGGGCGCGGAGGTTTTGCGCGTGGAGGTCAAGGGGACGACCTCGGCCGGCCACGATGTCATCCTGACCAGGGCCGAGGTGGAGAAACAGAGGCGGTACTACCCGGCAAATGCGTTGGTCGTCGTCCACTCCATCGTCCTCGATCGTACCGCGGCAGAACCGGTCGCCTCAGGCGGAGTGCTTCACTGCACGTCGCCTTGGGAGATCGAGGACGAGGACTTGACGGTGATCTCTTACGCGTATCGCACCGCAGTGGGTGACGGGGAAGTGAGCCAGAGCGTCCAGAGCGCCATGAACGTTCTCGCGGGCGGGTCTCGAAGCGCCGAGCCGAGCGAGTCCGTGATCCCGTAAGAACGCGGGAGAGCCGCGCAGCACTTGGTTGTCAGTGGTCACAGGTACGCTCGATCAGCGCCGTACCGCAAAGTGCGGCCATTCGACCGCCACCCTGAGGCTCTGGAGATCGCGTGCAGCCAGTCAAGATCGTCGACTTGTTCGCCGGACCTGGTGGCGTGGACGTGGCTGCGGAGAAATTGGGAGTGCCCACTGTCGGCGTTGAATGGGATGCCGACGCCTGCGAGACCCGTCGCGCTGCTGGCCTGGGCACAGTCCAGGGCGACGTGCGGCGGTACGGTCCGGCCGATTTTCCGGAGGCAGACGTGCTGGCCGGCGGGCCGCCGTGCCAGACCTTTACGGTCGCAGGCAGCGGCGCGGGCCGTAAGGCCCTGGATGACGTGCTCAAATTCGTCGACCGCATGACTGCTCGGGTCGACCGCGAGCAGATCGTTAGCGATCTCGCGAACCTGGATGACGAGCGGACCGGCCTCGTACTGGAACCCCTCCGATGGATCTTGGAAGCCATCGACGTACAGAAGAAGCCCTACGAGGCAATCGTCCTGGAGCAGGTGCCTGCGGTGCTCCCGGTGTGGGAGGCGTACGCCCGAGCCCTCCAGAACGAGGGCTACTCGGTTGACTTCGGACTTCTACTCACGGAGGCCTACGGCGTGCCGCAGACGCGGAAGCGGGCCGTACTGGTCGCGCGCCGGGGGGAGCACGACGTGAAGCTGCCTGCCTCTACTCATAGGACCTACCGCAAGGGGGTTCCGCGTGATGCTGGTGATGCGTCGAAGGAGCCGTGGCGCACCATGGGCGACGTGATCGAGCGAGGAACGCCCTTCGAAGTCATCTCGAACTACGGAACGGGTGGCGACCCGAAGCTGCGTGGGCGCAGGACCTCGTCCCAGCCCTCTGCCACCGTGACGGGCAAGATCCGCCGAAATCGTGTCGTCTCCCTCGACGGGGTTGAACTAGAGCGGTTCAATCATTCCGAAGCGGGACGTCTGCAGACCTTTCCTGCCGACTACCCATGGTCCGGTCGCGACATCGGGCAACAGATCGGGAACGCCGTTCCGCCACGCCTGGCGATGCATGTACTGAGTGCCGCCTTCGGCTGGTCTGCTCCGAGTGAGGACCTGCTGGCGAAGCTTGATTGGTGGCACCGACTGCCGGTGCAGGCCCCGTCTGCGGCTGACGACGAGGTGCTCGTCCGGGCCTGACGCTTGTGTGTCCTCCTCGAAACCCGTGGAGGAGGGTTCGTCGAAACCGGCTGAGTGCCTGCTGTCAGACTTCAACACGTGACGATACAAGAGGGTCTGTGGTTGCCTGAGGACGCTGCTCAGGTTGGCATGCAGGATTCGCGTGCGTTGGCGGCGAGGCACTCGCGCCGCAATTCGTACCGCACTTGGGATCTCCCTACCGAGCCCATGAGCAGGGTGCCGCGTGAGTGGCGGATCGGGTCCGATCTTAGGCAACCCGTCCCCGATGATCTCGCACCGTTCGTGGAGTGGTTCTACAGCCAACCGGAGGCGCGGGAGCGCTTCCGATGGGCGCTCCGCGACTCCCTCGACGAGTTGCTCGATGGCCAGCGGACGGGGCGCTGGGCGTACCAGCACCTGACGAAAACCGAGAAGACATATCTCGGCACGGCCGTCGAGGTGAACCTCACCAAGGAGTTCGCCATCGAAAACGGCGCAGACCTCGACTGGTCCATCGCCGGCGTCGACATCGACTGCAAGTTCTCGAAGGATCTCGGCGGTTGGGAGATCCCGATGGAGATGTATCTGTGCGCCGACCACGGCGAGCGGAGTGGCCGTGCCGACCATGCTGCAGTCGTCACCTGGATTGACGACGACACGAGCCGGTGGGCCGCTGGCATAGTGCGGATCACCGACGAGCGCCTGCGTTGGAAGAGAGCGCCGGGTGCAAACGGTGACCTCGTCCGCGCCTACAACCGAGACAACAAGCGCAAGCTCTCTGACAGCGCCAAGTCCGAGGTCTACTGGCTCTGGGGTGGGCTACAGAGGGATTTGCCGACGAACCTGCTCCGCCACCTGGATCCCGCAACACGCGAGCGGATTCTCACTGCCCGACTGCCGGGCCGCCGATCCTCGTCGGGGCAGCAGCGTGTGAACCAGTTGTTCCGCGATGTGCAAGACCGGCTGATTGGCCGTCAGGCCGTGTTGACCGTCGGCCAGCAGGACGACGCGCCGAAGCGTGCCCGCGACGCCCGGATAAAGCTGCGCCCGGAGGGCATTGTCGTTCTGGGCCACCAAGGATCACACCCACACGCCGCCCGCGCGCTCGGGTTGCCGGAACCGACCAAGGGTGAGTGGATCTCCACCAGCCTCGTTCCTGTTTCATCTGACGATGACCGACCGAAGTTCTCCCTGGACGGCCAGTTCTGGGCCCGTGCTTACGGGGAAAAGCAGGTGCCCCCCGTTCCAGCACCCGACCTACCTGATGGCCGCGAAAGCCTTTGGGTGCACCGCTTCGGGCCCGGTTTCACGTTGCTCGGCTCTGGGCCCGCAGGTCTCCCCCAGCAGCGACTGACACACGGAAAGCCCCAGGTCGCCGACGGTGGAAGTGGCCCGCAGTGAGACTGCGGGCTCGACCAAAGCAGGATTCGACGCCCATCCCTTGATTTTTCCACTCCGATGCGCAAGTTCAACAGACCACGGCCACTCGTCAAGTTCGACGCCTCTGCCGGTGCACGGAGGAGTGGGCCGGGGCGTCAGGACGAGATGTCGCGGGTGAGGTGGGGTGCGTCGCGGACGGTGGCGTCTTGGGGCCACCCCTTTGCCAGCCCTTTTGCGGCAGCCTTCCGAACCTTCCAGTTGTTGTCGCGGGTGAGGTGGAGGAGTGCGTCACGCACGGCGGTGTCCCCTGGCCACCCTGCGGCCAGTCCTTGCGCGGCAACAATTTGCGCATATCCGGCGCCGTCGCGGACGAGGTGGAGGAACGCGTCGCGGACGGTGGCGTCTTGGGGCCACCCCTTTGCCAGCCCTTCCGCAGCAGTCCCACGGACGTCCGACGAGGAGTCGCAGGAGAGGCGGAGGAGTGCGTCACGGGCGGCGGTGTCGCCCGGCCACGCTGTTGCCAGTCCTTGCGCTGTAGCAACTCGGACATATTGGGCGCTGTCGCGAGAGAGGCGGAGTAGCAGCTTGTGGATGGCGGTGTCGCCCGGCCATCCCGTTGCCAGCCCTTCTGCAGCAGTCCCACGGACATATTGGTCGGTGTCGTCGGTGAGGTGGAGGAGCACGTCGTGGACGTTGGTGTCGCCTGGCCATCCTCCTGCCAAGCCTCGTGCGGCGGCCTCTCTGACCTCTTCGTCGTCGTCGCCGGTGAGGTGAAGGAGTGTGTCGCGGACGGTTGTGTCGCCTGGCCACCCCGTTGCCAGTCCTGCGGTGGCAGCTAACCGGATCTCCCAGTCGTCGTCGCGGGTGAGGTGGAGGAGCGTGTCGCGGACGGTTGTGTCGCCTGGCCACCCCGTTGCCAGCTCTTGTGCGGCGGCCTTCCGGATGTCTGCTTCGTCGTCGCGGATTAGGTGGATAAGAGCCTCACGGGTACCGGGGTGCCGGGGCCAATTGTTGAGGAGGGCTGCAAGGGCGGTGCGCCGGTTGGGGGCATCGGTGAGCCGGGTCGCGGCTAGGAGGATGGCGACTTCGTCCCTCGGTTGGAGGGAGCCGGTGGGGATGAGGGTGTGCTGCAGGTCTTGTGCCGCATGTTCTTCCTGGGTGTCGAGGGCTTGAGCCTTGCTTAATGCGGCGGCGATGTCTTCAAGGGCCGGCTGGGCTAGGAGATCGTGGGGGAGGAGCGGCTGCGTGGTCAGTGCGGGGTCGGAGTGAAGGGGCGGGAGATCGGCGGCGTCAGGGTGCAGGGCCAGGCGCTGCACTTCGGCGCGCGCCTGTTCCCACAATGATTCGAGTATGCGGATCCGTGCAGTGGTGCGGTCGGCTATTTCGTGAGCGGTGTGTTTATGGGCAAGTGCCTGCCCAGTTTCGTTACGCAACCGGATGGTTTCTGCGTGGCCAGCGTGGCCGTGGTGGTGGGTGCGGGCCTGGAGGGCGTCGTGGCCCGAGATGATGTCCCGCAGCGCACTGATGATGCGCCACAGGGTCGTCATGAGGAACTGAGCGTCTCTTAGGGCGTAGCGGAGGCGAGTTTCGGTGTGACGGGCGCGTTCGAGGTCCACTTCGAGACGCAGAGCGGCGACAGTCGCTCCACGAGGGCCGTACGAGTCCGGGTCTGGGCGGGGGACGGATGTGCGCCCGGGCTCGGGCTGAGCCGTGGATGTGTCCGCGATGGCCTGAAGCAGGGTGTGGGCTTCAGCGCAGCGCTCTTTGTGCTCCTCGGTGGTCAGGCCGGCGGCTCGGCTTGTGATCTTCAGGAACTGGAGGGTGAACGGCCAGGGCGGGGTGGGGTGGGCCTGGGCCTTGAACAGTCGGTCGATGTGCGACTTGGAGTAGGCCATCGCGCTGACGGGATGCTGCGGTCCGCGGCCTGCTGTGCGTTCCGCCGCCTCTTCTTGCTTTTGTGCGTGCGCGAACCGCTCGGAGATCTCCCGGGCGCCCAGGCCAGCTTGCCGGGCCTGGCGGCGAAGGAAGTCCGCGAAATCCTGCCGCGGATCGTTCCCGAAACCGTTCTGGTCGTGCGTGGCTCGCATCCACACCTCCCTTGGGAACCCTGTCCCCGAGACGATCACCGTGTCCCAGTTGCAGTGTCAGCACCACGAGCGGACTCCGGCGGGGCCTGCGGTGTTGTTACTGAGCGTCCCAACTGGTCCCTGCCGGTCCCATGAACGCTTGGGGGCCGAGTCCTGACGGTCCATTGTCACCTCAACTGCCCCGTACTAGAGGAAGTCGGGGATGTCTTGAAGGAGACCGCGATCGTGCACGTCCCCACCCCTTCTGACGCCGCCCTGTCGACAGAGGCTTCGGCCCCGTCCGGGCTACGGGAGACTGTGGAAGCTCTCCTGCTGGCCACAGTGCCTGAGTTCCTTGGTGCACTGGCGGCGGCCCTGGTCATCGCTGGCATCGCTTGGGCCCTGCGCCGCCTACGCCGCGATCCCCTCACACCCCCGGATTGTGACTCCGACCAGTGACACGACTACCGCAGTCAAGCAGATTCCCCCAGGCGTCCCCCGAACGGGGCTGAAAGGGCTTAAGGGCCTAGTCGGAACCGGTCGAGCCAGCCCGCTGTAAATCTGCCGGCTCAGCCTTCCCAGGTTCGAATCCTGGCGCCGCCACACGGGAACCAAGGGCCCGTGACCTGTCCAAAGGACAAGGTCACGGGCCCTTGGTCGTGCTCTTGCGATGCCTGACTCCTCACTTCCCGTTCCGTGTCCGACGAGGTTGTCCCGAGAAGCGGGCGCGCGATTCGCACGGTGACTTCCCGGATGACTCGCAGAACGTTGGGTTCCCGCGCGGCTTGCATAGGCACTACGTCCGTCACCTCCGCCCTCGGTGCCGACCACCGGCAGAGGCCGGCGGCTCGTCAGTCCGTGGGGCGCAGCAGGTCGCGGGCCCGTGCCAGGCCGTACGCGGCCAAGGTGTACGCGTCCGAGATCTGGCCGCCGAGGAGCATGTTCTCGAACTCCTCCAGGGAGACGGGACGGATGCTCCCGATGCCCTCTTCCCGGGCATCCGCGCTCGGGGTGTCCTGGAAGACCGCCGTGTCGACGCGGCCGAGATACAGCTCGTCGTGTCCGGCTTGCAGGCCCGTGTCCGAGGACATCGGGCCCAGGTAGGTCAGGTCCACGGCGTCACACCCCAGTTCCTCCCGCAGTTCCCGGCGGGCGGCTTCCGAACCGTCCTCCCCGGGAGCTCCGAAGCCGCGCGGGATCTCCCAGTGCCAGCCGCGCGCCGCGTGACGGAAGTGGTGGAGCAGGACGAGCCGCCCGTCGCTGAGCACCGGCAGCACCGCAGCACCCGGTGCTCCGCTCTCGGGGACGATACGGATGTAGGTGCCGGTGCGACCGGAGGGAAACCGCACGGCGTCGCGGAGCACCCTGACGTAGGGGTCGCGGTAGACGATGCCGATGTCTCCGGACTCCTCCGGAAACCCGAGAGCGACAGCGAGCTCCGACGTCTCACGTGCCACTCGTTCCTGATCCGAGGGGTCGAGGAGGATGTCGATCGTTCCGCCCGGCGGGTTGACGAACATGTCCGGGTGCCGCTCGCGGAGCTCGTCGTACGCGGCGAGCCGGGCGCTCCTGCGTGCTCTGCTCGCCGTTCCCTCGCTGTCGGCCCCGTCGTGCGCTTCGTGGCTGTCACTGCGGTTCATATCTGCCCCTCGTCCGCCGCGACCTCGGTGATCCCGATCATAGATACAGGGCGAGCGGCATCGCCTCGATACGTCCGGCTGCGCCGTCGTAGTCCTCCGCGACCTGCCGGTAGTGGCCGTGCAGGGCCTCGACCACGTCGAAGATTCCCGGCCCCGAGGGCCCGACCGCCTCCCTGCTCTGCCGCAGTACGGACCGAACCGTGGCCACCATCGCCGAATCCAGAACCTTCCACAGAGGGACGCCGATGGCACCGGCACCGCTGATGATCAGTGACCGCATGAACCCGAGCACGTCGCCACCTTCCGACCGCATACCCTGACCTGCCAGGCAGGCCCCCAGAATCGCCACCTTGTTCCGAGGAAGACTGAGACGTAGCGCGAGGTCGAACTGGGTGACCCAGTCGCCGTCGCCCAGGTGCAGGAGGGGGCCGTAGTCCTCGGAGGTGTCGACGAAACGGCCGTGACCGGCGTACACGAAGAACTCCGGTTTGGACGCGGTCAGCTCCGCGATGCCGTCCCAGTCCCCGGGCAGCTTCCGGACGAGACCGGTCAGTTGCGCCGGAACCCGTCCCGCGACGGCGATGTGCTCGGGCGGCCAGCCCGTTTTGACGACCTCACCGCCCGTGGCCGCGGCGTCTGTCACGAGCAGGGCCGCCAAGTCGTCGTTCGCTTCGACGAGTTGCCGTTTGAGCAGGTGCCGGCCATGGGTCACGAACGCGGCCACGCTCACCGAGTGGGACAACGGAACGCGCGCGGCGAGGGGGCGTGGATCGTCGGGTGCCAGGGCGACGTGCAGCGGGACAGCGAAGACGTCGTCGGTCGGGATCAGCGTCAGATGGGTGGGCATGCCACCCCGGCAGACCGAATCCCACGCAGGAGCGATGAGCAGATCCCAGACGCGCCGACAGGTCCGTTCGGTGGGTGCCTTGTCCTGGCGGTCGGACGACACCTGGCGGGCCAGTTCGACAACGTGGTCGTACGGGACCGAGGGCAGCATCGTCAACTGCCCTTCCCTGCAGACCACCATGCCGAGGGAGTCGGGTACGGCCTCGCCTCCGGTGCCTTTGACGCCGTCAGAAGCGGCGAAGCGGAAGTAGCGGATCACACAGGAGCCCGGGTGGTTGAGCGTGTACTGGGCGAGACGGTGGGCGATGTCCTCGTCGTGGGTCGCGGAGGTGAGCGGATTGTGCAGGAACCGGTCCTCGTAGGCGCGCTCCCGCTCGGCGACCAGCTCCCGCAAAGCCTCTTCCTCCTCGCCGGTGACGGGTTGCGGTGCCCCCCTGCGCTTCTCGTCGCTGCCCGCCGGGCCGGGCGGGCTGGACAGCGTCAGGGTTCGCGCCGGAGGGCCGAGGGTCTGGGGGCGGGAGGAGGCAAGCAGATCCAGCAGCTCACGACCGGACGATTCCTCGATCAGGGACACCACCTTCTCCACGTTCTCCCGCGAGCCGTCCCCGCAGCGGACGTGGTGGGCGATCGCCTGCATGTACGCCGGCCGTACGTGGCGGGCGTAGGCGCGTTTGTAGAGGGGGAGGGCGATGGCCGCACGGACCGACTTCGCCATGTCGAGCCGGCGGGAGAGCAGGTCGTCCGGGCGGTTCTCCTCAGGAAGGGTTTCGGCCACCCGCCGGTATCCCTGCACGGTGTACGCGTGGAAGTCCACGTCCATGCCGATCTGGCGGCCCGCTCCGGGCGCGTCCTGGCCGAGCTCGTCCAGGAGTTGGCCCAGCTCCCTCAGACCCTCCAGTCCTCCGGTGTTGATGGCGAGGTTCTGTCGGGCGATGAGCCGGCCCCGACGCCACCCCATGCCGTGCAGCCTGGTGAAATGCTCCGCGGACCGTTCCCTGTCCCGCAGGCCCTGGTTGGTGACCGACTGGGCGATCCGGTACTCGTCCCGCAGTCCCTCCGAGATGGCCAGGGACCGCGCGGTGACCTCCAGTGAACGCGCGCTGTCACCGGACTGACCGAGCGCGGTCGCCAGGTTGTGCAGGGCGTTGGAGTATCCCCGCAGGAACTCCCTGTGCTCGCGGGGGAGTTCCGGGGACGGCTGCCCTTCCATGTCCACCCCGTGCGCGCGGCCGGCATCGGCGATCGCGTCGCACAGCTCGCTCAACACGGTGATGAAGGAGGGCGCCTCCGTGCTGCCGTCCCCCGCGCGTGCCGTCTGGTTCTGTTCCTCGTAGCGGGCACGGGCGTAGTTGCTCCGCAGGTCGGGCAGGACCCACCACAGCTCGGACGCCTCCGCCACGGCGGCGGCGGTCTCGAAGGAGAGCCGCGCCGTGGTGAAACTGCCCAGCCGGTACTGGATCCGGCCCGCCCCGTCGAACCACCGAGCGATCACGTAGCGGCTGAAGACGTCCGTGGGGTCCAGCTCGCCACGCGTCAGCCGTGCGTGCAGATACTCGGCGTCGGACCGGGAGGCCTCGATCTGCCGCAGTCCGGTGAGCAGTTCGTAGGCCACGTCGGCCCGGACCGTCTCACACCAGTGCACACCGACGCGGCGGGCCGTGCGGCGGATGTCGTCCTGGGCGCTCGGCTCGTCCGCCTCGGCCAGTCGCAGCATGCCGATCGCGCGGGACTGCTGCATCGGTACGTCGAAGTCGACGTCGAACCTCATGATGAGGTCCTCCACGTCCAGCGCCGCGACGAAGTCGCTGATGGCCGAGCCGGGGTCCGGCTCCGGACGTGCCCGCGGCGTCTCAGGCACCTCGGATACGTCCGAATCCTCGGGCATGCCCGGCTCCTGGACTTCATCCGGGTCCTGAGGTTCCTCCGGCTCTTGACGTGCGTCATCGTTCCGGCCCATGGGGAACCTCGTTCCAGTCGCCCGAGATGGTCAGGGAAGTCCGCAATCACGCCGCTCGCGAGTCCCACCCGCCGGACTCGGTTCGGAAGGTCAGTCGGGCCGGGACCTGCGCCGGTCCCAGTAGTAGTACGCGCCGTAGGCGAGCAGTCCGCCCGCTCCGCTGCACGGCACGGTGATGGCGGCGGGAACGGGGGCGTGCCCGTAGTGCACGCCCCACGCCACGACCGCCGTCCAGCCCGCTGCGACACCCAGCAGGACCACGGCGCTCGCATCCAGCCACCGGTACGGCGTGGACACCGCCGCTCTGGCGGAGCGCAGCACCAGCAGTGGCAGGGCGAGTGCGAGTGATGCCAGCAGCAGAATCACCGGAGACTGCAGATGCCGGGGGAGCGGGGGTTCGTACTGGAAGGCCTGGACGACGGTCAGCGCCGTGAGCACCGCACCCAGAACGGAGGTCTGGACGAGCGTCAACCAGACCCGGTGCTCGTTGAGCGCCCGTTCGGTGATCCCGGAGGCCACGGTGCGAGCCGCGTCGGCGCGTTCGCGACAGGCTTCCAGCTGGACCTGATCGCTCTCCACCTGTTTGATCACCCGCTGCGCGACGGCGAGTTCGGCCTCCGGCCACGTGACGTCCGGACCATGCCGCCGGACGCTCGGCGTGTGGATGCGCAGGTTGTCGACGGCGATCGAGACGGTACGTATCAGTTGGCGCTGTCGCGTGATCGTCCACAGGAGTCCTTGGGGACCGAACTGACCGCGGTCGAGCAGCGCCGCCGCGCTGCGGATGCGGTCCAGTGACACCGGGCGGTCCGTCGATGTCGGTGCGAGGACCTGGAGCAGGGCTTCCGTCTCTGCGTCGCTGCGGTCCACGCGCGTGTGCACGTTCTCGGAGGACGCGTACAGCCGTTCCTCGTAGCGCACCTTCGCCGCGTGCATGAGGTAGCGCGTCAGCGGCCTGAGGCCCTGCTGACCGGGCAGCGCCCAGGCCCAGGCGTCCAGTGTGTTCTCATGCCGGACCGGTGCCAGGACGTAGAGGTCCGAGAGCGGGGCCGGGGAGTCGTACCCGTCGGCGTTCCATATGCGGAAGCCTTCGTCCGTCTCGTCGAACCCCTGCCACCACGTACCGTCCCCGCCCGACGGCGCGTTCCTGCGGATGTGCTCGGGGTCGGCACGTCTGCCTCTCGCGCCGCGACCCCCGTACAGCGCCTCGAAGATGCGGAACTCGTGCAGGATCCCTTCCGAGGAAGGCACCGGTCCCGCGGCCGTGAGCGCGTCCGTCCATTCCCGGAGCAGTGGATTCCAGCCCTCCAGCCCGGTTTCGGTCTCGTTCGGCGCGAGCAGTGCGACGAGACCGGTCACGTCGTGCTCCGTGAAGGCGAACGCGGAGTAGAGCCCGCTCGTACTCGCTCGGGCGGCGATACCCAGCGACGTGAATTCCTGGCCATGGTCGAGACCGGGCGGCAGGACCTCCACGGGTGCCGGAGCGCCGACGACCGGTGAGGTCATCCCAAGAGCGCGGCACGCCGACCACAGGGCCTGCAGATACGGATGGTTCGGTTCACCGGCATCCTTGGCGCGCGGCGCGAAACACGTCACGAGCAGGGCCGGTCTGATGAAGGGGCGCATTGCCGGTGACTCGCTTCCCGGTGCGGAGAGCCGGACGGATGCCGTGGTCAGCCGCTGTGTCGCGGCTGTCGTCCCTCGGTGCCGTCCGATGCCGGCGGCGGCTGTCCCAAATCGAGTGTGAGGCGACGGACCAGGTAGTTCAGCTGTTCCCGCTGATGCGGCGGGATGGGGGTCTTCGCCGGACCGGGCAGGGCATTTGCGCGCCGCGCGCCTTCCTCCAGTGACTGCAGCGTGTCGAAGACGGCGCGGACCGCTGTGTCGTCGCGCCGTACGAGAGCCGATTCCAGCTCCGTGAGTGCCGAACTGACCACCGGCCATTGATCTTCGGCCAGGAACCAGTCCTCGACGGCTTCCACGCGACGGCGTACCCGCCCGACGTCGATGGTGTTCACACCGGCCCCCCTCGGCCCTCGGAAGGCGCGCCGTGCCTGAAGGCGCCCCCCACCTTCGGTATGCACAGGGTAGCGCTCCGCGATCGACGCGACCTGCGATCCGTCGAAGTGAGCGTTGCGGGACACGACGGCGCCCCGCCGGTGCGCCGCTGCGCACGACGAGTGCCGTCACCCCGTTTCACCCGGCGCCGGGCACACTTGATCCCATGTCGTCCCGTCGCAGGAAGTGCCCCGAGTGCCGTCGCGAGATCGCCGTCGTCGCGGGACGGTTCGCGCGCCACGACCCGGCCGGGGCCCGGGGTAGCGGTGACCTCGTGTCGTGTCCCGGGTCGCGTCGCCAGGCCGAGCTCGGAGCGGCCCAGCCGGCGCTGGACGGGTATGTGGTGCCCGACTTCCCCGGCCAGCTGCCGCTCTTCTAGGACCCGCCCTCGGGCGCCACCGACCCGTGGGCGGAAGCCCGCCGGGCCGCGCCGCCGAGGGCCATGCGCTGTGCGCCCCTAGTTCCCCGCCACCGACTTCACGGCCACCGAGATCGGTGCGGAACCGCTGATCAGTTCCAGGGTGAGGCCCGCCGTCGCCGGGGTGTCCACCAGCTCCGCGAGCACCGCCGCGACGTCGTCGCGGGGGACCGAGCCCCGGCCGGTGGAGGCCTCCAGACGGACGAGGCCCGTGCCGGCGTCGTTCGTCAGGGCGCCGGGCCGCAGGATCGTCCAGTCCAGCGCCTCCCGGTTCCGTACGTACTCGTCCGCCTCGCCCTTGGCGCGCAGATACGCGTCGAAGACCTCGTTGCCCTGGTGCGCGGGATCGGCGCCCATGGAGGAGACGACGACGTACCGCCGTACCCCCGCCAGCTCCGCCGCGTCCGCGAACAGGACCGCCGCGGCCCGGTCCACCGTGTCCTTGCGGGCCACGGTGCTGCCCGGACCGGCTCCCGCCGCGAAGACGGCCGCGTCGGCGCCCCGCAGATGCCCGGCGACCTCCTCGACCGAGGCGGACTCCAGATCGCACACGATCGGCTCGGCGCCGGCCTCTCGCAGCTCGTCGCCCTGTTCCGCGCGGCGGATGATGCCCGCCGCCTCGTCCCCGCGCGCGGCGAGCAGACGCTCCAGCCGCAGCGCGATCTGACCATGACCTCCAGCAATGACAATGCGCATGATTCCGACCGTACGCCCGGGTGGGCGCATTCGCCGCACAACCCTGTGGACGACTCGTGGGTCGTACCAGTGATCACTGTGAATTCAGAGGTCGTCGTACGCCGTACGAGCCACGGGGGCCGCGCGGAGCCGTACGGCCTCGTAAGGAGACCGCCATCACCGCCATACGCAAGACCGTCACCGTGGCCGGCTGTGCCGCCGTCCTGTTCGCCACGGCGGCCGCCTGCGGCACGGTCGAGAACCTCACCGCCGGACAGAAGGTCGACCACGCCGTCGACCGGCTCGGCGAACAGAAGTCGCTCGGCATCGAGTTGAGCCTGGACGCGACCCCCGAGGCGCTGGCCTCGCTCTCGGACGACGCCGACGAGATGCCGGACGAGTTCGCCGACTTCATCGCCGGACTGCACGTCGACATCTCGGTCAAGTCCCGCAAGAAGCTGGCGGATTCGGGCGAGAAGGACCTCGTCGGTACGAGCGTGAAGGTCGCCGGCTCCAAGGGTGTCCTGGTCGAGTACCGGGTCGTCGGCGACTTCATGTACTACCGCGCCGACATGAAGGCGGTCGGCGAGGCCATGGGCTTCCCCCTCCCGTCCACGGACGAACTCCCGCAGGAGGACAAGCGGTTCCAGAAGGTGCTCGACGGCGGGTGGGCCAAGATGGACACCCGCGAACTGGAGGCGTCCGGGAAGGGCGCGAAGGGCTCCGGCGGCGACGACATCGACGCCAGGACGCAGCGGAAGATCATGAAGGCCGTACGCGGTGTCCTCGCGGACGAGGTCACCTTCCGTGACGGGAGCGGCAGCGACGGGGCCGAGCACGTCGTCGCCAAGGCCAACCTCCGCGACGTGCTCACCGAGCTGTTCGACCGGCTCCGTCCGCTGGAGGGCGACCTCCCGCCGGGCGCCGAACTGCCCACGTCCCGCGACCTCAAGGACGCTCCGGACAAGAAGGTCGCTGTCGACTTCAAGATCAGGAACGGCGACCTCGAGCAGGTGAAGGTCGACCTGGCCGTCCTCGCCGAGCACCCCAAGGGCGCCAAGGTGCCCCTGGTCCTCAAGTTCGCCGAGGCGGGCGAGGTCAAGGCTCCTTCGGGCGCCACGGAGTTCCCCGTCGGCGACGCGCCGGGGCTCGGCAACCCGCTGACCGGAGCCATGTTGGGCGGCGGCATGCTCTGACCGCTGCCGACGGACACCGCCTCGGACACCCGGACCCCGCCTCGGACACCGGGAGTCCGAGGTGTCCGAGGCGCTGGGAGGGCACGCCGTAGCTCACGGAGCGCCGACTGGACCACCTGTCGCGCGCCACAGGCCGCGGACCCAGCCAGACGGCATGCCATGGGCCACCAATCACGGCCCCGGCCACGAGTCACGGGCCCCGGCCACGAGTCACGGGCCCCGGGTCACGGTCACCCACGTGCCCTACGGAAGCTCTCCCGCCGCACCCCTCCCGCCGCTCAAGACGGCAGGTGTCCCGTCGTTCAGGACGGCAGGCCCCGCCCCTGCCGGGGCAGATCCAAGCCCGCCGCACCCGAACTGCAGTACTCCCGCACCGCGCTCGTCCGTGCGACAACGCGCCCCCCGTGTACGACGATCCGGCTGTACGCCAGCGACAGCGCGCCCGCGAGGCCGTCGCCGCGTACCGCGAGCAGTTCCGCCGGGAAACCGGCCTCCACCCGCACCTCGGGCAGGCCGAGGGCGGCCCGGGCGGCCGAACTGACCGTGTCGTAGGCGTCCTCGGGCCGCAGCCCGTCGCGCGAGGCGAGCAGGTACGCCGCCTCCAACGGGTCCCCTCGGCCCACCGGGTTCGAGACGTCGCGCAGGGCGCCGCTGCCCGCCGCGACCCGTACGCCGGCCGCCCGCAACAGCCGTACCGGAGCCGTCCCCTGGCGGTCGACGCTGCCGCAGCCGCCCTGCGGGAGGCACACCACCGTGATCCCCGCCGCCGCGAGCTGGTCCGCGGCGCGGATCGCCACGTCGGACGGCAGCCGCCCGAGTCCGCCGCACGGGCCGAGCGTCACTCCCGGGCGCAGCCCCCCCGCCATCGCCGCCAGCCGGGCGAGGCGGGCCGGGTCGGCGCCGTCCGTGTGCAGATCGACGGGGCAGCCGTGCTCGGAGGCGATCTCCAGTACGGCCTCGACGTAGCCCGTCGGGTCCGGGTCGGCGTCCGGGCAGCCGCCCACCACGGAGGCGCCCATCTTCACCGCGTCCCGCAGCATCGCGAGCCCGTCCGCCCCGGCCACCCCGGTCAGCAGCCGCGGCATCGCCACCGTCGACAGCTCGGTGAGACCGCGCAGCGCCCGGCGGGCCTGGAGCACGGCCGTCAGCGCGCCCAGCCCCTGGACGTCGCCTACGTGCACGTGCGCGCGCAACGCCGTGGCCCCGTGCCCGAGTTGGAGCAGCGCCGCCTCGGTGGCCCGGCGCTGGACCTCCTCGCAGTCGTACGAGACCGGGCCGTACCCGTCGGCCGTGAACGCCGTGTCCCCGTGGGCGTGCGCCTCGGCCGGGGCAGGCAGGAGCAGGTAGCCGTCGAGGTCCACGCGCGTGCCGTGGGCAGCGTTTCCGCTCGGAGCGAGGCTCCCCGCGGTGCCGACGGCCTCGATGCGTCCGCCGCCCAGCCGCACGTCCACGGTCCGGCCGTCGGTGAGCCGTGCTCCGCACAGCAGGAGGGCGGAGGCGTCGGCGTGCCCCGAGGAGGACGAGGAGTGGGGCGGCTGCGGCTGGCTGTCGGGCATCGCGCTCCTGGGGTCGGTGACGTCTGCGCGGCAGGGACGCAAGATCACGCAGAGTGAGTCGAGCCTAGGGTCGCGACGCGCCCGTATCCGGGAGGAGCGCAATAGTCGTACCGGTGTGGTCGCCAGGTTGACGCGGACGCCGGCGCTCGGGCGGGAGCGAGGCGGTGGGCTGGGCGAACCCGGTGACGGCGGCGACGCGCGCACGGTTCGCGACGGCCCGGAGTCCGTGCCGGCCTCATCGCTTCACGTGGAACCAGCGGTCCCGGTGACCTCACGCACATCAGCGATCACTTCCGTATCGCGGGTACGAGGAGTCGTCGGAGGCGTGGTTCGCGTCCGCCGCAGGGCCCACGCGAGAGGGCATGTTTCGGTAGCCGCGGGGGCGACGCGAGAGGGCACGGTTTCGGTAGCCGAGGGCCCACGCCAGAGGGGTCGGTTCCGATCGCTGCGGTGCCCACGCGAAGGGCACGGTTCCCGGCAGCCTCAGGGCGCCCGGGAGGGCATGGCTCCCGGAGTTCCAGGGCTCGCGCGTGGGCCACGGTTCCCTTCCGCGGCAAGGCCCGCGGAAGGGTGGAAAACGGACGGCGGAGTGGGTGCGGGACGACCCGAGGGGCGGGTGGGAGACAGCCCGGGGCAGGTGCCGCGAAACGGATTTGGGCGATCGGCGGCCGACCGTGTAATGTCTTCATCGCTCGCCCCAATAGCTCAGTCGGCAGAGCGTCTCCATGGTAAGGAGAAGGTCTACGGTTCGATTCCGTATTGGGGCTCTGGTGTGTGAGGTTCCCGTCGCAAGGCGGGGCCCGATCGCATCTCAGCGGTGTAGCTCAGTCGGTAGAGCAAGCGGCTCATAATCGCTGTGTCACCGGTTCAAGTCCGGTCACCGCTACTGACAGTAGCCGATTGTGGGGTCGGTCCTTCGATCGGCTACTCTTCTATGCGTTAATCGTCCCATCCGTTCGTCAAGGAGCACTCCTGTGGCTGCCACCGACGTCCGCCCGAAGATCACGCTGGCCTGCGTGGAGTGCAAGGAGCGGAACTACATCACCAAGAAGAACCGGCGTAACAACCCGGACCGACTGGAGATGAAGAAGCACTGCCCGCGTTGCAACGCGCACACCGCGCACCGCGAAACGCGATAATTTCAGGCTCGTACACGAGGCCGTCCCCAGCAACGGGGGCGGCCTCGCGTCGTTGGATCGCCGAGCGTCCCGCCGTGGATCTCGTCGTTCATTCGCTGAGCGTCCAGCCGTGGACCCTCGTCGTTCAGTCGCCGAGTGTCCGCAGAGGACGCTCGGCGTTCGTCCGGCGAGCGTCCTGCCGTGGGCCTCGGCCGTGACTTGTTGTTCCGGCTGAAAACCAGGAGGTGCCGAGCCATGGCGCTCGACCAGTCCTTCGTGGGGCGGACCTACCCGCCCACCGACCCCTATGAGGTCGGCCGGGAGAAGATCCGCGAGTTCGCGGAGGCCGTGGGGGACGACAACCCCGCGTACACGGACCCCGACGCCGCCAAGGCTCTCGGGCATCCCGATGTGATCGCCCCGCCGACCTTCGTCTTCGCGATCACCTTCAAGGCCGCCGGCCAGGTCGTTCAGGACCCCCAACTCGGCCTCGACTACACCCGCGTGGTGCACGGCGACCAGAAGTTCGCCTACACCCGGCCGGTGCGCGCGGGGGACCGGCTCACGGTCACCTCGACCATCGAGTCGATCAAGTCCCTCGCGGGCAACGACATCGTGGACATCCGCGGTGAGGTCCACGACGAGGCGGGCGAGCACGTGGTGACGGCTCTCACGAAGCTCGTCGCCCGCGCGGCGGAGGGAAGCTGACATGACGGCGAAGATCTCTTACGCGGACGTCGAGGTCGGCACCGAGCTGCCGGCCCAGGTCTTCCCCGTGACACGCGCCACGCTGGTGCAGTACGCGGGTGCCTCCGGGGACTTCAACCCGATCCACTGGAACGAGAAGTTCGCGGTCGAGGTCGGTCTCCCCGACGTCATCGCGCACGGCATGTTCACCATGGCCGAGGCCATCCGCGTCGTCACCGACTGGGTCGGCGACCCGGGCGCGGTGGTCGAGTACGGCGTGCGCTTCACCAAGCCCGTCGTCGTCCCGAACGACGACCAGGGAGCGACCATCGAGGTCAGCGCCAAGGTCGCCGCCAAGCTCGACGACGACACGGTCCGCGTGGACCTCGTGGCGATGAGCGCCGGCCAGAAGGTGCTGGGCATGTCACGGGCGGTCGTACGCCTGGCCTGAACGGCGGGGGTGTGACAGAGGCCGTGCGGTGACTCGACCTAAGTGACAGACCCCACGTGAACGCCATCCGAAGCTCCGCGGGAACCGGCGCGACGGGGGGCGACGAAGTGCGATGTAAGGGGCGTCCTCAATGGAGGGGCGCTCCTTACGCGTATCAGGCCCCCTGCCCGCCCCAACGCCCACCGCGCTCCAGGCGTTCCGGTTTCCGCACCCCTCTCGCGCTCACTGTCCCCTTCCGGCCCCTCGTAAAAGCCACCCCCCACCCCACCCCTTGACCAAGTTAGTGATTGAGTACTAACTTTCTCTCATGGTCAGGATGAGTGCGGAGGAGAGGCGCGAGAGCGTCATCCGTGCGGCGACGAGCGAGTTCGCCCGCGGTGGCTACTACGGCACGTCGACCGAGGCGATCGCCAAGCGGGTCGGCGTCTCGCAGCCGTATCTCTTCCGGCTCTTCCCCACCAAGAAGGCGATCTTCCTGGCGGCCGCCGAGCGCTGCGTGGAGGACACGATCCGCACCTTCGAGGAGGCCTCCGAGGGCCTCGAAGGCGAAGAGGCCCAGGTGGCCATGGGGAACGCGTACAGCAGGGTCATCGCGGAGCAGCCCGAGCAGCTCATGATGCAGATGCAGATGTACCTCGCCGTGGCCGCCGCCGAGCAGGCCGGTGAGCGTGAGTTCGGAGAAGCGGTGCGGGCCGGCTGGACGCGGCTGTGGGACACCGTCCATCTGTCGCTCGGGGCGGACGTCGACGAGACGACGACCTTCATGGCGTACGGGATGCTCATCAACTGTCTCGTGGCCATGGGCTTTCCGTCGGAGCACCGGGTCTGGGAAGGGATCTACCCGTCGGCGCGACTCGACGGGCGGCTGGAGAAGTAGGCGGCAGGGGGCGTCTTCGGTGCCCTTCGCCATGTTCGCGGAAGTTAGTCATCAATTACTAACCAGCACCACCGAACATCCTCTGGGGGAGAGATGTCAGAGCAGACCGCACGTCGCGGGGGAGCCGCCTGGGCCCTCGTCGTCACCAGCGTCGCCGGGTTCATGGCGGCCCTGGACAACCTCGTCGTCACCACCGCCCTGCCCTCCATCCGCCAGGACCTCGGGGGTGCGCTGGACGATCTCGAATGGACCGTGAGCGCGTACACGCTCACCTTCGCCGTACTGCTGATGTTCGGCGCGGCCCTGGGCGACCGGTTCGGCCGGCGGCGGATGTTCCTGGCGGGCCTCACCGTCTTCACCGGCGCCTCCGCCGCCGCGGCCATGGCGCCCGGCATCGACTCGCTGATCGCCGCCCGCGCGGTTCAGGGCGTCGGCGCCGCGATCATGATGCCGCTGACGCTGACCCTGCTGACCGCCGCCGTGCCGGCCGCCAAGCGCGGGACGGCGTACGGGATCTGGGGAGCCGTCAACGGCCTCGCCGTCGCCTCCGGGCCCCTCATCGGCGGCAGCCTCACCGAACACGTGTCCTGGCACTGGATCTTCTGGCTGAACGTCCCGCTGGGCCTCGCCCTGCTCCCGCTCGCCCGGCTGCGCCTGTCCGAGTCCTACGGCAGCGGAGCCCCGCTCGACATCACCGGCACACTCCTCGCCAGTGGCGGCCTCTTCGGGATCGTCTACGGGTTGGTCCGCGGGCCCGCCGACGGCTGGACCAGCGCGTACGTCCTGACGGCTCTCGTCACCGGTGCCGTGCTGCTCGGCGGGTTCGTCCGGCACGGCATCCGCGACAAGGCCCCGATGCTGCCGATGCGGCTCTTCCGCTCGCGGGCCTTCTCCGGGATCAACGCCGCGAGCCTGCTGATGTTCCTCGGGATGTTCGGCTCGATCTTCCTGCTCAGCCAGTACATGCAAGGCGTCCTCGGCTACTCGCCCACCGAGGCCGGACTGCGGATGCTGCCCTGGACCGGCATGCCGATGCTCGTCGCGCCGATCGCCGGCTACCTCTCGGACCGCGTCGGCGGCCGGCCGGTCGTCGCGGCGGGACTGTTCCTGCAGGCCGCGGGACTCGCGTACCTCGCAGCCGTGGTCACCGCCGACGTCGCCTACTCGGGACAGCTGCCCGGCCTGATCGTCAGCGGCATCGGGATGTCCCTGTACTTCGCCCCGGCGTCCGCCCTGGTCATGTCCAGCGTCCACCCGAAGGAGCAGGGCATCGCCTCCGGCGCCAACAACGCCCTGCGCGAGGTCGGCGGCGCCCTCGGCATCGCGGTGATGTCCTCGATCTTCGCGTCCCAGGGCGGCTACGAGTCCGCCCAGAGCTTCGTGGACGGACTGCGGCCCGCGCTCTGGGTGGGCGCCGGCGTGGTGGCCGTCGCGGCCACGGCGGCCCTGGCCATCCCCTCCGCCCGGCGCACCGCCGGGACTGTCGAGGCCGCCGCCACCGCCGAGCCCGAGGAACCGGCCCTGGAGACCGCCGCCCGCTGACCGTCCGCCGCACCGGAAGGAGTACACCCCGTGCCCACTCTTCCCTGGACCGTTCCGCACCCCCCGCCGCAGCACGGGCAGGTCCACGTCATGGCCTCCCGGTTCGAGACCCGCACCCGCTGGGGAGCGCTCAGATTCTTCCTGCGCACGCCCGCCGTGTGGCGGCAGGTCGCCAGGGCGCCCGGCGCGTACGGAGCCTCCCTGAAGGCCTGGCCCCTGCGGCGCACCTTCTGGACCCTGTCCGCCTGGGAGTCGCCCGCGGCCCTCAAGCACTTCGCCCGCTCGGGCGCGCACGCCCCGGCCGCCGGCACGCTGCGGCCCCTGATGCGGGACGCGACGTTCCTCACCTGGACGGCGCCGGCCGACGAGCTGCCGCCCGACTGGGACGAGGTGCTGCGGCGCTTCGAGCGGACGCCGTAGGACGTGAGGGAGGCCCGCCGTGACGCGGGCCTCCCCGACGCCGTACCGGCACGCCGGGGTCAGCCGGACACACACCGGGCCCCACCGATGGGCGGCGGCCCCCGTGCTCTCTCGTAGTCTTGAGCCCGTGCAGGAACTCCACGACGCTCCGCTCGCCCCCCTGACCACCTTCCGGCTCGGCGGGCCCGCCACCCGGCTGGTCACCGCCACCACCGACGACGAGGTGATCGCCGCCGTCCGTGAGGCCGACGACAGCGGTACGCCGCTGCTGGTCATCGGCGGTGGATCGAACCTGGTCATCGGCGACAAGGGGTTCCCGGGGACCGCCCTGCGCATCGCCACCACCGGGTTCGCGCTCGACGGCACGAGGCTGGAGCTGGCCGCCGGCGAGGTGTGGACCGACGCGGTCGCCCGCACCGTCGAGGCCGGACTCGCGGGCGTCGAGTGCCTCGCCGGCATCCCCGGCTCGGCGGGCGCGACCCCCATCCAGAACGTCGGCGCGTACGGCCAGGAAGTGTCGTCGACCATCACCGAGGTCGTCGCGTACGACCGGCGCACGCGCGAGACGGTCACGCTGGCCAACGCCGACTGCGCCTTCTCCTACCGGCACAGCCGCTTCAAGGCGGACCCCGAGCGCTACGTCGTGCTCCGCGTCCGCTTCGAACTGGAGGACGCCGCCGGACTCTCGGCTCCGCTCAAGTACGCCGAGACGGCGCGCGCCCTCGGTGTCGAACCGGGCGACCGCGTGCCCCTCGCAGCGGCCCGCGAGACCGTCCTGAAGCTGAGGTCCGGCAAGGGCATGGTCCTCGACCCCGAGGACCACGACACCTGGTCGGCCGGGTCGTTCTTCACCAACCCGATCCTCACCCACGAGGAGTTCGCCGCGTTCCACGCGCGCGTGCGTGAGCGGCTCGGCGACGAGGTGATGCCGCCGGCCTACCCGGCCGGGGACAGCCACACCAAGACCTCCGCCGCCTGGCTGATCGACAGGTCCGGCTTCACCAAGGGCTACGGCACCGGCCCCGCCCGGATCTCGACCAAGCACACCCTGGCCCTCACCAACCGGGGCGAGGCGACCACCGAGGACCTGCTCGCCCTGGCCCGCGAGGTCGTCGCCGGAGTCCGCGACGTCTTCGGCATCACCCTGGTCAACGAGCCCGTGACGGTGGGCGTCAGCCTCTAGGGCCCGGCCGGGACACCGGTCACGAGTTCAGCCAGTCGTCCACTCCGGCCAGCAGCTTCGCGCTCACGTCGTGCGGGGCCGCCGACGCCCGGATGGACTGGCGCGCCAGCTCGGCCAGTTCCGCGTCCGTGAAGCCGTGGTGGCGGCGGGCGATCTCGTACTGGGCGGCGAGCCGCGAGCCGAACAGCAGCGGGTCGTCGGCCCCGAGCGCCATCGGCACCCCGGCCTCGAACAGAGTGCGCAGGGGTACGTCCTCGGGCTTCTCGTAGACGCCGAGGGCGACGTTGGACGCCGGGCAGACCTCGCAGGTCACCTGGCGGTCCGCCAGCCGCTTCATCAGCCGGGGGTCGTCGGCGGCCCGCACCCCGTGCCCGATCCGCGTGGCCTCCAGGTCGTCCAGGCAGTCACGGACGGACGAGGGCCCGGCCAGCTCACCGCCGTGCGGCGCCGACAGCAGCCCGCCCTCCCGCGCGATGGCGAACGCCCGGTCGAAGTCCCGGGCCATGCCCCGCCGTTCGTCGTTGGACAGCCCGAAACCGACGATGCCCCGGTCCGCGTACCGCACCGCCAGGCGGGCCAGCGTGCGGGCGTCCAGCGGGTGCTTCATCCGGTTCGCGGCCACCAGGACCCGCATCCCGAGGCCGGTCTCCCGCGCGGCGGAGTCCACCGCGTCCAGGATCACCTCCATGGCCGGGATGAGCCCGCCGAGGCGCGGCGCGTACGACGTCGGGTCGACCTGGATCTCCAGCCACCCGGAGCCGTCCTTCAGGTCCTCCTCGGCGGCCTCGCGCACCAGCCGCCGGATGTCGTCCGGATCCCTGAGGCACGAGCGGGCCGCGTCGTACAGCCGCTGGAAACGGAACCAGCCGCGCTCGTCGGTCGCCCGCAGCTGCGGCGGCTCCGCGCTGGTCAGCGCGTCCGGCAGCCGGACGCCGTGCTTGTCGGCCAGCTCCAGCAGCGTGCTGGGGCGCATGGACCCCGTGAAGTGCAGGTGCAGATGGGCCTTGGGCAGTTCAGAGAGATCACGTACACGCTCCATCCCAGGATCCTGCCGTACGGGAATGTCGCGCCGGTAGCGTTTTCCCTGATCGTGGTCTTGCTCGAACGAAGAAGCGGGCCGCCTCCCCGGAGGGAGACGGCCCGCACACGCGCGTGGAGCGCGAAAAGGAGAACGACACCCCAGGGGGTGTACGCAGACGTCAGGCGCGGGCCTCCGCCAGCAGCTTCTGGATCCGCGAGACGCCCTCGACCAGGTCCTCGTCACCCAGCGCGTACGACAGACGCAGGTAACCCGGCGTACCGAAGGCCTCGCCCGGGACGACGGCGACCTCGGCCTCCTCCAGGATGAGCGCGGCCAGCTCGACCGTGTCCTGGGGGCGCTTGCCGCGGATCTCCTTGCCGAGCAGGCCCTTCACCGACGGGTACGCGTAGAAGGCGCCCTCGGGCACCGGGCAGAGCACGCCGTCGATCTCGTTCAGCATCCGCACGATGGTCTTGCGGCGGCGGTCGAAGGCCTCGCGCATCTTCGCGACGGCCTCCAGGTCGCCCGACACGGCGGCGAGCGCGGCGACCTGGGCGACGTTGGACACGTTCGAGGTGGCGTGGGACTGGAGGTTGGTCGCGGCCTTGACGACGTCCTTCGGGCCAATGATCCACCCCACGCGCCAGCCGGTCATGGCGTACGTCTTGGCGACGCCGTTGACCACGATGCACTTGTCGCGCAGCTCGGGCAGGAGCGCCGGCAGCGAGACGGAGACCGCGTCCCCGTAGACCAGGTGCTCGTAGATCTCGTCGGTGAGCACCCACAGGCCGTGCTCCACGGCCCAGCGGCCGATGGCCGCGGTCTCGGCCTCGGTGTAGACCGCGCCGGTCGGGTTGGAGGGCGAGACGAAGAGGACGACCTTCGTCTTCTCCGTGCGCGCCGCCTCCAGCTGCTCGACCGAGACCCGGTAGCCGGTGGTCTCGTCCGCGACCACCTCGACCGGCACGCCGCCCGCGAGCCGGATCGACTCCGGGTAGGTCGTCCAGTACGGCGCCGGGACGATCACCTCGTCACCCGGGTCGAGGATCGCGGCGAAGGCCTCGTAGATCGCCTGCTTGCCGCCGTTGGTCACCAGGACCTGCGAGACGTCGGGCTCGTAACCCGAGTCGCGCAGCGTCTTGGCGGCGATCGCGGCCTTCAGCTCGGGCAGACCTCCCGCAGGCGTGTAGCGGTGGTACTTCGGGTTCTTGCACGCCTCGACGGCGGCTTCGACGATGTAGTCCGGGGTCGGGAAGTCGGGCTCACCGGCGCCGAAGCCGATCACCGGACGCCCGGCGGCCTTGAGGGCCTTCGCCTTGGCGTCCACGGCGAGGGTGGCGGACTCGGAGATCGCACCGATCCGGGCGGAGACCCGGCGCTCGGTGGGAGGGGTTGCAGCGCTCATGGGGCCCATCGTTCCAGACCGGAAACTCCCCCGGCACGCGGGTTTCACAGACTGAACACCCATGGATCAACCACGGACAAAGCCCGTACGGACACTTTCTGTTCGACGCCCGGCCGCCGAGCACGTACACTCTCACCTCGTTGGCCTTCACCGGCCGCACTCTCCCGGTGCACACACCGAGCACCCGGGTGGATGCGGTACGTTGGGGGAACCAAAGGGTCGTAGCTCAATTGGTAGAGCACTGGTCTCCAAAACCAGCGGTTGGGGGTTCAAGTCCCTCCGGCCCTGCTACACACTCCTTCGCCAGGATGTGTGCGCATGTACGTACTGCTTTGCACCGCCGTGCGGCTCAACCGGGCGCGGCGCGGCCACGACCCGGAATCAGGTGAGGACGAGTGACGGACGCCGTGGGCTCCATCGACATGCCTGATGCCCAGGATGAGGCGCCGGAGTCCAAGAAGAAGACCCGCAAGGGCGGAAAGCGTGCCAAGAAGGGCCCGCTGAAGCGCCTTGCCCTCTTCTACCGCCAGATCGTCGCGGAGCTCCGCAAGGTCGTCTGGCCGTCTCGCAATCAGCTGACGACGTACACGACCGTGGTGATCGTCTTCGTCATCATCATGATCGGTCTGGTCACCGTGATTGACTATGGACTCGATCACGCCGCCAAGTACGTCTTCGGCTGAGCCAAGAGCGAAGGGCGCCGTCACCGGCGCCCCTTTCGCGTGTTCCACCCCCATGTATCCAGGAAGAAGCAGCCACCGTGTCTGACCCGAACCTGAACGACGCCACCGAGTCGGTCGAGTCCGCTGAGGACGAGCTCGACATCGTTGAGGCGGCGGACGCCGAGGACCCGGACCAGGCCCAGGCTGCCGACGACGAGGCGGGCGAGCCCGCCGACGAGGCGTCCCTGCAGGTCGAGGACGAGTCCGAGGAGTCCGCCGAAGGCGTCGAGAACGCCGAGAACACCGCGGATGCCGACGCCGAGGCGTCCGACGAGGACACCGAGGACGAGGCCGTCGCCGAGGACGCCGAGGAAGAGGCGGAGCCGGTCGACCCGGTCACCGCACTGCGCGAGGAACTGCGCACCCTCCCCGGCGAGTGGTACGTCATCCACACGTACGCCGGCTACGAGAACCGCGTGAAGACCAACCTCGAGCAGCGTGCCGTCTCGCTGAACGTCGAGGACTTCATCTTCCAGGCCGAGGTGCCGCAGGAAGAGGTCGCGCAGATCAAGAACGGCGAGCGCAAGACCATTCGCCAGAACAAGCTGCCCGGCTACGTGCTGGTCCGCATGGACCTGACGAACGAGTCCTGGGGCGTCGTCCGCAACACCCCCGGCGTCACCGGCTTCGTGGGCAACGCCTACGACCCGTACCCGCTGACCCTGGACGAGATCGTCAAGATGCTCGCCCCGGAGGCCGAGGAGAAGGCCGCCCGCGAGGCCGCCGAGGCCGAGGGCAAGCCGGCTCCGTCCCGCAAGGTCGAGGTCCAGGTGCTGGACTTCGAGGTCGGCGACTCGGTCACCGTCACCGACGGCCCCTTCGCGACACTGCAGGCGACGATCAACGAGATCAACGCCGACTCGAAGAAGGTCAAGGGACTCGTCGAGATCTTCGGCCGCGAGACCCCGGTCGAGCTCTCCTTCGACCAGATCCAGAAGAACTAGCTTTCTGGAACAGATGCCTCCGACCAGGTCAGACAGGCTCTCGCAGCCCGTCTGACCTGCTCGGTTTTTGGCCGCGCACAGATACCCGTTATCGTTGTGCGGTATGCCTCCATCCGGATCTTTGGTCCGGTCGGGGCAGCCGTCTGGGGCGACTCGGACGTAGGAAGGCGAAAACGAAAGAGGACCCGGAATGCCTCCCAAGAAGAAGAAGGTCACGGGGCTTATCAAGCTCCAGATCCAGGCCGGTGCCGCCAACCCGGCTCCGCCGGTGGGCCCCGCGCTGGGCCAGCACGGCGTCAACATCATGGAGTTCTGCAAGGCCTACAACGCCGCGACCGAGTCGCAGCGTGGCTGGGTCATCCCGGTGGAGATCACGGTCTACGAGGACCGCTCCTTCACCTTCATCACCAAGACCCCGCCGGCCGCGAAGATGATCCTCAAGGCCGCGGGTGTGGAGAAGGGCTCCGGCGAGCCGCACAAGACCAAGGTCGCCAAGATCACCCAGGCGCAGGTCCGCGAGATCGCCACGACCAAGATGCCCGACCTGAACGCCAACGACCTGGACGCCGCGTCGAAGATCATCGCCGGCACCGCCCGTTCCATGGGCATCACGGTCGAGGGCTGAAGCCCACCTCGTACGCCTTGAACCGTGGAAGGGCCTGCTCGGCCCGTACCACGACTCCTCAGAACACACAGGAGCAGTAGTGAGCAAGCGCAGCAAGTCTCTCCGCGCTGCGGACGCCAAGATCGACCGGGACAAGCTCTACGCCCCGCTCGAGGCCGTCCGTCTCGCCAAGGAGACCTCCACGACCAAGTTCGACGGCACCGTCGAGGTCGCCTTCCGCCTGGGTGTCGACCCGCGCAAGGCCGACCAGATGGTCCGTGGCACCGTGAACCTCCCGCACGGCACCGGTAAGACCGCCCGGGTCCTGGTCTTCGCGACCGGTGACCGTGCCGAGGCCGCGACCGCCGCGGGCGCCGACATCGTCGGCTCCGACGAGCTCATCGACGAGGTTGCGAAGGGCCGTCTGGACTTCGACGCCGTCGTCGCCACCCCGGACCTCATGGGCAAGGTCGGCCGCCTCGGCCGAGTCCTCGGCCCGCGTGGTCTGATGCCGAACCCGAAGACCGGCACCGTGACCCCGGACGTGGCCAAGGCCGTGACCGAGATCAAGGGCGGCAAGATCGAGTTCCGCGTCGACAAGCACTCGAACCTGCACTTCATCATCGGCAAGGCGTCCTTCGACGACACCCAGCTGGTGGAGAACTACGGCGCCGCGCTGGACGAGATCCTTCGTCTGAAGCCGTCGGCCGCCAAGGGTCGCTACATCAAGAAGGCCGCGATCAGCACCACGATCGGCCCCGGCGTTCCGGTCGACCCGAACCGCACCCGCAACCTCCTCGTCGAGGAGGACCCGGCCGCCGTCTGAGCCTTCCGCTCATCGAGGCAGCCGCGTCGCGCACGCGAACCCAGGACGGGCCCCGCACCTTTCGAGGTGCGGGGCCCGTCCCCTTTTTCCCGGCTCCCACGGGATGCGCGAACCCCGCCCCCGCGCCGGTGGCCTGCGCTAACGTGCCGATCACAGTCATCGCTCAGGGGTGGGGGACATGATCAGCACCGTGCTGCGGCGCGCGGGCCTGTCGCTGGCCGTGCTCGGCGCGCTGACCGGCGCCCTGACCGCCTGCGGCCCGGACGGCCCGTCGGCGGGCCGGGACGACGACCGGGGCGCCGCCGTCAGCCCCTCGGTCACCGCCGCCCTGAAAGAGGTCCGGAGCAGGACGCACCGGGCGGGATCGGCCCGCGTCGACTGCACCATGGCCCTGGGGGACACGGTGGCCACCCGGTCCAAGGGCACCCTCGGCTGGAGCAAGGGCCTCTCGGGCACCCTGACCATCACCTACACCGGCGGCAGCTGGGCCCGGACCATGCGGGAGCTCGGCAACACCTCCACGCCGGCCCGCTTCGTCTCCCGCGCCTACTACGCCCGGATGAGCGACCGGTTCGCTACCGTCTCCGGCAGCGGCAGGCACTGGATCCGGTACGACTACGACGCCTCCGTGAACTTCACCCCGGCCCAGTCCGTCGAACTGCTCCTGGCGGCGCCCGACGCCCGCGAGGTCGGAACGGAACGGGTCCGCGGAGTCCGTACGACGCACTACTCGGGCACCGCGACCGCGGCCGGGCTGGGCGGATCGCACCCCGGGCTGACCGCCGCCGAGGTGGCCGGTCTCCGGAAGTGGTTCACCCAGGCCGGGGTCACGAAGGAGAAGGTCGACATCTGGGTCGACGCCGAGGGCCTGCTGGTCAAGCGGTCGGAGCGGGGCGAGACGGGGAACGGCACCTCGCTGACGACGGCGTACTACCGCGACTTCGGGACGCCGGTCCGGGTCCCCGAGCGGCCGCCCGCCGACGACACCGTCGACTTCGCGGACCTCGCGGACACGAAGACCCCCTGACCCGGCCGTACCGGCCTCACGTGCCCCTCCGGCCCCACGGAACTCGGGAGACTGCGTGAATCCCGCTGGGTTAGGCTCTGCGCTCTTGCTGTGAGAAGGCTGTCCGTTCCTTGGGGGGAACCATGCTGACGACTGTGCGCGGAACCGTACGACGCGGGACGACCGGAGTGGCACTCGCCGCCCTCGCCCTGGGCGGGGGAGCGGTCGCGTGTTCCAAGGGCGGCGAGGAGTCGCCGTCGATGGCGCCCGCCGCCGCCGTGGCCAAGGCCGCGAAGAACACGCAGGACATCACGTCCCTGCGGTACCGGATGAAGGGCCGGGTCCCGGAGCAGGGCCGGGTGGAGGCCGAGGCCTCGATGAGCATGAAGCCGATGGCCATGAGCATGAAGATGTCGGCGAAGGAGGCGGGGCCCGACAGCGGAGAGGTGGAGCTCCGCTTCGTCGACGGCGCGCTGTACGTGAGCGGCGGCGCCGACGCCGCCGAGGAGATGGACGGCAAGCACTGGATGAAGTTCGGCGTCTCGGAGAAGGACGGCGCCTCCGGTGCCGGCGGCCTCGGCATGCAGGACCAGGTCGAGAAGAACCCGGCCCAGGAGTCCACGTTCCTCACCGGCTCCAAGGACGTGAAGAAGGTCGGCACCGAGAAGGTGGACGGCGTCGAGACCACCCACTACAAGGGCACGGTCACCCTCGACGAGTTCCGCGACGGGCTCAAGGACGAGGACAAGGCCACGCGCGAGTCGCGCGAGAAGAGCCTCAAGCAGTACGAGGACATGGGCGTCGACAAGCTCACCATGGACATGTGGATCGACGAGGACGAGCACACCAAGCAGTTCCGGATGCGCGGTGACGCGGACAAGGGCCCGCTCGACATGACCATCACCTTCCTCGACCTCAACAAGCCCGTGACGGTGCGCGCCCCGGCCGCAGCCGACACGGTCGACCTGGCCGAGGCCCTGAGCGACGCCCAGGAGGGCTGAGCCCGCCCCGGCGCCCGGCAGGCACCCGAACCAGGCGCTCCCCGCCCCGGGAGGGCGGGGAGCGCCGCGGTCCGGACCGGTGCCTTCCGGGCGGATTTGCTCGACGGCGATGCGGTCGCGTACGCTTCCCCAGAAGCCAAAGACCGCTGGTCGTTGCCGTGCGCTCGTCAGAGAGTGCGGCGGCCGAAGGATCCGCTGAAACTGCGGACGACCCGCGTAGGTGACTGTGGATGTGTTCCCGTACGTTCGCTCGCGAGCAAACGGTTGAGCCACGCCCCTGCGCCTGCGCCGGGGCGTTTTGTTTTGTCGGCCTCTTCTGAGCGGTCCTCATCACCCGGAAGGAGGCCACGCTTATGGCAAGGCCCGACAAGGCTGCCGCGGTAGCCGAGCTCGCGGACCAGTTCCGCAGCTCGAACGCCGCCGTGCTGACCGAGTACCGGGGTCTCACCGTGGCGCAGCTCAAGACGCTGCGCCGTTCGCTCGGTGAAGACGCCCAGTACGCCGTGGTGAAGAACACGCTGACCAAGATCGCGGCCAACGAGGCCGGGATCAACCAGCTCGACGACCTGTTCAACGGTCCGACGGCGGTTGCCTTCATCACCGGTGACCCGGTGACGTCGGCGAAGGGTCTTCGTGACTTCGCCAAGGACAACCCCAACCTCGTCATCAAGGGCGGTGTCCTTGACGGCAAGGCGCTGTCCGCCGACGAGATCAAGAAGCTTGCGGACCTCGAGTCCCGCGAGGTTCTGCTCGCCAAGCTGGCGGGCGCCTTCAAGGGCAAGCAGACGCAGACTGCTCAGCTCCTCCAGGCGCTTCCCTCGAAGCTCGTCCGCACCGTGGACGCGCTCCGTGCCAAGCAGGCCGAGCAGGGCGGTGCCGAGTAATTCGGCTCGCGCATTGACCGCCGCCTGAGGCGACGGTCGTAGCGGGCCGAACGTACGCCCGCCTCACCAGTACATACCGGCACCAGCCGAATTAGTGGAAGGATCGCCCATCATGGCGAAGCTCAGCCAGGAAGACCTGCTCGCGCAGTTCGAGGAGATGACCCTCATCGAGCTCTCCGAGTTCGTGAAGGCGTTCGAGGAGAAGTTCGACGTCACCGCCGCCGCGGCCGTCGCCGTCGCCGGCCCCGCCGGCCCGGGCGCCCCGGCCGAGGCCGCTGAGGAGCAGGACGAGTTCGACGTCATCCTCACGGGTGCCGGCGACAAGAAGATCCAGGTCATCAAGGTCGTGCGTGAGCTGACCTCCCTGGGTCTGAAGGAGGCCAAGGACCTCGTGGACGGCGCTCCGAAGCCGGTCCTCGAGAAGGTCGCCAAGGAAGCCGCCGAGAAGGCCGCCGAGTCCCTCAAGGGCGCCGGCGCCTCCGTCGAGGTCAAGTAACACCACGAGTCCCGCCAGGGGCTCACGCGCGCCGACACAGCCGCTCGCAGAGCGCTGTAACGCTGACGCACCGAGGAGCGATCACCCACTTGGGTGGTCGCTCCTCGGCGTTCAGGGGGTCCCAGAGCGGCTGCCTTGCGCCGCCGGTCGCGACGAGTATGGTGATCTTCGTCGTGCCTCCGGCGGACCCCGGGACAGCGGTCAGTGACGTTGGCAGCACCTTGTTCGGGCTTGGGGGGCCTTGACGAACCGCACGGAGCGCGCAATTCTCAGGACGCGTCGTCACAACGATCCGGATCCGAGGCATGGATCGGCGGCGAAGAGGGCAGTATCGATGTGCATCGAGGGCGTGGCTTGCAGCAGGGGTTGAGAACAACGAGGGTCTTCAAAAACCCGCACTGGACATCAGTGGGCCTAGTGGCTACACTGACCCTTTGCGCTGCCTGTTAGCTGCCTCCTGCCCGTCACCAGGGGCATACCCTCGCTTGAGCACCGACGATCGAACCACCTCTGACCTGGCCGTACCGGCCGAATCAGGAACGGTCCGACTCTGTGCCCCAGCTGGGGACCGGTACGCGCGTAGTGAGTCCGAGCCCTCGGAAGGACCCCCTCTTGGCCGCCTCGCGCACTGCCTCGACCGCGAATACGAACAACGGCGCCAGCACCGCCCCGCTGCGCATCTCCTTTGCAAAGATCAAGGAGCCCCTCGAGGTTCCGAACCTTCTTGCGCTGCAAACCGAGAGCTTCGACTGGCTGCTCGGCAACGACGCGTGGAAGGCTCGTGTCGAGGCGGCTCTGGACAATGGACAGGACGTCCCCACCAAGTCCGGTCTGGAGGAGATCTTCGAGGAGATCTCCCCGATCGAGGACTTCTCCGGGTCGATGTCGCTGACCTTCCGCGACCACCGCTTCGAGCCTCCCAAGAACTCCATCGACGAGTGCAAGGAACGCGACTTCACGTACGCGGCCCCGCTCTTCGTCACCGCTGAGTTCACCAACAACGAGACCGGCGAGATCAAGTCCCAGACGGTCTTCATGGGCGACTTCCCGCTCATGACCAACAAGGGCACCTTCGTCATCAACGGCACCGAGCGTGTCGTGGTGTCGCAGCTGGTCCGTTCGCCGGGTGTCTACTTCGACTCCTCCATCGACAAGACGTCCGACAAGGACATCTTCTCGGCCAAGGTGATCCCCTCCCGGGGTGCCTGGCTGGAGATGGAGATCGACAAGCGCGACATGGTCGGTGTCCGCATCGACCGCAAGCGCAAGCAGTCCGTCACCGTTCTCCTGAAGGCTCTCGGCTGGACGACCGAGCAGATCCTCGAGGAGTTCGGCGAGTACGAGTCCATGCGCGCCACCCTGGAGAAGGACCACACCCAGGGCCAGGACGACGCGCTCCTCGACATCTACCGCAAGCTGCGTCCGGGCGAGCCGCCGACCCGCGAGGCCGCGCAGACCCTGCTCGAGAACCTCTACTTCAACCCCAAGCGCTACGACCTCGCCAAGGTCGGCCGCTACAAGGTGAACAAGAAGCTCGGCGGCGAGGCCCCGCTGGACGCCGGCGTCCTGACCGTCGAGGACATCATCTCGACGATCAAGTACCTGGTGAAGCTGCACGCCGGCGAGACCGAGACGGTCGGTGACAACGGCACCTCGATCGTCGTCGAGACCGACGACATCGACCACTTCGGCAACCGTCGTCTGCGCAACGTCGGCGAGCTCATCCAGAACCAGGTCCGCACGGGTCTGGCTCGTATGGAGCGTGTCGTCCGCGAGCGGATGACGACCCAGGACGTCGAGGCGATCACGCCGCAGACCCTGATCAACATCCGGCCGGTCGTCGCCTCCATCAAGGAGTTCTTCGGCACCAGCCAGCTCTCGCAGTTCATGGACCAGAACAACCCGCTGTCGGGTCTGACGCACAAGCGTCGTCTCTCGGCGCTGGGCCCCGGTGGTCTGTCGCGTGAGCGGGCCGGCTTCGAGGTCCGTGACGTGCACCCCTCGCACTACGGCCGCATGTGCCCGATCGAGACCCCCGAAGGCCCGAACATCGGCCTGATCGGCTCGCTCGCCTCCTACGGCCGGGTCAACGCGTTCGGTTTCGTCGAGACGCCCTACCGCCGGGTCACCGACGGTGTCGTCACCGACGAGGTCGACTACCTGACCGCCGACGAGGAGGACCGCTTCGTCATCGCCCAGGCCAACGCGCCGCTGGGTGAGGACTTCCGGTTCGAGGAGTCGCGCGTCCTGGTCCGCCGTCGTGGCGGAGAGGTCGACTACGTCCCCGGTGACGACGTCGACTACATGGACGTCTCGCCGCGCCAGATGGTGTCGGTCGCGACCGCCATGATCCCGTTCCTCGAGCACGACGACGCCAACCGTGCCCTCATGGGCGCGAACATGATGCGTCAGGCCGTGCCGCTCATCAAGTCCGAGGCGCCGCTGGTCGGCACCGGCATGGAGTACCGCTGCGCGGTCGACGCCGGTGACGTCCTGAAGTCGGAGAAGGACGGTGTGGTCCAGGAGGTCTCCGCGGACTACATCACCACCGCCAACGACGACGGCACGTACACCACGTACCGCCTCGCCAAGTTCTCGCGCTCGAACCAGGGCACCTCGGTCAACCAGAAGGTTGTCGTGGACGAGGGCGCCCGCGTCATCGCCGGCCAGGTCCTGGCCGACGGTCCCGCGACCGAGAACGGCGAGATGGCGCTCGGCAAGAACCTGCTCGTGGCGTTCATGCCGTGGGAGGGTCACAACTACGAGGACGCGATCATCCTGTCGCAGCGCCTCGTGCAGGACGACGTCCTCTCCTCGATCCACATCGAGGAGCACGAGGTCGACGCCCGTGACACCAAGCTCGGCCCCGAGGAGATCACCCGGGACATCCCGAACGTCTCCGAGGAGGTCCTCGCCGACCTCGACGAGCGCGGCATCATCCGTATCGGTGCCGAGGTCGTCGCCGGCGACATCCTCGTCGGCAAGGTCACGCCCAAGGGCGAGACCGAGCTGACCCCCGAGGAGCGCCTGCTCCGCGCGATCTTCGGTGAGAAGGCGCGCGAGGTGCGCGACACCTCGCTGAAGGTGCCGCACGGCGAGATCGGCAAGGTCATCGGCGTCCGCGTCTTCGACCGCGAGGAGGGCGACGAGCTTCCCCCCGGTGTGAACCAGCTGGTGCGCGTGTACGTGGCGCAGAAGCGCAAGATCACCGACGGTGACAAGCTCGCCGGCCGTCACGGCAACAAGGGCGTCATCTCCAAGATCCTGCCGATCGAGGACATGCCGTTCCTGGAGGACGGCACCCCGGTCGACATCATCCTCAACCCGCTGGGTGTCCCGTCCCGAATGAACCCGGGACAGGTCCTGGAGATCCACCTCGGCTGGCTCGCCAGCCGCGGCTGGGACGTCTCCGGTCTCGGCGAGGAGTGGGCGCAGCGCCTGCAGGCCATCGGTGCCGACCAGGTCGACCCGGGCACGAACGTCGCGACCCCCGTCTTCGACGGTGCGCGCGAGGACGAGCTCGCGGGTCTGCTGCAGCACACCATCCCGAACCGCGACGGCGAGCGCATGGTGCTCCCCTCCGGCAAGGCGAGGCTGTTCGACGGCCGCTCCGGCGAGCCGTTCCCGGAGCCGATCTCGGTCGGCTACATGTACATCCTGAAGCTCCACCACCTGGTCGACGACAAGCTGCACGCCCGGTCGACCGGTCCGTACTCGATGATCACCCAGCAGCCGCTGGGTGGTAAGGCCCAGTTCGGTGGCCAGCGCTTCGGTGAGATGGAGGTGTGGGCGCTGGAGGCATACGGCGCCGCGTACGCCCTCCAGGAGCTGCTGACCATCAAGTCCGACGACGTGACCGGCCGCGTGAAGGTCTACGAGGCCATCGTCAAGGGCGAGAACATCCCCGAGCCCGGCATCCCCGAGTCCTTCAAGGTGCTCATCAAGGAGATGCAGTCCCTGTGCCTCAACGTGGAGGTGCTGTCCTCGGACGGCATGTCCATCGAGATGCGCGACACCGACGAGGACGTCTTCCGCGCTGCGGAAGAGCTCGGCATCGACCTGTCCCGGCGCGAGCCGAGCAGCGTCGAAGAGGTCTGACGGGAGTCCGGCCCGGGGCTCAGCGATGAGCCCCGGCCGGCCCCAGGACCCCCGTTTCAGACCCCTAAGACTTACAACCCTGAGAGGGATTGACGCATAGTGCTCGACGTCAACTTCTTCGATGAGCTCCGGATCGGTCTGGCAACCGCTGACGACATCCGTCAGTGGAGCCACGGCGAGGTCAAGAAGCCCGAGACCATCAACTACCGCACGCTCAAGCCCGAAAAGGACGGACTCTTCTGCGAGAAGATCTTCGGTCCGACCCGGGACTGGGAGTGCTACTGCGGCAAGTACAAGCGTGTCCGCTTCAAGGGCATCATCTGCGAGCGTTGCGGCGTCGAGGTCACTCGCGCCAAGGTGCGTCGTGAGCGGATGGGTCACATCGAACTGGCCGCTCCCGTCACCCACATCTGGTACTTCAAGGGCGTCCCGTCGCGCCTGGGCTACCTGCTCGACCTGGCCCCGAAGGACCTCGAGAAGGTCATCTACTTCGCCGCGTACATGATCACGTACGTGGACGAGGAGCGCCGTACGCGTGACCTGCCCTCGCTGGAGGCGCACGTCTCCGTCGAGCGTCAGCAGGTCGAGAACCGTCGCGACGCCGACCTCGAGGCCCGCGCCAAGAAGCTCGAGACCGACCTGGCCGAGCTCGAGGCCGAGGGTGCGAAGGCCGACGTGCGCCGCAAGGTGCGCGAGGGTGCCGAGCGCGAGATGAAGCAGCTGCGCGACCGTGCGCAGCGCGAGATCGACCGCCTCGACGAGGTCTGGACCCGGTTCAAGAACCTCAAGGTCCAGGACCTGGAGGGTGACGAGCTCCTCTACCGCGAGCTGCGTGACCGCTTCGGCACGTACTTCGACGGTTCGATGGGTGCCGCGGCGCTGCAGAAGCGCCTGGAGTCCTTCGACCTCGACGAGGAGGCCGAGCGCCTCCGCGAGATCATCCGCACCGGCAAGGGCCAGAAGAAGACCCGCGCGCTCAAGCGCCTCAAGGTCGTCTCCGCGTTCCTGCAGACCAGCAACAGCCCCAAGGGCATGGTGCTCGACTGCGTGCCGGTCATCCCGCCGGACCTGCGTCCGATGGTGCAGCTGGACGGTGGCCGCTTCGCGACCTCCGACCTGAACGACCTGTACCGCCGCGTGATCAACCGCAACAACCGCCTGAAGCGGCTTCTCGACCTCGGCGCGCCCGAGATCATCGTGAACAACGAGAAGCGCATGCTCCAGGAGGCCGTGGACGCCCTCTTCGACAACGGTCGTCGTGGTCGCCCGGTCACCGGTCCCGGTAACCGCCCGCTGAAGTCCCTGAGCGACATGCTCAAGGGCAAGCAGGGTCGTTTCCGTCAGAACCTTCTCGGTAAGCGTGTGGACTACTCCGCGCGTTCCGTGATCGTCGTCGGTCCGCAGCTGAAGCTGCACCAGTGCGGTCTGCCCAAGGCCATGGCGCTGGAGCTCTTCAAGCCGTTCGTGATGAAGCGCCTGGTGGACCTGAACCACGCGCAGAACATCAAGAGCGCCAAGCGGATGGTCGAGCGCGGCCGCACGGTCGTGTACGACGTCCTGGAAGAGGTCATCGCCGAGCACCCGGTTCTGCTGAACCGTGCGCCGACGCTGCACCGCCTCGGCATCCAGGCCTTCGAGCCGCAGCTGGTCGAGGGCAAGGCCATCCAGATCCACCCGCTCGTCTGCACCGCGTTCAACGCGGACTTCGACGGTGACCAGATGGCCGTGCACCTGCCGCTCTCCGCGGAGGCGCAGGCCGAGGCCCGCATCCTGATGCTGTCCTCGAACAACATCCTCAAGCCGGCCGACGGCCGCCCGGTCACGATGCCGACCCAGGACATGGTCCTCGGTCTGTTCTTCCTGACCACCGACGGTGCCCTGCGCAACGTCAAGGGCGAGGAGCGCTCCTTCGCGTCCGTCGCCGAGGCGATCATGGCGTTCGACGCCGGCGAGCTCTCGCTGCAGTCCCGCGTGGACATCCGCTTCCCGGTGGGCACCATCCCGCCGCGCGGCTGGACCCCGCCGGAGCGCGAGGAGGGCGAGCCGGAGTGGCAGCAGGGTGACACCTTCCGCCTCCGTACGACGCTGGGCCGTGCGCTCTTCAACGAGCTGCTGCCCGAGGACTACCCGTTCGTCGACTACGAGGTCGGCAAGAAGCAGCTCTCCGAGATCGTCAACGACCTCGCCGAGCGCTACCCCAAGGTCATCGTGGCGGCGACGCTCGACAACCTGAAGGCGGCCGGCTTCTTCTGGGCGACCCGCTCCGGCGTGACCGTGGCCATCTCCGACATCGTCGTTCCCGAGGCGAAGAAGGAGATCGTCAAGGGTTACGAGGCGCAGGACGAGAAGGTCCAGAAGCAGTACGAGCGCGGTCTGATCACCAAGGACGAGCGCACGCAGGAGCTCATCGCGATCTGGACCAAGGCGACCAACGAGGTCGCCGAGGCGATGAACGCGAACTTCCCGAAGACGAACCCCATCTTCATGATGGTCGACTCGGGTGCCCGCGGAAACATGATGCAGATGCGTCAGATCGCCGGTATGCGTGGTCTGGTGTCGAACGCCAAGAACGAGACGATCCCGCGTCCCATCAAGGCGTCCTTCCGTGAGGGCCTGTCCGTGCTGGAGTACTTCATCTCCACGCACGGTGCCCGTAAGGGTCTGGCCGACACCGCTCTGCGTACCGCCGACTCGGGTTACCTCACCCGTCGTCTGGTCGACGTCTCCCAGGACGTCATCATCCGCGAGGAGGACTGCGGCACCGACCGCGGTCTGCGCCTGGCGATCGCCGAGCGCGGCGCCGACGGCGTCCTGCGCAAGGCGGACAACGTCGAGACCAGCGTGTACGCACGTGCGCTGGCCGAGGACATCGTCGTCGACGGTGTGGTGCTGGCCCCGGCCAACACCGACCTGGGCGACGTCCTCATCGACGAGCTGGTCAGGCACGGCATCGAGGAGGTCAAGACCCGTTCGGTCCTGACCTGCGAGTCCGCCGTCGGCACCTGCGCCATGTGCTACGGCCGCTCGCTGGCCACCGGCAAGCTGGTCGACATCGGTGAGGCGGTCGGCATCATCGCCGCCCAGTCCATCGGTGAGCCCGGTACCCAGCTGACGATGCGTACCTTCCACACCGGTGGTGTGGCCGGTGACGACATCACCCAGGGTCTGCCCCGTGTCGTCGAGCTCTTCGAGGCTCGTACGCCGAAGGGTGTCGCCCCGATCTCCGAGGCGGACGGCCGTGTCCGCATCGAGGAGACGGAGAAGACCAAGAAGATCGTCATCACTCCCGACGACGGCAGCGACGAGACGGCGTTCCCGATCTCGAAGCGTGCCCGTCTGCTGGTGAGCGAGGGCGACCACGTCGGGGTGGGCCAGAAGCTCACCGTGGGTGCCACCAACCCGCACGACGTGCTGCGGATCCTCGGTCAGCGCGCGGTCCAGGTCCACCTGGTCGGCGAGGTCCAGAAGGTCTACAACTCGCAGGGTGTGTCGATCCACGACAAGCACATCGAGATCATCATCCGGCAGATGCTCCGCCGGGTGACGATCATCGAGTCCGGCGACGCGGAGCTGCTGCCGGGCGAGCTGGTCGAGCGCGGCAAGTTCGAGACCGAGAACCGTCGTGTGGTCCAGGAAGGCGGCCACCCGGCCTCCGGCCGTCCGCAGCTGATGGGTATCACCAAGGCCTCGCTCGCCACCGAGTCGTGGCTGTCGGCGGCGTCCTTCCAGGAGACGACCAGGGTTCTGACGGACGCGGCGATCAACGCCAAGTCCGACTCCCTGATCGGCCTCAAGGAGAACGTCATCATCGGTAAGCTCATCCCGGCCGGTACGGGTCTGTCCCGCTACCGCAACATCCGGGTCGAGCCGACCGAGGAGGCCAAGGCCGCGATGTACTCGGCCGTCGGCTACGACGACATCGACTACTCGCCGTTCGGCACGGGCTCCGGCCAGGCCGTTCCGCTGGAGGACTACGACTACGGTCCGTACAACCAGTAAGGCGTAGGTCTGTCGGCGGGCGGCCGTCCCTTCGGGGATGGCCGCCCGTCGGCGTGTACGGGGGAGCGGTGCCGCGCCGGCACGGATGCGGCCGTTCCGCGGGCACGCTAGCTGCCTCTGAGGGCGGCGCGTGGGCCCGGGGCACCCCGGCGCCCGTACGGGGTGCGGGGGCGTCTGGAGGGCCCCTGGGGCCGCTCAGAGCCCTGCTCGGAGCCGCTGGCCGGGGTGTTGCGGCGGTGTGGCGATCGTGTGGCGGACCCGGCGTGTCCTGCGCGAGAGCATTTGTTTTGACCGGAGTGGATGCGATAGGTACGCTCAGACCTTGTGCCTGGGGTGTGCCCTGGCTCCCGTGCGTGCCTTCAAACCGCAAGGGGAGCCGTCAGCGGCCACCGCAATCTGCGCCCTTTCCGCCTCACGGCGGGAATCTGCAGTATTCGACACACCCGACCGCGTGGGTCGGCGATGTTCCAGGTTAGCTTCACCATTCGGCACACAGAAACCGGAGAAGTAGTGCCTACGATCCAGCAGCTGGTCCGGAAGGGCCGGCAGGACAAGGTCGAGAAGAACAAGACGCCCGCACTCGAGGGTTCGCCCCAGCGTCGCGGCGTCTGCACGCGTGTGTTCACGACCACCCCGAAGAAGCCGAACTCGGCCCTGCGTAAGGTCGCGCGTGTGCGTCTGACCAGCGGGATCGAGGTCACTGCTTACATTCCGGGTGAGGGACACAACCTGCAGGAGCACTCGATCGTGCTCGTGCGCGGCGGCCGTGTGAAGGACCTGCCCGGTGTTCGTTACAAGATCATCCGCGGTTCGCTCGACACCCAGGGTGTCAAGAACCGCAAGCAGGCCCGCAGCCGCTACGGCGCCAAGAAGGAGAAGTAAGAATGCCTCGTAAGGGCCCCGCCCCGAAGCGCCCGGTCATCATCGACCCGGTCTACGGTTCTCCTCTTGTCACCTCCCTGATCAACAAGGTGCTGCTGAACGGCAAGCGCTCCACCGCCGAGCGCATCGTGTACGGCGCCATGGAGGGCCTGCGCGAGAAGACCGGCAACGACCCGGTCATCACGCTGAAGCGCGCTCTTGAGAACATCAAGCCGACCCTCGAGGTCAAGTCCCGCCGTGTCGGTGGTGCGACGTACCAGGTTCCGATCGAGGTCAAGCCCGGTCGTGCCAACACGCTCGCGCTGCGCTGGCTGGTCGGTTACTCCCGCGCCCGTCGCGAGAAGACCATGACCGAGCGTCTGCTCAACGAGCTTCTCGACGCCTCCAACGGCCTTGGTGCCGCTGTGAAGAAGCGCGAGGACACCCACAAGATGGCCGAGTCCAACAAGGCCTTCGCGCACTACCGCTGGTAGTCGCTACCCACATCGAGACCGAGAGAAGACTGAAGCCTTATGGCTACCACTTCACTTGACCTGGCCAGGGTCCGCAACATCGGGATCATGGCCCACATCGACGCGGGCAAGACGACCACCACCGAGCGGATCCTCTTCTACACCGGCGTTTCGTACAAGATCGGTGAGGTCCACGACGGCGCTGCCACCATGGACTGGATGGAGCAGGAGCAGGAGCGTGGCATCACGATCACGTCTGCTGCCACCACCTGTCACTGGCCGCTCGAGGACAACGACTACACGATCAACATCATCGACACCCCGGGGCACGTCGACTTCACCGTCGAGGTGGAGCGCTCCCTGCGTGTGCTCGACGGTGCCGTGACGGTGTTCGACGGTGTCGCCGGTGTTGAGCCGCAGTCCGAGACCGTGTGGCGTCAGGCCGACCGCTACGGCGTGCCGCGTATCTGCTTCGTCAACAAGCTCGACCGGACCGGCGCGGAGTTCCACCGCTGCGTCGACATGATCTCGGACCGCCTTGGTGCGCAGCCGCTGGTCATGCAGCTTCCGATCGGTGCCGAGGCCGACTTCAAGGGCGTCGTGGACCTGGTCCGCATGAAGGCGCTCGTGTGGTCCGCCGAGGCGGCGAAGGGCGAGATGTACGACGTCGTCGACATCCCGGCCACGCACACCGAGGCCGCCGAGGAATGGCGGAACAAGCTGGTCGAGGCCGTCGCGGAGAACGACGAAGAGATCATGGAGCTGTACCTCGAGGGCCAGGAGCCCACCGAGGAGCAGCTGTACGCCGCGATCCGTCGCATCACCATCGCGTCCGGCAAGTCCAACGACACCACGGTCACCCCGGTGTTCTGTGGCACCGCGTTCAAGAACAAGGGCGTCCAGCCCCTGCTCGACGCGGTCGTGCGCTACCTGCCGACCCCGCTCGACGTCGAGGCCATCGAAGGCCACGACGTGAAGGACCCCGAGCTGGTCGTCCGGCGCAAGCCGTCCGAGGACGAGCCGCTGTCCGCCCTCGCGTTCAAGATCATGAGCGACCCGCACCTGGGCAAGCTCACCTTCGTCCGGGTTTACTCGGGCCGCCTGGAGTCCGGCACCGCGGTGCTGAACTCCGTCAAGGGCAAGAAGGAGCGCATCGGCAAGATCTACCGCATGCACGCGAACAAGCGTGAGGAGATCGAGTCGGTGGGCGCCGGCGACATCGTCGCCGTGATGGGCCTCAAGCAGACCACCACCGGTGAGACGCTGAGCGACGACAAGAACCCGGTCATCCTGGAGTCCATGGACTTCCCGGCGCCGGTCATCCAGGTCGCCATCGAGCCCAAGTCCAAGGGTGACCAGGAGAAGCTGGGTGTCGCCATCCAGCGTCTCGCGGAGGAGGACCCCTCCTTCCAGGTCCACTCGGACGAGGAGACCGGCCAGACCATCATCGGTGGTATGGGCGAGCTGCACCTCGAGGTGCTGGTCGACCGTATGCGCCGTGAGTTCAAGGTCGAGGCCAACGTCGGTAAGCCGCAGGTCGCGTACCGTGAGACGATCCGCAAGGCCGTCGAGCGCGTGGACTACACCCACAAGAAGCAGACCGGTGGTACCGGTCAGTTCGCCAAGGTGCAGATCGCGATCGAGCCGATCGAGGGTGGCGACGCCTCCTACGAGTTCGTGAACAAGGTGACCGGTGGTCGTATCCCGAAGGAGTACATCCCTTCGGTCGACGCCGGTGCGCAGGAGGCCATGCAGTTCGGCATCCTCGCCGGGTACGAGATGACGGGCGTCCGCGTCACGCTTCTCGACGGTGCCTACCACGAGGTCGACTCCTCCGAGCTGGCGTTCAAGATCGCCGGTTCGCAGGCGTTCAAGGAGGCCGCGCGCAAGGCCAGCCCTGTGCTGCTCGAGCCGATGATGGCCGTCGAGGTCACCACGCCCGAGGACTACATGGGTGAGGTCATCGGCGACATCAACTCCCGCCGTGGTCAGATCCAGGCCATGGAGGAGCGTGCCGGTGCGCGCGTCGTGAAGGGCCTCGTGCCCCTCTCGGAGATGTTCGGCTACGTCGGCGACCTCCGCAGCAAGACCTCGGGTCGCGCAAGCTACTCGATGCAGTTCGACTCCTACGCCGAGGTTCCCCGGAACGTCGCCGAGGAGATCATCGCGAAGGCCAAGGGCGAGTAACACACCCCGTTTACACGCTTTAGGCTTGACACCGACCGCCGGGGATCACCCCGGTAAGGGAGAACCCCGGCGGGCGGCATCCCAGCAAAGATCACCTGGCGCCGATGAGTAAGGCGTACCAGAACCACTCCACAGGAGGACCCAGTGGCGAAGGCGAAGTTCGAGCGGACTAAGCCGCACGTCAACATCGGCACCATCGGTCACATTGACCACGGTAAGACGACCCTCACGGCCGCCATTACCAAGGTGCTGCACGACGCGTACCCGGACCTGAACGAGGCCTCGGCCTTCGACCAGATCGACAAGGCTCCTGAGGAGCGCCAGCGCGGTATCACCATCTCCATCGCGCACGTCGAGTACCAGACCGAGACGCGTCACTACGCCCACGTCGACTGCCCCGGTCACGCGGACTACATCAAGAACATGATCACGGGTGCGGCGCAGATGGACGGCGCCATCCTCGTGGTCGCCGCCACCGACGGCCCGATGCCGCAGACCAAGGAGCACGTGCTCCTGGCCCGCCAGGTCGGCGTCCCCTACATCGTCGTCGCCCTGAACAAGGCCGACATGGTGGACGACGAGGAGATCCTGGAGCTCGTCGAGCTCGAGGTTCGTGAGCTCCTCTCCGAGTACGAGTTCCCGGGCGACGACCTTCCGGTCGTCAAGGTCTCGGCGCTCAAGGCCCTCGAGGGCGACAAGGAGTGGGGCCAGTCCGTCCTCGACCTGATGAAGGCCGTCGACGAGAACATCCCGCAGCCCGAGCGTGACGTCGACAAGCCGTTCCTCATGCCGATCGAGGACGTCTTCACGATCACCGGTCGCGGTACGGTCGTCACCGGCCGTATCGAGCGTGGTGTCCTGAAGGTCAACGAGACCGTCGACATCGTGGGCATCAAGCAGGAGAAGACCACCACCACGGTCACCGGCATCGAGATGTTCCGCAAGCTGCTCGACGAGGGCCAGGCCGGTGAGAACGTCGGTCTGCTCCTCCGTGGCATCAAGCGCGAGGACGTCGAGCGCGGCCAGGTCATCATCAAGCCCGGTTCGGTCACGCCGCACACCGAGTTCGAGGCCCAGGCCTACATCCTGTCCAAGGACGAGGGTGGCCGCCACACGCCGTTCTTCAACAACTACCGTCCGCAGTTCTACTTCCGTACGACTGACGTGACCGGTGTTGTGACCCTCCCCGAGGGCACGGAGATGGTCATGCCGGGCGACAACACTGAGATGAAGGTCGAGCTCATCCAGCCCGTCGCCATGGAGGAGGGCCTCAAGTTCGCCATCCGTGAGGGTGGCCGGACCGTCGGCGCCGGCCAGGTCACCAAGATCAACAAGTAAGCATCGCTTGCCTGTTGGGCTTGAACGCCTGGTAGCTCTTCCCTGAGCTCCTGAAGGGGCCCGCACGACTTCGGTCGGGCGGGCCTCTTTGCGTTGGGGGATGTGAGTACGGTGCCCATGTGCGGCTTGGGGCGAGGGTGCTGAGTGGCGGGGCACAGCGATGTCCCGCGAGCCCTCGCGCCCGGGCTCCGCGGCGACGCGAGCCGGCTGCAACGAGGGCTGCCAGTCGTCGGACGGCGTCACCGAACACACGGGTGCGCGTGGGGTGTGAAGGCCGCTCCGCCGCCCGATCCTAGGAAGCAGGGATCTCTGACGTGAAGACCGAACTGGGCGCCTTGACGCTCGCCGTCCCCCTGGCTCTGATCGCCCTCACCGGATGCGGCATGACCGCCGGCGGATCCACGGGGATTCCGTCCGCCGGCATCAGCACCTCGCGTGACGCCTCGGACGCGATGGAGGAGGTGCCGAGTGGGATCCGTGAGCTGATCGGCGTCAAGGGGAAGGCGTCCGACAGTCGGCCCGGTGTCACCGCGGAACTGCCGAAGCACGGGTGGAAGTCGTCGGCTATGAGGCGGACATCAGCAAGAACAAGAACCTCACCCTCGCTGCCGATGACGACGAGCGAAAGGTGGGCGTCAATGTCGTGCGGCGTGCGAAGAATGATCCTCCGAAGCTGAGCGTGACCGTGGTGTCCGGTTGCTACACGGTGCCCGAGGGCCGGGAAGTCGAGCGCTTCTGACGGTTGGGGCTCAGCAAGCGGTGGGTCGTCCCGGCGGGGGTTCATCCCGGGGCCGTCTCGGCGTGGGGGCCGTATCTGAGGACCGGCACTCATGTGCCCCCTGCGGCTGGGGTGTTGGGTGGGGGAGTGGCCGATCTCGGGCGCTGCCTGTGACAGGCCGCGTGGGGAGTGTCACTGGCCGTGGCTAGAGTTACCGGTGAGTGTGGGTCCGGCGTGTTGGCGAGTGAGGGTGGGACGGGGGCCGGGGCTTCGCCGTGGTACGTCGACGTGTTCGACGCGGCACGGGATGCCGTCGCCGACGTCGCCACGGAGCTCTCCTCGTTCACAAGAAGGTCCGCCGGGAGGCTGCCGCGGAGATGACGAATTGCCTCCGGTCCTCTGAACGCAGCGCGGACAGTCCTCCGGCCTGACTCGGCCGTCCCCGGTCTCAGCGGTACCGGATCACGTGCAGCGCGCGGACGCCAACGGGGTCGAATGACACTGGCTCGTCGGACGAGCCGTCGAACAGCATCACACCCGTCGCTGTAATGAGCGCATTGAGCAGCCATCCCACGGCCTCACGGCCACGGCCGTCGGTGCGACGGACCCAGACCAGGGCGCGAGACCCTACTGGCAACGATGAGAGTTCACCAACCGCCGACTGCCAGTCGTGGTGGTCGGCGGTGGATAGGACGGGCCCGAGTTCGGCGAGTGTCGGCTCGAACCAGTGGGCGCGGCCGGGGGCTGGTGCCGGCGGGAACCGACCAGTGCCCGGAGCCCCACCAACGTCCCAATGGGCCAGCCAGTTCCACGGATCAGAGTTCGGCAGGCCAAAGGGCGTGCCCGTGTCCTTGGGAACGACCAGCGTCGCGTCCAGCATGGTGTCCTGCCAATGACCTTCCCGGAGGTGGCGCCGTGTGTCGCAGGAGAACACCCAGCCGCGACGGGTCTCGTCCTCGGCTTTCGGAGCCACCAGCTCGACCTGGCCTCCGTATGTGCTTTCCAGCCATAGCCGGGCCTTCGTCACCGCCGAGTCGTAGTCGAACGCCTCCTGCTCCCAGGGGCGGCGCCGCGGCCTGATCGCCTCCGGCGTGGCCCGGATGAGTACGAGCTCGCGCACGTGCTGGCTGTCGAGCCGTGCCAGGGACGACGTCAGGCCGTCGAGGAAGACGACCTGCCCCTTGTTGTTGTGGGCATAAATCAGGTTGCCCGTCGCTTCCCGACCGTTGATCTCACGACGTAGCCACACAACGCCCCGGGTGTCGGGGCCCGTCTCCTGGACCGCCTTGACAATCTCGTCCCAGCTGCTCGCCCGCTGTCGCTCGAACTCCGGAAAATACCTGCGGGAGAGTCTGCTCCACCAGCCCGGAGCCTCGTCCGAGGGTTGCCAGGCCAGAGGGGACGAGGGGCTCTTGTTGATCGCCGAATGCAGGGAGACGACACAGCCGCGCGCGTTGATCCGCCGCCCTTGGTTCTCTACGCGCGCGATGGCGGCATCGAGCAAGGGAGCCGGTTCAAGATCTCCGAGCGGATCACTGGGTGACGGGTGGAACGGGGAGCTGCCGTCTTTGGGAAGCACGATCGATGCCGCGAGCATGGGCGTCTGGGGGTAGCCCGGCTGTTGCACGGCCCGGCACGCCATCAGCCAGGCGGTTGCCGACTCGTGCACCGGCTGGAGGTCTGCCAGTTCGACGAGACCCCGGTAGGTGCGCTGGAGCCACTCCGCAGCCTGCCGTTCGGGGGTGGGCATTTCAGTGCCCCTTCCTGGGGGGCCAGTTGCCTGCAGCCTGAAGATCCATGTATTCCGCTACTGCAGGGAATGTCGGAGCGAGGTGGACAGTGCTTCCATCATGCGGCACGACGACAACAGAGGTGAACGGAGCCTGCGCGGGGTCACCGGTCTCGATGTGTTCCTTGAAATCGAAGCGAATGGTCCAGCCGTACGTGAATTCGACCCCTGTTTCCGGGAGTACCACTACGGAATCCGGCCTGTCCGGGTAAGCGCGGTTCTTCAGGAAGTCAGTGGCCGCGGCCACTACCTCATCCTTGGTCAACATTTAGGGAGCTCCATTGCGATACGGGATGTGCCCGATGGAAGAGACGTTTTTCTCCAACATGCCCAGTGTTCCGCTCTGGCCGTCCAGGAAGACCACGCCATGGGGAGTGTTAACGGCGTTGAAGACGTGGGCCGTGCCGTCCGGGCGTGAGATGTAGACGGCGCTTCGTGAGTCCTGCCCCCGCCCCTGAAGGTCACGAATGATGTCGTCGTAGCTGTCCACCATGTCATAGTGGCCTTTTACTCTGTCCTTCATGCCGAGCTGTTCCGGCGGAATGTGGTCACCGGCATGCTTGGGAGCGGCGCTCACGTCGATTCCGTCCAGGCGGCGGTCCACGGCGACGGTGTTGTGGCTGCAATTCAACGTGTATCCAGGCTGCCCAGTATTGTTCACGTCCTTGAGCCAAGGATACTCGGAGTCCAAGAAGTCCTGTGCCTGTTTCGGATCCACCGAGTCGTAATGGATTGCCTTTTCTTTGACGTGCTCGGTGCTGCTCGCCAGATCGTCCCAGTTCTTCGGCGCCGCTCCGGCTGCCTCGTCGCCGTATTTGAGGCCCTTGGATGCCACATTCGATGCCGCGACCTCCATTCCCTCTTTTACGCTCAGGCTTACGCCGCTGCGGGCGAGGCCGGCCCCCTTGGTTCCGATGGCCTCCGGAATGAGACGGCCAAAAAATTCGGAGGGATCCTTCTTGAATCCTTCCACCGCTGCCTGGACGACCCGCTCGGGATGTGCGGCTGTGGACACCAACCCGCTCAACGTCATGTTGACGTTCTGGAGATACTCGGCGGGATGGGTCAGGTTGTAGGGATCGGTGGGGTTGAGACCGCGGACGAAGGTGACGAGACCCGCGCCACCTTTGAGGACGCCACCGACGACATGGGTGAGTTCCATGTCGATCGCCTGGTAACCGTCGATGATGTTGTTGCCGAGACGATCGAGGGGCGGAGGTTCGGCGGGGGCGTGCTCCAGCGCCGCTTTGATCTTGCCCTGAGCGGTCGAGGCTGCCGTGTTCCGCTGTTTGCGGGCCTCGGCGAGCTTCTCCCGGGCCGCCTGGATGTCGGCCCTGCCTGGATCCTTGAAGGGGTCGGGCACCGGTCCCGGATCCTGGTCCGCTCTGACCTTCGCGTTGTAGGCGTCGATCCGTTTGTTGTAAGCGCGCACGGCCTCTTCGGAGGCATGCTTGCCCTTCTTGTACAGGCCAATGGCGTCTTTGGCCTGCTCCTGAGCCCACTTGACGGTTTCGGCGTATCCGTCCAGGGCGCTTGCCGCCGTCTCACAGGCGTCCGACGCCCGGAGCCATCGCGTGGGGTGCAGCTCGAACTTCTCGCGAAATGCGTCACCCGCTTCGCCCCTCCAGTGCGAGGAGTCGAGTCTGCGCATCCCTTGGCCGACCTTGTCGAAGGCTCCGTGGAAGTCCCTGAGGTGTTGCGCGCTCGTGCGGATCCTGGCGGGATTGCCGTGGATCAGTTCGTCAGGATCCTCTGTCTGGCCGAGTTGCTGCTCTCCCGGAGTCGCGCCGAGATCGGACGCGAGGCCGTCACCCCAGTCCTCGACGGCGTCAGCAGCGTCATGCATGCCGACTTTGTCCAGGCCGTCCCCGACCTTGTCGGTGCCCCAGTCGACCCCGACTCCGACGAGTCGTTTGCCCTCGTCGACACCCTCCTCAATGGCACCCAAGCCGTCGTTGACACCATCTTTGATGTCGCGGCCCAGGCCTTTGAGGTCATTGCCGATGTCACCGAAGACGCCCATCAGCCCGCTCCGTTGCCCTGCTGCGCCGCTTCGGCCCGTTTCTCCGGCGAGGGGCCGAACGTGCTGTCCAGCATCTGGTCGTACTCGGCATCGGATACGCCGAAGCCGTCGTGCAGGTTCGCGGGGTTCAGCCCCACCGGTCCCATGGTGCGCGAAGTCATCACATCGCGGCTGGCGTCCTTCCAGCCTTGCTTGATGTTCTCCCCGGCCCGGTCGAACGACTCCTGGCTGTAATCGGCGCCGCCAAAGGCGCCGGATGTCGCGATGTCACCCCAGCCCTGTTGCGTGACCTCGTCCTCGGAGGCGTAGGGGTTGCCTATCGCGGCATTGGCGACAACTTTGAAACTGCCCTCGACGTACTGTTCAGTCTCGTAATACGTGCCGGCGGACAGGCCGGTCCTGACCGCGAATCCGTTTCCCTCATTGATGAGGGAGCGGACGCCCCATTCCCAGCGCTCGCAGAACGACGTGAAGACGTCGACCAGCCCTTCATGGCCCAGTTCCATTCCGGAAAGGGAAACGTCGCCGAAGCCACGACCGGCGCCAGCCTGACCGACCATGCCCAGCTCTTTCAACTCACCGAGCGCGTCTGTCAAGCCCTTGGCGATGAGGCCGAGACCCTGGGCTTTGAGATCCTTGCCATCGGCGCTCATCGATTGCTCCTCCCGGGCCAGTCGGCGTCTACAGCGGCCTCGATGGGCACAATCCCCTGCACCGGCGGGAAGACCGCACCGTCAGGTCCGTCCGCACAGTCCAGCGCGACTCCACACGCCGTACCGGCCGCCGGGACGGCCGCATCGAGCAGGCGCGAGCCGAGAACGGTCTGATAGGTCCACTCACGGTGGAACTCACCACGGGCCTGGGCGTACCGCGCCAAGGCTTGCTCATCCGAGAAGGCCAGGATGAAGCGGACGCCATTGAGGTCGGCCGTCAGCATGCCGCGCTCGTCAACGGGTCCCTCGGTGTCGCCCAAGGGCACCAGAACCGGCGTCCGCCGGAACTCCTCCAGCAACGTGACATACCTGAGACGTCGCTCGACGAGCAGGGGGTCTTCGTCGGGAGGACTCGGATCGCCCACCGTCGGCGTGCTGGGAGGAACGGGCGCCGCGGCTCCAGAGGGCGCACCCTCGGGCCCTTCCCGTCGCCGGCTCCCCGCATCATCGATTTTTCTCGGCTGTCCGGTCATCTCCGCGTATGCGGCAAGACTCGACCTGGGGACGCCGGTCCGCGGTGGTTCTGCCGCTCTTCCCCCGTGCTCAGACATGCGGCACATCATCACAAGTGCATCCTGAGCAACGCAACGCGCGTGTGCGGCAGTTCGCTTCTGGGGCGAGTGGCGGCAAGAGAAGGGTGATCCGCGTGATGTTTCTGCGAAGGAGTGCGAGAGGGACAAGGTGTCCGACCGGCTCCGGCGTCCGCTCCGTGAGCCTGGTCACGTAGGAGGGGGATCGACCTTGGCGCCAGGGCGGAAGCCTCCCAAGTCCGCCAGGGTTTGACCTGTGTCACCTTCGGGGTAAAGTCCTCGGCTCGATTGGCCAGCGACATGCCCCGTATGGCAGACTAGCGGGGTTGCTCGGTCGAGTGCCGATGCTGCGCGCCTCCCGCCGGGGGGACCGGAAGCGAGTCCCACAGTACTCGTCGCTCCAACTGCCGAGAGGCAGCGCTGGGGCGGACGTACGGGAATCTTCCGGGAAGTGTCAGCGGGGTGCCGACCAGGCGCTCGGTGGGTGTTCAGCCCCCGATCTGCGGTCTCAGGGCCGCGTCCCTCGTAGGGAAATCCATTCGTGGAGATCTCTGTCAGCGAGGACGCGACACGCCCGACCGCGTGGGTCGGAGGAGGGACGCAAACCCCCCGGGTACCAGAGCGTTTTATTCGAGACAAAGGACTACTGAGTAGCCATGGCGGGACAGAAGATCCGCATCCGGCTCAAGGCCTACGACCACGAGGTCATCGACAGCTCGGCGAAGAAGATCGTCGAGACGGTGACGCGTACTGGTGCGTCGGTCGCGGGCCCGGTGCCGCTGCCCACTGAGAAGAACGTGTACTGCGTCATCAAGTCGCCGCACAAGTACAAGGACTCGCGCGAGCACTTCGAGATGCGCACGCACAAGCGCCTGATCGACATCCTCGACCCGACCCCCAAGACCGTTGACTCTCTGATGCGACTCGACCTCCCGGCCGGTGTCGACATCGAGATCAAGCTCTGAAGGCCGGTGATCTGAAGATGGCTAAGCAGATCAAGGGCATCCTGGGCGAGAAGCTCGGCATGACGCAGGTGTGGGACGAGAACAACCGTGTTGTTCCGGTCACCGTCGTCAAGGCCGGCCCCAACGTCGTCACCCAGGTCCGTACGAACGACACCGACGGCTACGAGTCGGTCCAGATCGCCTTCGGCGAGATCGACCCTCGCAAGGTGAACAAGCCCCTCAAGGGTCACTTCGCCAAGGCCGACGTCACTCCCCGCCGCCACCTCGTCGAGATCCGTACCGCTGACGCCAGCGAGTACACCCTCGGCCAGGAGATCACCGCCGAGACCTTCGAGGCCGGCGTCAAGGTGGACGTGACCGGCAAGAGCAAGGGCAAGGGCTTCGCCGGTGTCATGAAGCGTCACAACTTCAAGGGCCTCGGCGCCGGTCACGGCACCCAGCGCAAGCACCGCTCTCCCGGCTCCATCGGTGGCTGTGCCACCCCGGGCCGTGTGTTCAAGGGCCTCCGCATGGCGGGTCGCATGGGCAACGAGCGGGTCACCACCCAGAACCTGACCGTTCACGCCGTTGACGCGGAGAAGGGCCTGCTCCTTATCAAGGGCGCGGTTCCTGGTCCGAACGGCGGCCTCGTCCTGGTCCGCACCGCGGCCAAGGGGGCCTGAGGACTATGAGCACCATTGACATTCTGTCGCCCTCCGGCGACAACGCCGGGACCGTCGAGCTCCCGGCCGAGATCTTCGACGTAGAGAAGATCAGCATTCCGCTGCTTCACCAGGTCGTCGTCGCGCAGCTGGCCGCCGCCCGTCAGGGCACGCACAAGGTCAAGCGTCGTGGCGAGGTCCGCGGTGGTGGCAAGAAGCCCTACCGCCAGAAGGGCACCGGCCGCGCCCGCCAGGGTTCGACCCGTGCGCCGCAGTTCGCCGGCGGTGGCGTCGTTCACGGCCCCACGCCGCGTGACTACTCGCAGCGGACCCCGAAGAAGATGAAGGCCGCGGCCCTGCGCCACGCCCTCACCGACCGGGCCCGCAACGCTCGTATCCACGTCATCACCGGCGTGATCGAGGGCGAGACCCCCTCCACCAAGGCCGCGAAGAGCTTCCTCGGCAAGGTCAGCGAGCGCAAGAACGTGCTCCTGGTCATCGAGCGCTCCGACGAGGCCGCGCTGCTCTCCGCGCGCAACCTGCCCCAGGTCCACATCCTGGAGCCGGGCCAGCTGAACACGTACGACGTTCTCGTCTCGGACGACGTGGTCTTCACCCAGGCCGCGTTCGAGTCCTTCGTGTCTGGCGCGCCGCAGTCGTCGGCTGCTGACACCGAAGGGAGCGAAGCCTGATGGCTACGCGTCACCCGAGCATCGCCTCGAAGGCCGCCAAGGCCGCCAAGGCCGCGCGCGTCGCCAAGGCGAAGCGCCACGCCACCGAGGGCAAGAACACCGTCGAGACCCCGCTGAGCAAGTCCTTCACGGACCCCCGTGACGTGCTGCTCAAGCCGGTCGTCTCGGAGAAGAGCTACGCGCTTCTCGACGAGGGCAAGTACACCTTCATCGTCGCGCCCGGCGCCAACAAGACGCAGATCAAGGAGGCCGTCCAGGCGGTCTTCTCGGTCAAGGTCACCGGGGTCAACACGATCAACCGTCAGGGCAAGCGCAAGCGCACCAAGACGGGCTTCGGCAAGCGTGCGGACAGCAAGCGCGCGATCGTGACCCTCGCTGAGGGCGACCGTATCGACATCTTCGGCCAGGCCTCCTAACGGAGCGCCCTGGTCCGAATATCGGACGAGGACTGAGAAATGGGAATCCGCAAGTACAAGCCGACGACGCCGGGCCGCCGTGGCTCCTCCGTCGCCGACTTCGTCGAGGTCACGCGGTCCACGCCGGAGAAGTCGCTGGTCCGCCCGCTGCACAGCAAGGGCGGCCGTAACAACGCCGGTCGTGTGACCGTTCGCCACCAGGGTGGCGGACACAAGCGCGCCTACCGCGTGATCGACTTCCGTCGTCACGACAAGGACGGCGTGCCGGCGAAGGTCGCGCACATCGAGTACGACCCCAACCGCACCGCGCGCATCGCGCTGCTGCACTACGCGGACGGCGAGAAGCGCTACATCCTCGCCCCGCGCAACCTGCAGCAGGGTGACCGCGTCGAGAACGGTCCCGGGGCCGACATCAAGCCGGGCAACAACCTGGCCCTCCGCAACATCCCGGTCGGTACCACGATCCACGCGATCGAGCTCCGTCCCGGTGGCGGTGCCAAGTTCGCCCGCTCCGCCGGTGCCTCCGTGCAGCTGCTCGCGAAGGAGGGCCAGATGGCCCACCTGCGCATGCCGTCCGGAGAGATCCGCCTGGTCGACGTGCGCTGCCGCGCCACCGTCGGCGAGGTCGGCAACGCCGAGCAGTCGAACATCAACTGGGGCAAGGCCGGCCGCAAGCGCTGGCTCGGCGTCCGCCCGACCGTTCGCGGTGTGGCGATGAACCCGGTTGACCACCCGCACGGTGGTGGTGAGGGCAAGACCTCCGGTGGTCGCCACCCGGTCTCGCCGTGGGGTCAGAAGGAGGGTCGTACTCGTTCGCCGAAGAAGGCTTCGAACAAGTACATCGTCCGCCGCCGCAAGACGAACAAGAAGCGCTAGGAGCGGGTTTAGATGCCGCGCAGTCTCAAGAAGGGACCCTTCGTCGACGGACACCTTGTAAAGAAGGTGGACGCTCAGAACGAAGCCGGTACCAAGAACGTCATCAAGACCTGGTCCCGTCGCTCGATGATCATCCCGGCCATGCTCGGCCACACGATCGCGGTGCACAACGGCAAGACCCACATTCCGGTGTTTGTCACCGAGTCGATGGTCGGCCACAAGCTCGGCGAGTTCTCGCCGACGCGCACCTTCCGGGGTCACGTGAAGGACGACCGGAAGTCGAAGCGCCGCTAACGCGGGGTGGAATGACCATGACAGACACTGGAAGGACAACCATGGAAGCCAGGGCCCAGGCGCGGTACATCCGCGTTACGCCCATGAAGGCCCGCCGCGTGGTGGACCTTATCCGTGGCATGGATGCCACGGAGGCTCAGGCGGTCCTGCGTTTCGCCCCGCAGGCCGCGAGCGTGCCGGTGGGCAAGGTGCTCGACAGCGCCATTGCCAACGCCGCGCACAACTACGACCACACCGACGCCGACAGCCTCTTCATCTCCGAGGCCTACGTCGACGAGGGCCCGACCCTGAAGCGGTTCCGGCCGCGCGCCCAGGGCCGCGCCTACCGGATCCGCAAGCGGACCAGCCACATCACCGTGGTCGTCAGCAGCAAGGAAGGAACCCGGTAATGGGCCAGAAGGTTAACCCGCATGGGTTCCGGCTCGGCATCACCACGGACTTCAAGTCCCGTTGGTACGCCGACAAGCTGTACAAGGACTACGTCAAGGAAGACGTCGCCATCCGTCGGATGATGACGTCCGGCATGGAGCGCGCCGGCATCTCGAAGGTTGAGATCGAGCGCACCCGTGACCGCGTGCGGGTGGACATCCACACCGCGCGTCCCGGCATCGTCATCGGCCGCCGTGGCGCCGAGGCCGACCGCATCCGCGGCGACCTCGAGAAGCTCACGGGCAAGCAGGTCCAGCTGAACATCCTCGAGGTCAAGAGCCCCGAGACCGACGCTCAGCTGGTCGCTCAGGCCGTCGCCGAGCAGCTGTCCTCCCGCGTCTCCTTCCGTCGCGCCATGCGTAAGAGCATGCAGGGCACGATGAAGGCCGGCGCCAAGGGCATCAAGATCCAGTGCGGTGGCCGTCTCGGCGGCGCCGAGATGTCCCGCTCGGAGTTCTACCGCGAGGGCCGCGTGCCCCTGCACACGCTCCGCGCGAACGTCGACTACGGCTTCTTCGAGGCCAAGACGACCTTCGGCCGTATCGGTGTGAAGGTCTGGATCTACAAGGGCGACGTCAAGAACATCGCCGAGGTCCGCGCCGAGAACGCCGCTGCCCGTGCGGGTAACCGCCCGGCCCGTGGCGGCGGCAACGACCGCCCGGCCCGTGGTGGCCGTGGTGGCGAGCGTGGCGGTCGCGGCCGCAAGCCGCAGCAGCAGTCCGCGCCGGCTGCCGAGGCCCCCAAGGCCGACGCTCCCGCCGCCGCTGCCGCTCCGGCTGAGAGCACCGGAACGGAGGCCTGACCGAAATGCTGATCCCCCGTAGGGTCAAGCACCGCAAGCAGCACCACCCGAAGCGCCGTGGTCAGGCCAAGGGCGGTACGCAGGTTTCGTTCGGCGAGTACGGCATTCAGGCCCTCACGCCGGCGTACGTCACCAACCGCCAGATCGAGGCGGCGCGTATCGCGATGACCCGCCACATCAAGCGTGGCGGCAAGGTCTGGATCAACATCTACCCGGACCGCCCGCTGACGAAGAAGCCCGCCGAGACCCGCATGGGTTCCGGTAAGGGTTCTCCCGAGTGGTGGGTCGCGAACGTGCACCCGGGCCGGGTCATGTTCGAGCTGTCCTACCCCAACGAGAAGATTGCGCGTGAGGCGCTCACTCGCGCAGCCCACAAGCTGCCGATGAAGTGCCGGATCGTCAAGCGCGAGGCAGGTGAAGCGTGATGTCGGCCGGTACCAAGGCGTCCGAGCTGCGCGAACTGGGTGACGAGGAGCTTCTTGCGAAGCTCCGCGAAGCCAAGGAAGAGCTGTTCAACCTCCGCTTCCAGGCGGCGACCGGTCAGCTCGAGAACCACGGACGGCTCAAGGCCGTCCGCAAGGACATCGCGCGGATCTACACCCTGATGCGTGAGCGCGAGCTGGGCATCGAGACGGTGGAGAGCGCATGAGCGAGAACAACGTGACTGAAGAGACCAAGACGGACCGCGGATTCCGCAAGACCCGTGAGGGCCTGGTCGTCAGCGACAAGATGGACAAGACCGTCGTCGTCGCCGTCGAGGACCGCGTCAAGCACGCGCTGTACGGCAAGGTCATCCGCCGTACGAACAAGCTCAAGGCCCACGACGAGCAGAACGCCGCGGGCGTCGGCGACCGTGTCCTCCTGATGGAGACCCGGCCGCTGTCCGCGACGAAGCGCTGGCGCGTCGTCGAGATTCTCGAGAAGGCCAAGTAAGGAAATCCCCGCGAGGGGATTCCAACGACACACCTGAGGGGTTTCCCCCTCGGGTTCGTTCCGCCAGGCTCGGCAGGGGCTCCGCCTCCCAGAGGCAGCCCCTGCCGGGAACCGGCAGACAATCAGGAGATAGACGTGATCCAGCAGGAGTCGCGACTGCGTGTCGCCGACAACACTGGTGCGAAGGAAATCCTTTGCATCCGTGTGCTCGGTGGCTCCGGTCGCCGCTACGCGGGCATCGGTGACGTCATCGTCGCCACCGTCAAGGACGCGATCCCCGGTGGCAACGTGAAGAAGGGTGACGTCGTCAAGGCGGTCATCGTTCGCACCGTCAAGGAGCGCCGCCGTCCGGACGGCTCGTACATCCGCTTCGACGAGAACGCCGCCGTCATTCTGAAGAACGACGGCGACCCTCGCGGCACCCGTATCTTCGGCCCGGTCGGCCGTGAGCTGCGCGAGAAGAAGTTCATGAAGATCATCTCGCTCGCGCCGGAGGTGCTGTAAGCATGAAGATCAAGAAGGGCGACCTGGTCCAGGTCATCACCGGTAAGGACAAGGGCAAGCAGGGCAAGGTCATCGCGGCCTACCCCCGCGAGGACCGCGTCCTGGTCGAGGGTGTCAACCGGGTCAAGAAGCACACGAAGGCCGGCCCCACCGCTCGCGGTTCGCAGGCCGGCGGCATCGTGACCACCGAAGCCCCTGTCCACGTGAGCAACGTTCAGCTCGTCGTGGAGAAGGACGGCAACAAGGTCGTCACGCGCGTCGGTTACCGCTTCGACGACGAGGGCAACAAGATCCGCGTTGCCAAGCGGACGGGTGAGGACATCTGATGGCTACCACCACCACTCCGCGTCTCAAGACGAAGTACCGCGAGGAGATCCAGGCCAAGCTGCAGGAAGAGTTCTCCTACGAGAACGTCATGCAGATCCCCGGCCTGGTCAAGATCGTGGTCAACATGGGTGTCGGCGACGCCGCCCGTGACTCGAAGCTCATGGACGGTGCCGTCCGTGACCTGACCACGATCACCGGTCAGAAGCCGGCCGTCACCAAGGCCCGCAAGTCCATCGCGCAGTTCAAGCTGCGCGAGGGCCAGCCGATCGGTGCCCACGTCACGCTCCGTGGCGACCGCATGTGGGAGTTCCTGGACCGCACCCTGTCGCTCGCGCTGCCGCGCATCCGCGACTTCCGCGGCCTGTCCCCCAAGCAGTTCGACGGCCGTGGCAACTACACCTTCGGTCTCACGGAGCAGGTCATGTTCCACGAGATCGACCAGGACAAGATCGACCGCGTCCGGGGTATGGACATCACCGTGGTCACCACGGCGACCAACGACGCCGAAGGCCGTGCCCTTCTCCGTCACCTCGGCTTCCCCTTCAAGGAGGCGTAAGCGAGATGGCGAAGAAGGCTCTGATTGCCAAGGCTGCTCGTAAGCCCAAGTTCGGCGTCCGTGGCTACACGCGCTGCCAGCGCTGCGGCCGTCCGCACTCCGTGTACCGCAAGTTCGGCCTCTGCCGCGTGTGCCTTCGTGAGATGGCTCACCGTGGCGAGCTCCCGGGCGTGACCAAGAGCTCCTGGTAATCCCGTACTTCGGGATTCCGGAAGCTCTCGGTAAGTAGAGGTTCGGTCAGACCCCGGCTCTCCATGGCTTAGGCTAGGAGGGTTGGGCGTCTGACCGCCCGTACGACTTACTACGCCGTAGGTCCCCGCACCGCACCCGTCCCGCCACTGAGTGGGGAGAGGGATGGCGCATACAGGAAACCCCGGCGAGAGAGGCCGAAGGCCAATTCATGACCATGACTGATCCGATCGCAGACATGCTTACGCGTCTGCGTAACGCGAACTCGGCGTACCACGACACCGTGGGTATGCCGCACAGCAAGATCAAGTCGCACATCGCGGAGATCCTCCAGCAGGAGGGCTTCATCACGGGCTGGAAGGTCGAGGACGCCGAGGTCGGCAAGAACCTCGTCCTCGAGCTGAAGTTCGGCCCGAACCGTGAGCGCTCCATCGCGGGCATCAAGCGGATCTCCAAGCCCGGTCTCCGGGTGTACGCGAAGTCCACCAACCTGCCCAAGGTGCTGGGCGGCCTCGGCGTGGCGATCATCTCCACGTCCCACGGGCTCCTCACCGACAAGCAGGCCGGCAAGAAGGGCGTAGGCGGAGAAGTTCTCGCCTACGTCTGGTAGCGGAAGGGAACGGAGGAAACAGCTATGTCGCGTATTGGCAAGCTCCCCATCACGGTTCCCGCCGGCGTGGACGTCACCATCGACGGCCGTACGGTGCAGGTGAAGGGCCCGAAGGGGACCCTCTCCCACACCATTGCGTCGCCGATCGAGATCGCTAAGGGCGAGGACGGCGTTCTGAACGTCACCCGCCCGAACGACGAGCGTCAGAACAAGGCCCTCCACGGCCTGTCCCGCACGCTGGTGGCGAACATGATCACCGGCGTGACCCAGGGTTACGTGAAGAAGCTCGAAATCAGCGGTGTCGGTTACCGCGTCCTGGCGAAGGGCTCCAACCTGGAGTTCTCGCTCGGCTACAGCCACTCGATCACTGTCGAAGCGCCCGAGGGCATCACCTTCAAGGTGGAGGCTCCGACCCGTTTCTCGGTCGAGGGCATCGACAAGCAGAAGGTCGGCGAGGTTGCGGCCAACATCCGCAAGCTGCGCAAGCCCGACCCGTACAAGGCCAAGGGCGTCAAGTACGAAGGCGAAGTCATCCGCCGCAAGGTCGGAAAGGCGGGTAAGTAAGCCATGGCATACGGTGTCAAGATTGCTAAGGGCGACGCTTACAAGCGTGCTGCCATCAAGCGTCGTCACATCCGGATCCGTAAGCACATCTCGGGTACGGCTGAGCGTCCGCGCCTGGTCGTGACGCGCTCCAACCGCCACATCGTGGCCCAGGTCATCGACGACATCAAGGGTCACACCCTGGCGTCGGCGTCGACCCTGGACGCGTCGATCCGCGGCGAGGGCGAGAAGTCCGCGCAGGCCGGCAAGGTCGGCGCCCTGGTCGCCGAGCGCGCCAAGGCCGCGGGCGTCGAGGCTGTCGTATTCGACCGTGGTGGTAACCAGTACGCCGGGCGCATTGCCGCTCTGGCGGACGCCGCCCGCGAAGCCGGACTCAAGTTCTGAGTCGGTTCCGTAGCTAGCGGAAACAGAGAGAGGTAATTCCAATGGCTGGACCCCAGCGCCGCGGAAGCGGTGCCGGTGGCGGCGAGCGGCGGGACCGGAAGGGCCGTGACGGCGGCGCTGCTGCCGCCGAGAAGACCGCGTACGTTGAGCGCGTCGTCGCGATCAACCGCGTCGCCAAGGTTGTGAAGGGTGGTCGTCGCTTCAGCTTCACCGCGCTGGTCGTGGTGGGCGATGGTGACGGCACCGTCGGTGTCGGTTACGGCAAGGCCAAGGAGGTGCCGGCCGCCATCGCCAAGGGTGTTGAGGAGGCCAAGAAGCACTTCTTCAAGGTCCCCCGTATCCAGGGCACCATCCCGCACCCGATCACGGGCGAGAAGGCCGCGGGCGTCGTCCTGCTCAAGCCTGCTTCCCCCGGTACCGGCGTCATCGCCGGTGGCCCGGTGCGTGCGGTGCTCGAGTGCGCCGGCGTTCACGACATCCTGTCGAAGTCGCTCGGCTCGTCCAACGCGATCAACATCGTGCACGCGACCGTGGCGGCCCTCAAGGGCCTGCAGCGTCCCGAGGAGATCGCGGCCCGCCGCGGTCTGCCCCTCGAGGACGTCGCCCCCGCGGCTCTGCTGCGTGCGCGTGCGGGAGCGGGTGCGTAATCATGGCTCAGCTCAAGATCACGCAGACGAAGTCGTACATCGGCAGCAAGCAGAACCACCGCGACACCCTTCGTTCGCTTGGCCTCAAGCGGATCAACGACGTGGTCGTCAAGGAGGACCGCCCCGAGTTCCGCGGAATGGTGCACACCGTCCGCCACCTCGTGACGGTTGAGGAGGTCGACTGATCATGGCGGAGAACAACCCGCTCAAGATCCACAACCTCCGTCCCGCCCCCGGCGCCAAGACCGCGAAGACCCGTGTGGGCCGTGGTGAGGCGTCGAAGGGTAAGACGGCCGGTCGTGGTACCAAGGGCACGAAGGCCCGCTACCAGGTTCCGGAGCGCTTCGAGGGTGGCCAGATGCCCCTCCACATGCGTCTCCCGAAGCTGAAGGGCTTCCGCAACCCGTTCAAGACCGAGTTCCAGGTCGTGAACCTCGACAAGCTGGCGTCGCTGTACCCGGAGGGTGGCGAGGTCACCGTCGAGGGTCTCGTCGCCAAGGGTGCCGTTCGCAAGAACAGCCTCGTCAAGGTCCTCGGCCAGGGCGAGATCTCCGTGGCGCTGCAGGTGACGGTCGACGCCGTCTCCGGTTCCGCCAAGGAGAAGATCACCGCCGCCGGCGGCACCGTCACCGAGCTCGTCTGACCGACGTCTCGCTGACCTGAACGACCCGACCGGGGATGCCTCTTGGAGGCATCCCCGGTCGGCGTATGTGCCATCCGCGGCGAGTTCCCCGTCCGGGTGGTTGTGAGAAAGCCGTCAGACGCACGGTGGTCGCGGTCCGCCGGGACCACCCGCGTCACGGTTCACCTGGGAGCGGCGGGCCTCGTCCTCCGTCGACCCGGGGCGGCCGAATTCCGAGACAGAGCGTTTAGGCGGAGATCGTCGTTCCGAGATGCCGCTGGTATCGGTAGGCTGTGCCGCTGGTGCCCAATGCGTTGCCGGGGTGCCGTAATCTCGTTTGACAGGCCATCATCCCTTTTGACCATCACCTCACGCGACGATACGCGGGGGTCGCAGGAGGCACCGTGCTCACCGCGTTCGCCCGGGCGTTCAGGACGCCCGACCTGCGCAAGAAGCTGCTCTTCACGCTCGGCATCATCGTGGTCTACCGGGTCGGTACCCACATCCCGATCCCGGGAGTCGACTACAAGAACGTCCAGACCTGTATCGATGCGGCGTCGCAAGGCGGCAGCCAGGGTCTGTTCGGTCTGGTCAACATGTTCAGCGGTGGCGCGCTGCTGCAGATCACGATCTTCGCGCTCGGCATCATGCCGTACATCACCGCGAGCATCATCCTTCAGCTGCTGACGGTGGTGATCCCGCGCCTGGAGGCCCTCAAGAAGGAGGGTCAGGCCGGCACCGCGAAGATCACGCAGTACACCCGATACCTGACGGTGGCGCTGGCCATCCTGCAGGGCACCGGCCTGGTGGCCACCGCCCGCAGCGGCGCGCTGTTCAGCACTTGCCCGGTCGCGAACCAGATCGTGCCCGACCAGTCCATCTTCGTGACCATCACGATGGTCATCACGATGACCGCCGGTACGGCCGTCGTCATGTGGCTCGGTGAGCTCATCACCGACCGCGGCATCGGCAACGGCATGTCGATCCTGATGTTCATCTCGATCGCCGCCACCTTCCCGGCCGCCCTCTGGGCGATCAAGCAGCAGGGCTCGCTGGCCGACGGCTGGATCGAGTTCGGCACCGTGATCCTGGTCGGTCTGGTCATGGTCGGCCTGGTGGTCTTCGTCGAGCAGGCCCAGCGCCGCATCCCGGTCCAGTACGCGAAGCGCATGATCGGTCGCCGGTCCTACGGCGGTACGTCCACGTACATCCCGTTGAAGGTGAATCAGGCAGGTGTGATTCCTGTCATCTTCGCCTCGTCGCTGCTCTACATTCCCGCTCTGATCGCGCAGTTCTCGAAGAGCAACTCGGGCTGGAAGACGTGGATCGAGCAGAATCTGACCAAGGGCGACCACCCGATTTACATCACTATGTACTTCCTTCTGATCGTTTTCTTCGCGTTCTTCTACGTGGCGATCTCGTTCAACCCCGAGGAAGTCGCGGACAACATGAAGAAGTATGGTGGCTTCATCCCGGGCATCCGGGCTGGCCGGCCGACCGCTGAGTACCTCAGCTACGTACTCAACCGGATCACCTGGCCGGGTTCGCTGTATCTGGGCCTGATCGCTCTCGTACCGACGATGGCGTTGGTTGGCTTCGGGGCAAGCCAGAACTTCCCGTTCGGTGGCACCAGCATCCTGATCATCGTGGGTGTCGGTCTCGAGACGGTGAAGCAGATCGAGAGCCAGCTTCAGCAGCGCAATTACGAAGGGTTCCTCCGCTGATGCGAATCGTCCTCGTCGGGCCGCCCGGTGCCGGCAAGGGAACGCAGGCTGCGTTCCTCGCCACGAACCTGTCGATCCCGCACATCTCGACGGGCGACCTGTTCCGCGCCAACATCAGTCGGCAGACGGAACTGGGCAAGCTCGCGAAGTCCTACATGGACGCGGGCAACCTGGTGCCGGACGAGGTCACGATCGCCATGGCGAAGGACCGCATGGAGCAGCCGGACGCCGAGAACGGCTTCCTGCTGGACGGCTTCCCGCGCAACGTGCTGCAGGCCGAGGCGCTGGACGCCATGCTCAAGGCAGAGGGCATGAAGCTGGACGCGGTCCTGGACCTGGAGGTCCCCGAGGACGAGGTGGTCAAGCGCATCGCGGGCCGCCGCGTGTGCCGCAAGGACTCGAGTCACGTGTTCCACGTGCAGTACAAGAAGCCGGCCGTCGAGGGCGTCTGCGACGTCTGCGGCGGCGAGCTGTACCAGCGCGACGACGACTCCGAGGAGACCGTCCGCAAGCGACTCGAGGTCTACCACACGCAGACCGAGCCGATCATCGACTACTACCGGGCGCAGGACCTGGTCGTCACGATCTCCGCGCTCGGCAAGGTCGAGGACGTCACCGCCCGCGCGATGGACGCGCTCAAGAGCAAGTAGATGTGAACGCTGCTGCGGCCGCGGTGCCCTCGACGGGCGTCGCGGCCGTAGTGTTGTGTACGTAACGGATGTCGGAGAAGACGGAGAGCGCAGGCCGCCATGGTGCAGATCAAGACCCCCGAGCAGATCGCCAAGATGCGTGAGGCGGGCCTGGTCGTCGCCGCCATCCATGCGGCCACACGCGAGGCGGCGGTCCCCGGGGCCACCACGAAGGACCTGGACGAGGTCGCCCGCAAGGTCCTGGAGGAGCACGGCGCCAAGTCGAACTTCCTCGGGTACGGCGGCTTCCCCGCGACGATCTGCACCTCGGTCAACGAGGTTGTCGTCCACGGCATCCCGGACGAGAAGACCGTCCTCAAGGACGGCGACATCATCTCCATCGACGCCGGCGCCATCGTCGACGGCTGGCACGGCGACGCCGCCTACACCGCGTTCGTGGGCTCCGGGCACGCTCCGGAACTGGTCGAGCTCTCCCGGGTGACCGAGGAGTCGATGTGGGCGGGCATCGCGGCCATGAAGCTCGGCAACCGCCTGGTCGACGTCTCCCGCGCCATCGAGACGTACATCCGCCGCCAGCCCAAGCCCGGCGGCGGCAAGTACGGGATCGTCGAGGACTACGGCGGCCACGGCATCGGCACCGAGATGCACATGGACCCGCATCTGCTGAACTACGTCGAGCGCCGCCGCGGCAAGGGTCCCAAGCTGGTCCCCGGTTTCTGCCTGGCGATTGAGCCGATGGTCTCCCTCGGCACCCCGCGGACCGAGGTCCTGGACGACGACTGGACGGTCATCACGACCGACGGCACCTGGTCCTCGCACTGGGAGCACTCCGTCGCGCTGACCGAGGAGGGCCCGCTGGTCCTGACCGCTCCCGACGGCGGCCGGGCGAAGCTCGCCGAGCACGGCGTGACAGCTGCTCCCGATCCCCTTGCTTAAAGATCACCCCTGTGGGGCAAACTTCCTCGATTCGTCTTTCCGGGTGCGCTGACGTAGACTGACTCGTCGGCTCTCGTGCACCCGCATGCCTGCATGCGCTCACCACGCGAGCCGATCAAGGTAGTCGATTCGAAGGGCGAAGCGTGGCCAAGAAGCAAGGTGCCATCGAGATCGAGGGCACTGTCGTCGAGTCTCTTCCGAACGCCATGTTCAAGGTCGAGCTCCAGAACGGCCACCAGGTCCTGGCACACATCAGCGGCAAGATGCGTATGCACTACATCCGCATCCTCCCTGACGACCGGGTCGTGGTGGAGCTGTCTCCGTACGACCTGACGCGTGGCCGGATCGTCTACCGGTACAAGTAGATCTTGCCTGTGCCCCGTGTCCGCGGGGCGGTGGCACTGACCCGGAGAACCTCACCAATGAAGGTCAAGCCGAGCGTCAAGAAGATCTGCGACAAGTGCAGGGTGATCCGCCGTCACGGCCGGGTCATGGTCATCTGCGAAAACCCGCGCCACAAGCAGCGCCAGGGCTGACGCACGACCGCACCTTCTGCATCCGCAGATACTTCGCGCGACGCAAGCAGTACATGTTCATACGCAGAGCCCAGGGCCTGAGTCTCATCGGACCCTGACACCCCCGGTCGGAGGCCGGGGACCCGCGCCGTACCGACTTCTCCCGAGGGAGGACGACGGCGGGCGGGATCCGGTTCTGCGGAAGACCTCCGAACGACAACTGGAGCCATTGAATGGCACGCGTTTCCGGTGTTGACATCCCGCGCGACAAGCGCGTGGAGGTCGCCCTCACCTACGTGTTCGGCATCGGCCGGACCCTCTCGCAGAAGACGCTGGCCGAGACCGGCGTCAACCCGAACACCCGCGTTCGCGACCTCTCCGAGGAAGAGCTGGTCAAGATCCGCGAGTTCGTGGACAGCAACATCAAGACCGAGGGTGACCTCCGTCGTGAGGTTCAGGCCGACATCCGCCGCAAGGTCGAGATCGGCTGCTACCAGGGTCTGCGCCACCGTCGTGGCCTGCCCGTCCACGGTCAGCGCACCAGCACGAACGCCCGTACCCGCAAGGGCCCGCGTCGCGCCATCGCCGGCAAGAAGAAGCCGGGCAAGAAGTAGTCCTCAGCGGACGCTGCGGAGCGTCCGGGTGCGTCCCGGACGCCCGCATTCCAGCGGTCTTCGCTGTAGGACCGACCACCTCCCGTAGGAGAACAAGACATGCCCCCCAAGGGACGTCAGGGCGCCGCCAAGAAGGTGCGCCGCAAGGAAAAGAAGAACGTCGCTCACGGCCACGCGCACATCAAGAGCACGTTCAACAACACGATCGTCTCCATCACGGACCCCTCGGGCAACGTGATCTCCTGGGCCTCCGCCGGCCACGTCGGCTTCAAGGGCTCGCGCAAGTCCACCCCCTTCGCCGCGCAGATGGCCGCCGAGTCGGCCGCCCGCCGCGCGCAGGAGCACGGCATGCGCAAGGTCGACGTCTTCGTCAAGGGTCCCGGCTCCGGCCGTGAGACCGCGATCCGCTCCCTCCAGGCCACCGGCCTCGAGGTCGGCTCGATCCAGGACGTCACCCCCACCCCGCACAACGGCTGCCGTCCGCCCAAGCGCCGCCGCGTCTGAGGCTCGGTCGTCTTGAGGTTCCGGGCGGTACGGCTCTTCTGCCGTGCCGCCCGTACCCTTGCAGTAACCGCACCGTCGAACGTGCGGATCCGTCGGGCGTCAAATAGCGGGCGTCCACGAAAGAAGGATCTGATTCACACATGCTGATCGCTCAGCGCCCCTCGTTGACCGAAGAGGTCGTCGACGAGTTCCGGTCCCGGTTCGTGATCGAGCCGCTGGAGCCGGGCTTCGGTTACACCCTCGGCAACTCCCTGCGCCGTACGCTCCTCTCCTCGATCCCGGGTGCGGCGGTCACGTCCATCCGTATCGACGGTGTCCTGCACGAGTTCACCACCGTGCCGGGCGTCAAGGAGGACGTCACCGACCTGATCCTCAACATCAAGCAGCTGGTCGTCTCCTCGGAGCACGACGAGCCGGTCGTGATGTACCTGCGCAAGCAGGGCCCGGGTCTGGTCACCGCCGCCGACATCGCGCCCCCGGCCGGTGTCGAGGTGCACAACCCCGACCTCGTCCTCGCCACGCTCAACGGCAAGGGCAAGCTGGAGATGGAGCTGACCGTCGAGCGCGGCCGCGGCTACGTCTCCGCCGTCCAGAACAAGCAGGTCGGTCAGGAGATCGGGCGCATCCCGGTCGACTCGATCTACTCGCCGGTTCTCAAGGTCACCTACAAGGTCGAGGCGACCCGTGTCGAGCAGCGCACCGACTTCGACAAGCTGATCGTCGACGTCGAGACCAAGCAGGCCATGCGTCCCCGTGACGCCATGGCGTCGGCCGGCAAGACCCTGGTCGAGCTGTTCGGTCTGGCCCGCGAGCTCAACATCGACGCCGAGGGCATCGACATGGGCCCGTCCCCCACGGACGCCGCCCTGGCCGCCGATCTCGCCCTGCCGATCGAGGAGCTGGAGCTCACCGTTCGGTCGTACAACTGCCTCAAGCGTGAGGGCATCCACTCCGTGGGTGAGCTCGTCGCCCGCTCCGAGGCCGACCTCCTGGACATCCGCAACTTCGGTGCGAAGTCCATCGACGAGGTCAAGGCGAAGCTGGCCGGCATGGGCCTGGCCCTCAAGGACAGCCCGCCCGGATTCGACCCGACCGCCGCCGCCGACGCCTTCGGCGCCGACGACGACGCGGACGCCGGATTCGTCGAGACCGAGCAGTACTGACGGCTCGGACCCGACGGTCCGTACCCGGTGCGGGTGCGCTGTGGCACGACGCGCAGCTCCCCGCACCTCCTCCGGGGCGCCTCTTCGAGGCCGCCCCGGATCTTCGACAGGCGATCGCCTGCTCGGACACTGACCTCGGTACCTGATACGGCCGGGGCAGACACCTAGGAGAAACACCATGCCGAAGCCCACCAAGGGTGCCCGTCTGGGCGGCAGCGCCGCGCACGAGAAGCTGCTCCTCGCGAACCTCGCGAAGTCGCTCTTCGAGCACGGCCGCATCACCACGACCGAGGCGAAGGCCCGCCGCCTGCGCCCGTACGCGGAGCGTCTGGTCACCAAGGCGAAGAAGGGCGACCTTCACAACCGCCGTCAGGTGCTCCAGGTCATCACGGACAAGAGCGTCGTCCACACGCTCTTCACCGAGATCGGCCCGCGCTACGAGAACCGCCCGGGTGGCTACACCCGTATCACCAAGATCGGTAACCGCCGTGGCGACAACGCGCCCATGGCCGTCATCGAGCTGGTGGAGGCCCTGACCGTGGCCCAGCAGGCCACCGGTGAGGCCGAGGCGGCCACGAAGCGGTCCGCCAAGGACGCCGAGGCTCCGGCCAAGGCCGAGGAGACCAAGACCGAGGACGCCAAGGTCGAGGACGCCAAGCCGGCCGACGAGGCCGCCGCCGAGGAGTCCAAGGACGCCTGAGGCTCTGCCTGGCTGTGAGCGGGTCCGTCCCTTCGGGGGCGGGCCCGCTTCCCTGTGTCCGGACGGAATCCGGTCCTGAGAGGATCAGCGAGTGAGTGACGAAGTACAGCCCGGGTTCGTACGGGTGCGGCTGGACCTGTCGTACGACGGCAGCGCCTTCTCCGGCTGGGCCAAGCAGGCCAGCGGCCGGCGGACCGTCCAGGGCGAGATCGAGGACGCCCTGCGCACGGTCACGCGGTCGGGGGAGACCACGTACGAGCTGACCGTGGCCGGGCGCACGGACGCCGGGGTGCACGCCCGCGGTCAGGTGGCGCACGTCGACCTGCCCGGGGAGCTGTGGGAGGAGCACCGCGAGAAGCTCCTCAAGCGGCTCGCGGGGCGGCTGTCCAAGGACGTGCGGGTGTGGTCCCTTACCGAGGCGCCGAGCGGCTTCAACGCCCGTTTCTCGGCGATCTGGCGGCGCTACGCGTACCGCGTCACGGACAACCCCGGAGGCGTCGACCCGCTGCTGCGGGGACACGTGCTGTGGCACGACTGGCCGCTGGACGTCGACGCCATGAACGAGGCCGCCGCCCGGCTCGTCGGTGAGCACGACTTCGCCGCCTACTGCAAGAAGCGGGAGGGTGCGACCACCATCCGCACGCTGCAGCAGCTGAGCCTGGTGCGGGGCGACGACGGGGTCATCACGGCGACCGTCCGGGCCGACGCGTTCTGCCACAACATGGTGCGCTCGCTGATCGGGGCGCTGCTGTTCGTGGGGGACGGGCACCGCGGGCCCGAGTGGCCGGGGAAGGTGCTGGCGGCCGGGGTGCGCGACTCCGCCGTGCACGTCGTACGGCCGCACGGGCTGACGCTGGAGGAGGTCGGCTACCCGGCCGACGAGCTGCTGGCCGCGCGCAGCAAGGAGGCACGCAACCGGCGCACGCTCCCTGGAGCCGGCGCCGGCTGCTGCTGAACTCCCGGCGTCCCGCTACTGGTTGGCCGCCGCGGACGCCTGTGCCTCACCGCGGCGCCGGATCTGGCGGAACGTGAACTCGGCGAGGTCGTCACCGGTCGTGAAGACCTTGGCGTCCTTCGTCGTCACGTCCTTGCCGTCGGTGAACCCGGCGAGGGTGAAGTAGGCGTAGCGGCCGAAGGAGTTGGTGGTGGAGCGGCAGATCGCCGTGCGGCAGAACGTGGGGACGCCCTGGCCGGACAGGGAGGCGACGATGCTCTTCTTGTCCGCGTCGGTCTTGGCCTTGGCGGCCTGCGCCTCGGTGTCGAAGACGGCGACCCCGACGGTCACCGCGACGCCGTCCTTGGCGTAGGTGACCCGCAGGAGGCGCGTGCATTTGTTCTTGGTGAGCACCGCGGGGAGCGTGCTCTGGGCGGCGGACGCGCAGTCGGTCGTGGAGGCGGTCGGGCCCTTGCGGTAGACGCGCTCGCCCATCGTCAGCTGCGAGCCGGGGAAGAGGATGTCCGGGCTGAGCGGCGCGGTGTCCTTCTTGGCGCTGGATATGAAGTCCTTCGGATCCAGCGGGGGAGGGGCCGAGGTCGGCTCGAACGAGGGCGTCGGGTCCGCGGTGCCGCTCGGGATGTCCGCGGTGGCGGGCAGCCCGCTGGGCGACTGGGAGGCCCGGCTGTCGCCGTCCGAGGAGACGATGGCCACCGCGACCGCGGCGCCCACCGCGACGGTGGCCAGCGCCGCGCCGCCGACGAGCAGCAGCCTGCGGCGTCGGTTGCGCGACTCGGACGCCTCGGCGAGTGCGGCCCAGTCCGGCGTCGAGCTGTCCCACTGCGGCTGCTGAGAACCCGGTTTCCAGGGATCCCACGGGGGCTCCCCCTGCCCATAACTCATGGGCCGCATCTTAGACGTGCCGCACGGGGTGCCGGTCCGCCCCGAAGGGCACTTGAGCCCCTAGCGTGATCTGAATGCACACGGGCAAAAGTGACATCTCCGGGTGGTTGGTGCGTCGGGCGTCCTGGCACGCGTGGCCGGTGCTCGCGGCGGTCCTCGGTGCCGGCGTGCTGGGGGTCGCGCGCCGGAGGGCGGACGGCGGGATGGACAACGCCATCGTCGTACGGGCCGCGCGCGCCTGGCTGGACGGCGGCTCGCCGTACGACGACCCGCACTTCCTCTATCTGCCGAGCGCGGTCCTCGCCGCGGTGCCGCAGGCACTGCTCCCGGCGTACGTGCTGAAGGTGCTGGTCCCGCTGGTGGTGACGGCGCTGCTGGTGGCGGGGTGGGCGTGTGCCCTGCGGATCCACGGGGTGCCGTGGCGCAGCCGCTTCGCCGTGCTCGGTCTGACGGCGCTCGCGATGGGCTTCGCGCCGTTCGGGCACCTGGTGCGGCTCGGGAACTGGACCGTGACGGCGGCCGCGGCGCTGCCGCTGGCGTTGCTGTGCGCGGTGCGCGGGCGGTGGGTCGCGGCGGGTGCCGTGATCGGGGCCGCGGTCGCGCTGAAACCGCTGCTCGCGCCGGTGGCCCTGCTGTTCGTCTTCGCCGGGAGGTGGCGGGCGCTGGCCGCGGCCGTGCTGGTGCCGGCGGCGGTCTCCGGCGGGGCGGCGCTGCTGATGCCGGACCCGGCGGGCTTCTTCACGCGGACGCTGCCGTTCCTGCTGCGCGGGGGCGACGACTTCGTACGGCTCTACGAGGCGTCGCCCGGGGCGGTGCTGCCGCGGCTCGGGGTGCCGGCCGGAGCGGCGGCGCTGCTGGGGCTGGCGGCGGCTGGCTGCGGCACCTGGTGCGCGTACCGGCGGTGGCGGCTCGGTGATCCGGGGCCGCTGCGGGTGGTGGAGACGGCGGTGCTGCTGATGCTGTCGGCGTTCCTGGTCTCGCGGCCGTCCTACGACCACTATCTGCTGGTCGTGGTGCCGCTGCTGCTGGCCGGGGCGCTGTCGGCCGGGTCGGTGGCGCGCGGGCCCTGGTTCTGGCTCGCGCTGGTGCCGCAGGTCCCCGGCGTCGGCTGGCCGGGCCTGGAGCCGGTGACCAGGCGGGCCTTCAAGGACTGTCTTACGCTGTGCGTACTGGCCGCTTCGGTGGCCGTGCGGCCCGGGGTCCTCCCACGGACCGTCCCCCGGCGCCCGGCGCCACGGGTCGTCCCGGCCCGCCCCGCGGGGCGGGAGGACTGTGCGCAGCGGTAGCGTCATAGTGGCCGGCACGGTCGCGGCGACAGCCGCCGGACGGGTGGTGCACGCGCGTTTTGACCCGTCCGGGGCAGGACGGTACTCTTGCAGTTCGTTATGTGTATTGGCTTGCTCATTCTCACGTGAGGGGCCCTTACACCGGTCCACCGGGCCGATGACCAGCGACCAGCACGCGGTTTGCGTCACCGCAGTGCGGTCAGGGCTGTCGTGATCGTCCGTGGTGGCCATGTCAGGACCCACTCACTGAAGAAGCGAAGGCTACGACCGTGCGTACGTACAGCCCCAAGCCCGGCGACATCACTCGCCAGTGGTACGTCATCGACGCCCAGGATGTCGTCCTGGGTCGTCTGGCGACCACCGCCGCGAACATCCTGCGGGGCAAGCACAAGCCGATCTATGCGCCCCACGTCGACGCTGGTGACTTCGTCATCATCATCAACGCCGACAAGGTGCACCTCTCCGGCAACAAGAAGACCCAGAAGCTGGCGTACCGCCACTCCGGTTACCCGGGTGGTCTGCGCTCCGTCCGTTACGACGAGCTGCTGGCGAAGAACCCCGAGAAGGCCGTCGAGAAGGCCATCAAGGGCATGATCCCCAAGAACACCCTGGGCCGTCAGGTGCTCTCGAAGCTGAAGGTCTACTCGGGCGACCAGCACCCCCACGCTGCCCAGCAGCCGGTGCCGTTCGAGATCACCCAGGTCGCGCAGTAGTTCCGGCCACCCCCTAAGACTGAAGAGAATCTGAGGAGAATCGTGGCCGAGACCACTGTTGAGCAGCCGGTCGAAGAGACTGAGCTCGTCGACGTCGAGAACTACACCACCGAGTCCGAGGTCCCCGTCGAGGGCGAGTACACCTCCGAGTCGATGGCGTCCCGCTTCGGTGACCCCCAGCCGGCCGCCGGCCTGGGCCGCCGCAAGAACGCCATCGCGCGTGTGCGCATCGTGCCGGGCAGCGGCAAGTGGAAGGTCAACGGGCGCACGCTCGAGGACTACTTCCCGAACAAGGTCCACCAGCAGGAAGTCAACGAGCCCTTCAAGGTGCTCGAGCTCGACGGCCGCTACGACGTCATCGCCCGTATCTCGGGTGGCGGCGTCTCCGGTCAGGCCGGTGCCCTGCGCCTCGGCGTGGCCCGCGCGCTGAACGAGGCGGACGTGGACAACAACCGCCCGGCGCTGAAGAAGGCCGGTTACCTCAAGCGTGACGACCGTGCGGTCGAGCGCAAGAAGGCCGGTCTCAAGAAGGCCCGTAAGGCCCCGCAGTACAGCAAGCGTTAATCGCTGCCTGCTTCGTACGTTCGTTCGCCCCGGCGGCACGCTGTGTGCCGCCGGGGCGTTCGTTTATCACAGCCGTGGGCGTATAACGGCATAAGGCGTTCAAAGCATTGGCTGCTCGGATGCTTATAGAAGCCTCATACGGCTTCCTTTACTTTCTGAGTCCTCGTCAGGGTCGAGGCCTCGGACGGTTTCTTCGGGATTTCCGATAGTTCGGAGGACAGCAAGTGGGACGACTCTTCGGCACGGACGGCGTGCGCGGTGTCGCCAATGCGGATCTGACGGCCGAGTTGGCACTCGGTCTCTCCGTCGCGGCGGCTCACGTACTGGCCGAGGCGGGTACGTTCGAGGGCCACCGGCCGGTGGCGATCGTCGGGCGGGATCCGCGCGCGTCCGGGGAGTTCCTGGAGGCCGCCGTGGTCGCGGGCCTGGCCAGCGCGGGCGTGGACGTCCTGCGGGTCGGTGTGCTGCCCACCCCCGCGGTGGCGTATCTCACCGGCGCGCTCGGCGCCGACCTCGGCGTGATGCTCTCGGCGAGCCACAACGCGATGCCCGACAACGGCGTCAAGTTCTTCGCCCGGGGCGGGCACAAACTCGCCGACGAGCTGGAGGACCGGATCGAGGCCGTCTACGAGGAGCACCGCACCGGCGCTCCCTGGGACCGCCCGACCGGAGCCGGCGTCGGCCGGGTGTCCTCGTACGAGGAGGGCTTCGACAAGTACGTCGCCCACCTGATCAACGTGCTGCCGAACCGGCTCGACGGGCTGAAGGTCGTCCTCGACGAGGCGCACGGCGCCGCGGCCCGGGTGTCGCCGGAGGCGTTCACGCGCGCCGGCGCTGAGATCGTCACGATCGGCGCGGAGCCGGACGGCCTCAACATCAACGACGGCTGCGGCTCCACCCACCTGGACCTGCTGAAGGCCGCCGTCGTCGAGCACGGCGCCCACCTCGGCATCGCGCACGACGGCGACGCCGACCGCTGCCTCGCCGTGGACCACACCGGCGCCGAGGTGGACGGCGACCAGATCCTGGCCGTGCTCGCGCTCGCGATGCGGGAGCGCTCGGCGTTGCGGTCCGACACCGTTGTCGCGACGGTCATGTCGAACCTGGGCTTCAAGCTCGCCATGGAGCGCGAGGGGGTCTCCCTGGTGCAGACGGCGGTCGGTGACCGCTACGTCCTGGAGGAGATGAAGGAGCACGACTACGCGCTGGGCGGCGAGCAGTCGGGCCACGTCATCATCCTCGACCACGCCACCACCGGCGACGGCACGCTGACCGGCCTGCTGCTGGCGGCCCGCGTCGCGGAGACCGGCCGTACGCTCCGGGACCTCGCGTCCGTCATGGAGCGGCTGCCGCAGGTGCTCATCAACGTGCCGGACGTCGACAAGTCCCGCGTCCAGACCTCCGCAGAGCTGGCCGCCGCCGTCGCCGAGGCCGAGCGCGAACTCGGCTCCACCGGGCGGGTGCTGCTCCGCTCGTCCGGCACCGAGCCGCTGGTGCGCGTGATGGTCGAGGCCGCCGACATCGACCATGCCCGGTCCGTCGCCGGACGCCTCGCCGACGCGGTGAAGTCCGCGCTCGGCTAGGGCCTGTCGTTTGGATCAGGCCGGTGTCGCGGGGTCTGGCACGCACATCTGCGGCGTTGTCGTCGGTCGCCGACTCCCCCACTCTCGGCTCCGCTCGAGCGGGGGGACCCCCATCGCTTCGACTCCCTCCTCCGCCTTGCAGCTGCACGCACCAGACCCCGCTCGGGTCGGCCGGGACGAACCGTCTGTCACGGCCGACCTGATCCAAACGACAGGCCCTAGGCCGGACACGGCCTGGGGACGACGGCTCGGGACGACCGCTCAGCCGATCGTCGCCGGCTCCCGCTCGCGCTGCCTGGCCCAGAACCACTTCTGGGCCAGCAGCGTGAGGGTCCCGGCCACGACGATGCCGAGCAGGTTCAGCAGCAGCTGCTCCGTCGAGCCCCAGGTCTGGCCGGTGTCGCCGTAGCTCAGCGCCACGGCCGCGTTCGCCGCCGCCGGGACCGTCGTCACGGAGATGGCGACGCCGACCAGGGCGCCCGACTTCGCGGACGTCAGCGAGAGCGTGCCGGCCGCACCGGCGAGGACCGCCACGACGAAGGAGAACCAGTCGGGGGCGTACACGAAGCCCGTGTTGGGCCGCTTGCCCTCCAACTGGGCCTCGGTGAACAGGCCGACGGCGTCCATGAAGTGGCTGAAGCCCACCGTCACCGCCATCGCCACCGCGAACCCGACCAGCAGCGCGACCAGGGAACGCAGCGCCAGCCGCGGGCTGCGCTGCACGACCGAGGTGCAGATGCCGGCCAGCGGCCCGAACTCCGGGCCCACCGCCATGGCGCCCACAATGAGGATCGCGTTGTCCAGCACGACACCGCAGGCCGCGATCATCGTCGCCAGCGTGATGAACGCGACATAGGTGACCGACAGCGTCGACTCCTCGTGCGTCGCGTCGGTCAGGTGCTCCCACAGCACCGCGTCGGCGCCCTCGCCCGGAGCCTCGTCCTCGGCCTTGTCGGCGCGCTTGGACAGCGACAGGTCGATGTTCTCCACCGCGATGGAACCGGTCCGGTCGAGGCCGAGCCCCTGGAGCGCGCTGAGCAGTCCGTCACCGGCCTCGCGCGCCACGTCGCACAGCACCACGTCCCCGGCGGGGTTGCGCGCGGCACCCGGCAGGACGACGACGTGCGTGGTGCCGACCGTCCGCTCGATGAGCCGGACCACCTCGTCGGTCGTGTCGGAGGGCGTGATCAGGCGCAGATGCAGCATGGCGGCAGCGTAACGGTCAGAGTTTTCGCAGACTCAGGCGCTGCACCTTGTGGTCCGGGCCCTTGCGGACGACGAGGGTGGCGCGGCCCCGCGTGGGCGCCACGTTCTCCAGCAGGTTGGGCTTGTTGATGGTCCGCCAGGTCGTGCGGGCGTAGTCGAGCGCCTCCTCCTCCGAGACCTGGGTGTACTTGCGGAAGTACGAGGAGGGGTTCTGGAAGGCGGTAGCGCGCAGCTTGCGGAAGCGGTTGAGGTACCAGCGCTCGATGTCCTCGGCCCGCGCGTCCACGTACACGCTGAAGTCGAAGTAGTCGGCGAGGCCGACGCGGGTGCGGCCGTCCTTGCCGGGCAGGGCGGGCTGGAGCACGTTCAGGCCCTCGACGATGAGGATGTCGGGACGGCGGACGGTCAGCTTCTGGTCCGGCACGATGTCGTAGATGAGGTGCGAGTAGACGGGCGCGGTGACCTCGGCCTTGCCGGCCTTGATGTCGGCGACGAAGCGGGTCAGGGCGCGCCGGTCGTAGGACTCCGGGAAGCCCTTGCGGGACATCAGGCCGCGCGCCTCCAGGTCCTTCGTCGGGAGCAGGAACCCGTCCGTGGTCACCAGCTCGACGCGCGGGTGCTCCGGCCAGCGGGACAGCAGGGCCTGCAGGAGACGGGCCACCGTGGACTTGCCGACCGCGACGGAACCCGCGACGCCTATGACGAAGGGCGTGCCGGACTGGGAGCCCTGCTCGCCGAGGAACGTGTTGAGGGCGCCGCGCAGCCCGTCGGTGGCCCCGACGTACAGGTTGAGGAGCCGGGACAGCGGGAGGTAGATGTCCCGTACCTCGTCGAGGTCGATGACGTCGCCCAGACCGCGCAGCTTCTCGACCTCCTCGGCGTTCAGCGGGAGCGGCGTCTTCTCACGCAGCACGCTCCACTCGGCACGGGTGAGGTCGACGTAGGGAGTCGCCTCCGGCCTGGGCCGGTGGGCGCTCCGTGGCGGCGCGGGGACCGGAGAGATCACAGTCCATTGTTACGGGGATTTGAACGGGGCGTGAGGTGGGATCCGTCACGCACTCCCGGGTGACAGCCCGTCCCAGGTCTGGACCGGAGCCCTCCGCGGGGATAGGTTCCCGCCATCCGGGAGGCAGAGCCGCCCTCCGGAAGCGCGGGGGTTGGGAGTGGCGATCGCCATGCACATCCGTGATTTCGTACGCCGCAGGACGCCCGCCACCGAGGCCGCGCCCGCCGATCTCGCCGGCCGCGTGTGGAGCGAACTGGCCGTCGACCTGCCCGACGAGGACCTGGGCGAGGACCTCGACGACTGTCTGGCCCTCTACGAGCTGGGCAGCAAGCCGCGCTGCGAGGAGGTCGAGTACCTGGGGATGGTCCAGGACGCGATCGAGCGGATCGAGCGCGGGGACTGAGCCGCCCGGGGCCGCAATCTCCGATATCGGGCACGCGCTGCCGGGCCGGGACGAGGACGGGCCCTTAGGCTGCCAGCCATGTGCGGAATCGTGGGATACGTGGGGTCGCAGTCGGCACTCGATGTGGTGGTGGCCGGCCTGAAGCGGCTGGAGTACCGGGGATACGACTCGGCGGGCGTCGCCGTGCTCGCGGACGGCGGCCTCGCCGCCGCCAAGCGGGCCGGGAAGCTGGTCAACCTGGAGAAGGAGCTGGTCGACCGGCCGCTGCCGAGCGGCTCGACCGGCATCGGGCACACCCGCTGGGCCACGCACGGCGGCCCCACGGACGCGAACGCCCACCCTCACCTGGACAACGCCGGCCGCGTCGCGGTCGTGCACAACGGCATCATCGAGAACTTCGCCGCGCTGCGCGCCGAGCTGGCCGAGCGCGGACACGACCTGACCTCGGAGACGGACACCGAGGTGGTGGCGCACCTGCTCGCCGAGGAGTTCTCCTCGTGCGCCGACCTCGCGGAGGCGATGCGGCTGGTGTGCCGCCGTCTGGAGGGCGCCTTCACCCTGGTCGCGGTGCACGCCGACGAGCCGGACGTGGTCGTCGGGGCGCGCCGGAACTCGCCCCTCGTGGTGGGCGTGGGGGAGGGCGAGGCGTTCCTCGCCTCCGACGTCGCCGCGTTCATCGCCCACACCCGGTCGGCGATCGAGCTGGGCCAGGACCAGGTGGTGGAGCTGCGCCGGGACGGGGTGACGGTCACCGGCTTCGACGGCAGGACCGCCGACGTGCGCTCCTACCACGTCGACTGGGACGCCTCGGCGGCCGAGAAGGGCGGCTACGACTACTTCATGCTCAAGGAGATCGCCGAGCAGCCCAAGGCGGTCGCCGACACCCTGCTGGGGCGCATCGACGGCTCCGGTTCGTTGTCGCTGGACGAGGTGCGGATCCCCGCTTCGGTGCTGCGCGAGATCGACAAGGTCGTCATCGTGGCCTGCGGTACGGCCTTCCACGCGGGCATGATCGCCAAGTACGCAATCGAGCACTGGACGCGGGTCCCCTGCGAGGTGGAGCTGGCCAGCGAGTTCCGCTACCGCGACCCGATCCTCGACCCCCGTTCCCTAGTGATCGCCATCTCGCAGTCCGGCGAGACCATGGACACCCTGATGGCACTGCGGCACGCCCGTGAGCAGGGCTCCCGTGTGCTGGCGATCTGCAACACCAACGGGTCGACGATCCCGCGGGAGTCGGACGCGGTGCTCTACACGCACGCCGGCCCCGAGGTCGCCGTCGCCTCCACGAAGGCGTTCCTCACCCAGCTGGTGGCCTGCTACCTGGTGGCGCTGTACCTCGGCCAGGTGCGCGGCACCAAGTGGGGCGACGAGATCCGCGCGGTGGTCCGGGACCTGGCGGAGATCTCCCGTTCGGTGGAACGGGTGCTGGAGACCATGGAGCCGGTGCGGGAACTGGCCCGCTCGCTCGCCGACAAGGACACGGTGCTGTTCCTCGGCCGGCACGTCGGGTATCCCGTGGCACTCGAAGGCGCCCTCAAGCTGAAGGAACTTGCGTACATGCACGCCGAGGGCTTCGCGGCGGGCGAGCTGAAGCACGGGCCGATCGCGCTGATCGAGGAGGACCTGCCGGTCGTCGTGGTCGTCCCCTCGCCGCGCGGCCGCTCGGTCCTGCACGACAAGATCGTCTCCAACATCCAGGAGATCCGGGCGCGGGGAGCGCGCACGATCGTGATCGCCGAGGAGGGCGACGAGGCCGTGGTGCCGTACGCGGACCATCTGATCCGCGTCCCGGTCACGCCGACCCTGCTCCAGCCGCTGGTGACGACCGTCCCGCTCCAGGTGTTCGCCTGCGAGCTGGCCACCGCCCGCGGCAACGAGGTCGACCAGCCCCGCAACCTCGCCAAGTCCGTGACGGTGGAGTGAGGCGGGGCCCCCGGGCGGTGCCGGTGCCCCGCGCCTTAGGGTGCGGGGCATGAGCATCATCGGGGTCGGCATCGACGTGGCCGAGATCGACCGGTTCCGGGTGTCGCTGGAGCGAACGCCCGGACTGGCCGAACGGCTCTTCCTGGAACGGGAACTGCTCCTGCCGAGCGGTGAGCGCCGGGGCATCGCGTCCCTCGCGGCGCGCTTCGCGGCGAAGGAGGCGCTCGCCAAGGCGCTGGGCGCCCCGGCGGGCCTGCACTGGACGGACGCCGAGGTCTACGTCGAGGACAGCGGCCGGCCGCGGCTGCGGGTGACCGGGACGGTGGCGGCGCGGGCGGCCGAACTGGGCGTCAGTTCCTGGCACGTGTCGCTGAGTCACGACGCCGGGGTGGCGTCGGCGGTGGTGGTGGCGGAGGGCTGACCGGCCCGCCCGGCCGGGCGGGGCAGGGGCGCGGGGGCGACGGGGGTACGGGACACTCGACGTATGCGTACTGCGTACAGCGTGGAGACCGTGCGGACCGCTGAACGGGAGCTGATGGCGCGGCTCCCCGAAGGAGCGTTGATGCGGCGCGCGGCGGCCGGACTCGCCGCCGCCTGCGCCCAGTTGCTGGGACGGGTGTACGGCAGCCGGATCGTGCTGCTGGTCGGGAGCGGGGACAACGGCGGGGACGCCCTGTACGCGGGGGCCCGGCTGGCCCGGCGTGGCGCCGGTGTCACCGCGGTGCTGACGGCACCCGGACGCACCCATGCGGAAGGGCTGGCCGCGCTGCGGCGCGCGGGCGGCGGCACGGTCGCCCCCGGTGCCGCCGAACCGCTGATCCGGCGGGCCGACCTGGTGGTCGACGGCATCGTCGGGATCGGCGGCCGGGGCGGTCTGCGGGACGAGGCCGCCGTGCTGGCCGAACACGCGGCGAGATCCCGGGCGGCCGTCGTCGCCGTGGACCTGCCGAGCGGGGTCGAGGCCGACACCGGCGAGCTGTCCGGGGCGGCCGTGCGCGCCGACCTGACGGTGACCTTCGGGACCCACAAGCCCGCTCTGCTGGTCGATCCGGCGCGCGAGTACGCCGGTTCCGTACGCCTCGTCGACATCGGGCTCGACCTGCCGGTGGCGCCCGAACTGGAGGCGTTGCAGCACGCGGACGTGGCGGCCCTGCTGCCCTCGCCCTCCGCGGAGAGCGACAAGTACCGGCGCGGGGTGGTCGGCGTCGCCGCCGGGTCCGCGCGCTATCCGGGCGCCGCCGTGCTCGCCGTGGCCGGTGCGCTGCGGGGCGGCGCGGGGGCGGTGCGGTACGTCGGGGCGGCCGGGGACGCCGTGATCGCCCGGTTCCCCGAGACGCTGGTGTCCGACCGGGGGCCCCGGCAGGCCGGGCGGGTCCAGGCGTGGGTGGTGGGACCCGGCGCCGGGGACGACGCGTCCGCGGTGGCCGAGGTGCTCGCGGCGGACGTGCCCGTGCTGGTCGACGCGGACGGGCTGCGGCTCGCCGACCGCGAGGCCGTACGCGGGCGTACCGCGCCCACCCTGCTGACCCCGCACGCCGGGGAGGCCGCCGCGCTGCTCGGCGTCGCCCGCGAGGAGGTCGAGCGGTCCCGGCTGACCTCGGTGCGGGAACTCGCGGGGCTCTACGGGGCGACGGTGCTGCTCAAGGGGTCGACGACGCTGGTCGCCGACGCGGCGGGCGGGGCGGTGCGGGTGAACGCGACGGGGACGTCGTGGCTGGCCACCGCCGGGAGCGGGGACGTGTTGTCGGGGCTGGCCGGGTCGTTGCTCGCGTCGGGGCTCTCCGCGGTGGACGCGGGGAGTGTCGCCGCGTATCTGCACGGGCTGGCGGGGAGGTTCGCCTCCGGTGGGGCTCCCGCGGGGGCGCACGATGTCGCCGACGCGATTCCGGACGCGTGGCGGGACGTACGGGGCTAGCCGCCCGCCTTGTCGGGGTTTGCGTTCCACCGGGGTGGGTGAGGGTGCCCCGGGGTGGGCGAAAGTGCCCCGGGGTGGGCGTGTTCCCCCGGTGAACAGGGGCCGGGGCAGGGGTGTTTCGCCTCCTCCGCCCCTTCCCGTCCCGTTCCCGGGGGCTGCGGCCCCCGGACCCCCCTTCGCGCTGCGCCCTCGTCCTCAAACGCCGGACGGGCTGACATCAGCCCTCCGGGCTCTTGGCATAAACGCCGGAAGGGCTGAGATGCCCGCCCGTACCCCGACGGGGCTGCGGGAGGGGTGGGGGTCGGCTCTGAGACACTGGGGGCGCCATGACTGAGACAGCACATCTGCGCGCCCGCGCCGAGATCGACCTGGCCGCACTGAGGGCCAACGTGCGGACCCTGCGCGCCCACGCGCCCGGCGCGGCCCTGATGGCCGTCGTGAAATCGGACGCGTACGGCCACGGGGCGGTGCGGTGTGCCCGGGCCGCGACCGAGGCGGGGGCCACCTGGCTCGGCACCGCCACGCCCGAGGAGGCGCTGGCGCTGCGCGCGGCCGGTCTCGACGGGCGCATCATGTGCTGGCTGTGGACTCCCGGCGGGCCCTGGCGGCAGGCGGTGGAGGCCGGGCTGGACGTGTCGGTGAGCGCGATGTGGGCGTTGCGGGAGGTCGTCGAGGCCGCCCGGGACGCGGGTGCCGCCGCGCGGGTGCAGCTGAAGGCCGACACGGGCCTCGGCCGGAACGGCTGCCAGCCCGCCGACTGGCCCGAGCTGGTCGCCGAGGCGCTGCGGGCCGAGCGGGAGGGCCTCGTCCGGATCACCGGGCTCTGGTCCCACTTCGCCTGCGCCGACGAACCGGGCCACCCCTCGATCGAGGCCCAGCTCACGCGTTTCCGCGAGATGGTGGCGTACGCGGAGGAGCGGGGAGCGACCCCCGAGGTGCGGCACCTCGCCAACTCGCCGGCGACGCTGACGCTGCCCGAGAGCCACTTCGACCTCGTACGCACCGGGATCGCGGTGTACGGGATCTCGCCGAGCCCGGAGATCGGTACGCCCGCCGACTTCGGGCTGCGTCCGGTGATGACGCTCAGCGCGTCGCTCGCGCTCGTGAAGCACGTACCGGGCGGCCACGGCGTCAGCTACGGCCACCACTACGTCACCCCGGGCGAGACGACCCTCGGCCTCGTGCCGGTCGGCTACGCGGACGGCATCCCGCGCCACGCCTCGGGCACCGGTCCCGTGCTGGTCGGCGGGAAGTGGCGGACGGTCGCGGGCCGGGTCGCGATGGACCAGTTCGTCGTCGACCTCGGCGGGGACGAGCCGCCGGCCGGTGCCGAGGCGGTGCTGTTCGGCCCGGGCGACCGCGGTGAACCGACCGCCGAGGACTGGGCGCAGGCGGCAGGCACCATCGCGTACGAGATCGTCACGCGCATCGGAACCCGCGTCCCGCGCGTCCATACGGGAGAAGGACCGAGCAGCTGACGCCGCCGGCCGGGGAACCGGGCGGCGGCGACAAATGAACAAGGTGAAGTCCCGGCAGCGCGGGTAACCGGCATACGGTGACGGTCACCTGCGCAGGACAACAGGACATGGCCCGCCCGACGGCGCCCGCGCCCCGGGTGCCGGCGCCGACGGCGGCACCCGACCATCCGGACCCGGCCCTGGACGACAGCCGGCATGCCGGCGAAGAGGAGCGGTACGTGAGCGAGAGCAGTGCGGAGGCAGTCGCGGACGCCGCCGTGGCGGCCGCCGCCTCCGCCGCCGGTACCGCGGGGAACTGGCGCAGGGCCGGTTTCGCCGGGGCCGCGATAGGCGTGGTCGCCGCGGGCGCCGCCGCTGGTGTCGCGATCGAGCGGCTCACCGTCGGCCGCGGCATGCGCAGGAAGGCCCGGCTCGCGCTCGACTCCACGGGTCCCTACGGCTCGCTGCGCGGCACCCCGGGCAAGGCGTACGCCGACGACGGCACCGAGCTGTACTACGAGGTGGACGAGGTCGAGAGCGACGCCTCGCTCAGCCCGCGGCGCCGCCGTCTCTTCGGCCGCAAGGCCCCCGCGCCCGTCACCGTCGTCTTCAGCCACGGCTACTGCCTCAACCAGGACTCCTGGCACTTCCAGCGGGCCGCGCTGCGCGGTGTGGTGCGCACCGTGCACTGGGACCAGCGCAGCCACGGCCGGTCCGGGCGCGGCGCCGCCCAGGTGCGGGACGGGCAGCCGGTCACGATCGACCAGCTCGGCCACGACCTGAAGGCCGTCATCGACGCGGCCGCCCCCGAGGGCCCGATCGTGCTGGTCGGCCACTCCATGGGCGGCATGACCGTGATGGCGCTCGCCGACCAGTACCCCGACCTGATCCGCGACCGCGTCGTCGCCGTGGCGCTGGTCGGTACGTCGTCGGGGCGGCTCGGCGAGGTCAACTTCGGGCTGCCGGTCGCGGGCGTCAACGCGGTGCGGCGTGTCCTGCCCGGGGTGCTGAAGGCGCTGGGGCAGCGGGCGGAGCTGGTGGAGAAGGGGCGGCGGGCCACGGCCGACCTGTTCGCGGGCGTCATCAAGCGGTACTCGTTCGCGTCCCGGGAGGTGGACCCGGCGATCGAGCGGTTCGCCGAGCGGATGATCGAGGGCACGCCGATCGACGTGGTCGCCGAGTTCTACCCGGCGTTCACCGAGCACGACAAGACCGAGGCCCTCGTGCACTTCGCGGGGCTGCCCGTGCTGGTGCTGGCCGGGGTGGGCGACCTGGTGACCCCGAGCGAGCACAGCGAGGCCATCGCGGACCTGCTGCCGGAGGCCGAACTGGTCCTCGTGCCGGACGCCGGGCACCTCGTGATGCTGGAGCATCCGGAGGTCGTCATAGACCGCCTCGCGGACCTCCTCGTGCGCGCGGGAGCGGTACCCGCAGGGGCTACCGTGGGTGGCTATGGAAGCACCAGCAGCACCGCACAGCCCGGCTGAGCCCGCCGCGGGGGGCGTCAGCGTCCGGATCACCGTCACCTCCCCCGAACAGATGCAGGAGCTGGGCCGCCGCATGGCCGGGCTGCTGCGCGCCGGTGACCTCGTCATGCTGAACGGCGAGCTCGGCGCGGGCAAGACCACGCTGACCCGCGGGCTCGGCGAGGGCCTCGGCGTCCGGGGCGCGGTCACCTCCCCGACCTTCGTCATCGCCCGCGTCCACCCGTCCCTCGGCGACGGGCCGCCGCTGGTGCACGTGGACGCGTACCGGCTCGGCGGCGGGCTGGACGAGATGGAGGACCTCGATCTCGACGTGTCGCTGTCCGACTCGCTGATCGTCGTGGAGTGGGGCGAGGGCAAGGTCGAGGAGCTGACCGACGACCGGCTGCACGTGGTGATCCACCGTGCCGTCGGCGACACCACGGACGAGGTCCGGCACGTCACGCTGACCGGGCTCGGCGGGCGCTGGGCGACGGCGGATCTGGGCGTGCTCGCGCTCTGACGGAGCCTTGCCGGGGCCGTCGCGGGCGATGAGGACGGGAACGTTCCGACAGGACGTCGGCAACATGTTGCACAGGGCGTCCCGGCCGTGGTCACATGGACACCAGATCGTGGTTAGGTCTACCTAACCACGCCCGCCCCCGCGGCCCCAGGAGGCGTCCATGCCGACTTCAGAACGAGACGAGGCACTGCCGCGCGTGCCAGCCGCCGTGTCCGTGCGGGACCTGCTGGCCTCGCGCGCGGCGGCCGACGCGGTGTCCACCCCGCCTCCCGCGCCCGCGCCGCCCCGCGCCGAGCCCGCCGAGGTACGGCGCCCGGAAGCCGCCTGACCTCCGGGCCCGGCCCGCCGGGAAGGGCCGCCGCACATGCGGCTACTTGATGACGACGACCTTCTGGCCGATGGTCGCGAAGTCCCACATGGCGTCGGCGTCCTCGCGGGACTCGCGGATGCCGCCGGTCTTCGCGGCCGACGACGGCCTGGCCGTGGACCCGCTGACGGCCGCGCTGAACCCGATGGCGACGCCCTGGTTGGAGGCGAAGCGGACCACGTGCTCGATCGGCGTGCCGTCGGAGCCCGTCACGGCGTTCGACCGGGACGTGACCGTGTAGGTGGCGGGGAGCGGGTCGACCGCGCTGGGCGTGACCTTGAAGGTGCGCCTGACCTTGTCGCCCGCGCCGACGAGCCAGACCCGGTCGTCGTCGATCGAGTAGACGACCCGCTCGCCGGTGCCGGACCGGGCGGGCAGCGCCGCCGGGTTCTTCTTGTCCCTGGGCGCCTTCGACGTGGTGGCCGAGGGCGACTTGGCCGCGTGCGGTTTCCCCAGCGTGTCCGGCACGTTGGCCGACGCCTGGTAGGCGAGGAATCCGACTGCGGCGACGGCCGCCGCGGTGAGCCCGGCCACGAATCCCGAGCTGCTCCTAGCCACCTTGTGTGCCCACCTCTCGTACCACGTACCTGCCCTGTACGTCCTTTGAAGTGACGGTAGCAGCAGGGGCGCGGCTGACCGGGGCGGCCGTGCCCCGGTCCCCGGCGCCGTAGGCTGTTTGCGTGCTCTTGCTCGCTCTGGATACCGCCACCCCCGCCGTCACCGTCGCCCTGCACGACGGGACGTCCGTCGTCGCCTCGTCGAGCCAGGTGGACGCACGACGGCACGGGGAACTGCTGCTGCCCGCCGTCGACCGGGTCCTCGCCGAGGCGGGTACCGGGCTCGACTCCGTCACCGGCGTCGTCGTCGGTGTGGGCCCCGGCCCCTACACGGGACTGCGGGTGGGCCTGATGACCGCCGACACCTTCGGACTCGCCCTCGGCGTCCCGGTGCACGGCCTGTGCACCCTCGACGGGCTCGCCTACGCCTCCGGCCTCGACGAGCCCTTCGTCGTGGCCACGGACGCGCGCCGCAAAGAGGTCTACTGGGCGCGGTACGCCGACGCCCGGACGCGCGTGAGCGAACCCGCCGTGGACCGGCCCGCCGAGATCGCGGAGGCGGTCGCGGGGCTGCCCGCCGTGGGCGCCGGGGCGCTGCTCTACCCCGACGCCTTCCCGGTGGCCCGCGAACCCGAGCACGTCGCCGCGGCGGCGCTGGCCGCGCTCGCCGCGGAGCGGCTCGCCGCGGGGGAGGAACTGCTCGCCCCCCGACCGCTGTACCTGCGCCGCCCGGACGCCCAGGTGCCCAAGAACTACAAGGTGGTCACCCCGAAGTGACCGCGGAGCTGCGCGAGATGCGCTGGTGGGACATCGATCCCGTACTGGAGCTGGAGAAGGACCTCTTCCCCGACGACGCCTGGTCGCGGGGGATGTTCTGGTCCGAGCTGGCCCACTCCCGCGGCCCCGAGGCCACCCGGCGCTACGTCGTCGCGGTCGAGGGGGAGCGGCTCGTCGGATACGCGGGACTGGCCGCCGCCGGGGACCTGGGTGACGTGCAGACCATCGCGGTCACCCGCGACCAGTGGGGAACCGGCCTCGGCGCACGGCTGCTCACCGAGCTGCTGCGGGCCGCGACCGCCTTCGAGTGCGCCGAGGTCATGCTCGAGTGCCGAGTCGACAACGTCCGGGCGCAGAAGCTCTACGAGCGCTTCGGCTTCGAGGCCATCGGGTTCCGGCGCGGCTACTACCAGCCGGGGAACGTCGACGCCCTGGTGATGCGGCTGAACACGGCCTCCGACGGCGGCCCCGCCGCCGGCCCGACCTCCGTACAAGGAACACAAGGAACCGAGATCAATGGCTGACGCGCGCGACGAACCCCTCGTCCTCGGCATCGAGACCTCCTGCGACGAGACCGGCGTCGGCATCGTCCGCGGCACCACCCTGCTCGCGGACGCGGTCGCCTCCAGCGTCGACGAGCACGCCCGTTTCGGCGGGGTCGTGCCGGAGGTCGCCTCCCGCGCCCACCTCGAAGCGATGGTGCCCACCATCCAGCGGGCGCTGAAGGACGCGGGCGTGACGGCGAAGGACCTGGACGGGATCGCCGTGACCGCGGGGCCCGGCCTCGCGGGCGCCCTGCTCGTCGGGGTCTCGGCGGCGAAGGCGTACGCCTACGCGCTCGGCAAGCCGCTGTACGGCGTGAACCACCTGGCGTCCCACATCTGCGTGGACCAGCTGGAGCACGGCGCGCTGCCCGAGCCGACGATGGCGCTGCTGGTGTCCGGCGGCCACTCCTCGCTGCTGCTGTCCACGGACATCACCTCCGACGTACGGCCGATGGGCGCGACCATCGACGACGCGGCGGGCGAGGCCTTCGACAAGATCGCCCGCGTGCTGAACCTGGGCTTCCCGGGCGGCCCGGTCATCGACCGGTACGCCAAGGAGGGCGACCCGGCCGCGATCGCGTTCCCGCGCGGTCTCACCGGCCCGCGCGACCCGGCGTACGACTTCTCCTTCTCCGGTCTCAAGACCGCCGTGGCCCGCTGGATCGAGGCGAAGCGGGCTGCGGGGGAGGAGGTTCCGGTGCGCGACGTGGCGGCGTCCTTCCAGGAGGCGGTCGTGGACGTGCTGACGCGCAAGGCCGTCCGTGCCTGCAAGGACCAGGGCGTCGACCACCTGATGATCGGCGGCGGGGTGGCCGCCAACTCGCGGCTGCGCGTGCTGGCGCAGGAGCGCTGCGAGGCGGCCGGGATCCGGCTGCGGGTCCCGCGGCCCAAGCTGTGCACGGACAACGGCGCCATGGTGGCCGCGCTCGGCGCGGAGATGGTCGCCCGCAACCGGGCGCCCTCCGACTGGGACCTGTCGGCGGACTCCTCGCTGCCGGTGACGGACCCGCACGTGCCGGGCAGCTCCCACTCGCACGACCACATGCACGAGACGGACGGGGAGAACCTGTACTCGTGACCGTGGCGCTGATGTGGGAGGCCCGTGCCGTCGCCGGACGCGGCGAGGACCTGCTCGCCTGGGTGCGGGCGCGGCGGCCGGCCGAGCGGCCCCTGCGCCAGGAGGTCCTGCGGGCGCCGCAGGACCGGGTGCTGGTGATCACGTGGTGGGACGCGGCGTACGACGCCGTGCTCCCGGAACTGCCCGAGCCGCCCGGTGACCTGGTCGCCCGGGCGGTGCACCGCTGGCGGTTCGAGTCGGTCCCCGAAGCCTCCTCCTAGACCCTCGGCAGTTCCGTCGCGGGCCCCTCGGCCGGACCCGTGCGCGAATGTTTCGGTCGTGTCGCCGAATGTTACGGGAACGTGAGCCGGTCAGGGGGGTCCGTCCGACGGGGCCGCGGGGATACGATCGCGGCCATGAAACCCGTGAAGAGCCCTGAGTCGCAGTCCGCGACGCTCGCTGAGATCGCCCGCGAGGCCGGCGTGTCGGCTCCGACTGTTTCGAAGGTGCTCAACGGGCGGGCCGACGTCGCCCCGGCGACCCGCACCCGCGTCGAGGAACTGCTGCGCGCGTACGGCTACCGGCGCCGCCGGGCCGAGGCGGGCCGCTCGCCCCTCATCGACCTGGTCTTCCACGAGCTGGAGAGCGCCTGGGCCATGGAGGTCATCCGGGGCGTCGAGAACGTCGCGCGGGACGCGGGCCTCAGCGTCGTCCTCTCCGAGAGCGCGGGCCGGCTCACCCCCGGCCGGTCCTGGGCCGACCAGGTCGCCGCCCGCCGGCCGCACGGCGTGATCCTCGTCCTGTCCGGCCTGGACGAGTCGCAGCGGGCGCTGCTCACCAGCCGCTCCATCCCCTTCGTCGTGATGGACCCGGCGGGCGACCCGGGCGCCGACGTGCCCTCCATCGGCGCCACCAACTGGCAGGGCGGCCTGGCCGCGACCCGGCATCTGGTCGAGCTCGGGCACACCCGGATCGGCGCGATCAGCGGGCCCTCGCGGATGATGTGCAGCCGCGCCCGGGTCGACGGCTACCGCGCCGCGCTGGAGACGGCGGGGCTGCCCGTCGACCCGGCGCTGATCCGGGCCGGCGACTTCCACCACGAGACCGGCTACCGCGCCGGCCTCGAACTGCTGCGCTCGCCCGACAGCCCGACGGCCGTCTTCGCGGGCAACGACCTCCAGGCCCTCGGCCTGTACGAGGCCGCGCGCGAGCTGGGACTGCGCATCCCGGAGGACCTGAGCGTCGTAGGGTTCGACGACCTGCCGGTGGCCCGCTGGGTCGGCCCGCCCCTGACGACGGTCCGGCAGCCGCTCACCGAGATGGCGGAGGCGGCGGCCAGACTGGTGCTGGAGCTGGGCCGCGAGGAGGAGTCGTCGGCTGCGACCCGGGTGGAACTGGCCACGAGTCTGGTGGTGCGCAGCAGTACGGCCCCGCCCCCGAGCGGCGAGCGGCCCGCGGAGTCCGCGGGCTGAAGGCTGCCCGTCCGCGCGGGCGAGCGGACGGCGGCCGACAGGGCCGAACAGCGGGAACTCCCGACGCTCGTCCCGCGAGCCCGAAGAACTTCCGCGAGCATGTAGAGAAACGCGGGCCGGTTCCGACGTCCCCTCTGAGAGCCGCCCGCCACGGGCGGCCCAAGCCGAAGGAGCGGACTCATGAAGTACCTGGTGATGGTGCAGGGCACGCAGGCGGACTACGACGCCCAGGCGGGCAAGCCCACTGCTGGTCTCCCGGCCTGGAGCGACCAGGACATGCAGGCGATGTTCCAGCACATGGGAGCGATCAACGACGACCTCGCCGAGAGCGGCGAGTTCATCGACGCCCAGGGACTGGCCGAGCCCGCCAGGACCCGCCTGGTCGGCGCCGGCGCGGACGGCAAGCCCGTGATCACCGACGGGCCGTACGGCGAGACCAAGGAAGTGATCGCCGGTTACTGGCTCCTGGAGTGCGCGAGCCTGGAGCGGGTCACGGAGATCGCCGCGCGGGTCGTCCAGTGCCCCGTTCCCGAGGGCGCGAACACGTACCCCGTTGTCATCCGGCCGCTCGGCGGAGCGTGAGCAGGGGAGACACGTGAGACGTACGGGCGAGGTCGAGGACCTGCTGCGCCTGCACGCGCCGCAGGTCCTCGGCGCGCTCGTCCGCCGGTACGGGCACTTCGACGCCGCCGAGGACGCCGTACAGGAGGCGCTGCTGGCAGCGGCCGGGCAGTGGCCCGGGTCGGGTGTTCCGGACAATCCGCGTGGCTGGCTGATCAGGGTCGCCTCCCGGCGGCTCACGGACGCGCTGCGCAGTGATCGGGCACGGCGGCTGCGTGAGGAGAGGGCGGCGGCGCTCACACCGCGCGACGCCTTCACCGCGCCGCCGCCCGGGCCCGACCGTGCGCCCTCCGAGGACGACACGCTGACCCTGCTCTTCCTCTGCTGTCACCCGGAGCTGTCCCAGCCCGCGCAGATCGCGCTGACGCTGCGGGCCGTCGGCGGTCTGACGACGGCCGAGATCGCCCGCGCGCATCTGGTGCCGGAGGCGACGATGGCCCAGCGGATCAGCCGGGCCAAGCAGCGGGTGAAGGGCACACGCTTCGGCCGCCCCGATCACTGGGAGGAGCGGCTGCCCGCCGTCCTCCACACGCTCTACCTGATCTTCAACGAGGGCTACACGGCGACCTCCGGCCCTTCCCTCCAGCGGGCCGAACTCGCGGGCGAGGCCATCCGGCTGGCCCGAACGGTGCACCGCCTGCTGCCCGGTGACTGCGAGGTCGCCGGCCTGCTCGCCCTGATGCTCCTCACCGACGCCCGCCGCGCCGCGCGGACCGGGGCGGGCGGTGAACTGATCCCCCTCGACGAGCAGGACCGCGGGCTGTGGGACAAGGCGGCGATCGAGGAGGGCGTGGCCCTGGTGACCTGGGCTCTGTCCCGACGCAGCCCCGGCCCCTACCAGTTGAGGGCCGCGATCGCCGCCGTCCACGACGAGGCGGACTCGCCCGACAGCACCGACTGGCCCGAGATCCTCGGCCTGTACGACGTCCTCGTCCACCTCGTCCCCAGCCCTGTCGAACGGCTCAACCGTGCGGTGGCCGTCGGCATGGTCCACGGACCGGCGGCCGGCCTGGCCGAACTGGACGCCCTCGCCCCGGAGTTGACCACGGGCCACCGTCTGGACTCGGTCCGCGCCCACTTCCTGGAACGTGCCGGCGACCCCGAGGCCGCCCGGGCCGCCTACGAGTCGGCCGCCGCCAAGACCCTGAGCCTCCCCGAACAGCGCTACCTCCGGGCCCGCGCGGCCCGCCTCGGCGACATCACGTGACGTGCCGCTCGTGCCGGAGCGGGCTGAAGCCGGCCTGAGAAGTCTGAGAATTTCCGAAGGAAAGCCGAGAAGAGGTTCCTGCTCGTCATAATTCGGACTTACGTTCCCCCGTGTGACTGGAGAAGACGAGCCCGGGGACGGGCGGAGCGCCCCCGCGCGAGCGGCGGGCGGACGGCGGGGCCTGCTCAAGGCCGCCGGAATCGCCCTCGCCGGTGTCCTGGTGCTCTCCGCAGCCGGGGCCGGCTGGGCCTACCGGCACCTGAACGGCAACATCAAGAGCGTCGACATCGACGGCGCGCTCGGCGACGACCGCCCGGCGATGGCGCCGGCCCCCTCGGCGTCCGCGTCCACGTCCGCCCCGGCGGTCCCGCCGTCCACGGGCGCCCTGAACATCCTGGTGCTCGGCTCGGACTCGCGCAGCGGCGCGGAGAACGCCGCGCTGGGCGGCGGCGACAGCGGTGGCGCGCGCTCGGACACGGCGATGGTCGTCCATCTCGACGAGGGCCGGACGAGCGCGACGGTGGTGAGCATCCCGCGCGACACGCTGGTGACGCGTCCCGCCTGCCCGCTGGAGTCCGGCGGATCGGCACCGGCGGTGTCCGGCGCGATGTTCAACAGCGCGTACGCGGTCGGCGGTCCCGTCTGCGCCGTCAAGACCGTGGAGGCCCTCACGGACGTACGCATGGACCACTACGTCGAGATCGACTTCTCGGGCTTCGCGGACCTGGTGGACGCGCTCGGCGGGGTCACCGTCACCACGGACGAGGACATCGACGACGACCTGAGCCACCTGCACCTGGCCGCCGGTACCCACCACCTGGACGGCACGAGGGCGCTGGCGCTGGCCCGCACCCGCCACGGCGTGGGCGACGGCAGCGACCTCGGCCGCATAGGGCTCCAGCAGAAGCTGGTGAAGGCCCTGCTGGAGCAGACCGCCTCGGCCGGCCTGCTCACCGACCCGGCCAGGCTCTACCGGGCCGCCGACGCCGTCACCGGAAGCCTCACGACGGACACCGGCCTCGACTCCCTGGGCGAGCTGACGCGGCTCGGGCGCAGTCTCGGAGCCCTGTCGACCGAAGAGGTCAGGACGGTGACGATGCCGGTCGTGCCGGCCCCCTCGGACCCGAACCGGGTGGTGGCCGACGAGCCGGAGGCGGGGAGGCTGTGGGCGTCGCTCCGGTGACCCGCGGCGGCCCCAGCGGGCCGGCGGAGCCGCCTCGGAAAAAAACTTCGGGGAATCCCGGAGCGGGTGTCGATTCCGGTGTCTCCTGGTCGACGCACGGGTGAGAGCGGGGACAGGCCCCGCTCGGGACGGCCGGTAACACCCCGGCCGCCGTACCGAAGGAGCCACCATGCCGCGTTACCTCACGATGGTCCGTATCGACGAGAACAACGCGCCCGCCGAGGGCCCCAGCCCCGAACTCATGCAGCGGATGGGCGAGTTGCTGGAAGAGATGACCAAGGCCGGCGTCCTGCTCGACACCGCCGGGCTCGCCCCGACCGCGCAGGGCACCCGCGTCCGCTGGGAGAACGGGCAGATCTCCGTCACGGACGGCCCGTTCACCGAGACCAAGGAGGTCGTCGGCGGTTACGCGCTGATCCAGGCTAAGGACAAGGCCGAGGCGATCGAGTGGGCGAAGCGGTTCCTGAAGATCCACGAGGAGCACTGGACGGTCACGTCCGAGGTGCGGGAGATCATGGAGGGCTGAGCCGGCGCCCGGCCCGCGGCAGGGCGGATGTGTCATGGTGGGCTGTGACCGAGCAGCCCACCGACGCACCCGCCGCCGCCGAGGCCGTCGACACGATCTTCCGGATGGAGTCGGCCCGCATCATCGCCGGGGTCGCACGCGTCGTCCGGGACGTGGGGATCGCCGAGGAACTGGCGCAGGACGCGCTGGTCGCCGCGCTGGAGCAGTGGCCGCGCGAGGGGGTCCCCGACAACCCCGGCGCCTGGCTCATGACCACGGCCAGACGGCGCGCCGTCGATCTCGTACGCCGCAGGGAGCGCTACGCGCGCAAGCTGGCGGAGGTCGGCCGGGACCTGGAGACGGCGCCGCCCCACCTCGACGAACCCGCCGACCCCGACGACATCGACGACGACCTGCTCCGGCTCGTCTTCACCGCCTGTCACCCGGTCCTGTCCGCCGAGGCCCGCATCGCCCTCACCCTCCGGCTGGCCGGCGGCCTGACCACGCCCGAGATCGCCCGCGCCTTCCTCGCCCCCGAGGCGACGGTCGCCCAGCGCATCGTGCGCGCCAAGCGGACGCTGGCCACCAGGAACGTCGCCTTCGAGGTGCCCTACGGCCCCGAGCGCGAGGCCCGGCTCGGGTCGGTCCTGGAGGTCATCTACCTGATCTTCAACGAGGGCTACGCGGCCACCGCGGGGGACGACTGGCTGCGCCCGGCCCTGTGCGAGGACGCGCTGCGGCTGGCCCGCGTGCTGGCCGGGCTGATGCCCAAGGAGCCCGAAGTGCACGGCCTGGCGGCGCTGCTGGAACTCCAGGCGTCCAGGTCGGCCGCCCGCACCGGCCCGTCCGGCGAGCCCGTGGTGCTCCGGGACCAGAACCGCCGCCGCTGGAACCGGATGCTGATCCGGCGCGGATTCGCGGCGCTCGCCCGCGCCGACGCCGTCTCCGCCGGGGTGCCCGGGCCGTACGCCCTCCAGGCCGCCATCGCCGCCTGCCACGCTCAGGCGTACGCGTACGAGGACACGGACTGGCGCCGGATCGCCACCCTGTACGGGCTGCTCGCCGCCCGGTCGCCGTCCCCGGTGGTCGAGTTGAACCGCGCGGTCGCCGTCTCGATGGCTGAGGGTCCCGGGCCCGCCCTGGTCCTGGTGGACGCCCTGGCCGCCGAACCCGCCCTGCGCGACTACCACTTGCTGCCCAGCGTGCGCGGGGACCTGCTGGCCCGCCTCGGCCGCACGTCCGAGGCGCGCGCCGAGTTCGAACGCGCCGCGTCCCTGGCCCGCAACGAACGCGAACGCGACCTGCTGCGGGCCCGCGCGGCGGAGTGCGGCTGAGAACTCGCCCCCGCCACCCGGGAGAAGCGCCGGCCCGGAATCCGTACGCGGGGGAGCCCGGCCGGTTCCGCACCCGGGCTGCCGGGAGGGCTGCCCGCGCCCTGCCCGCGGCCGGGGGGGGGGCGTCGACGGCCCAAAACCCGTACGCGGTGGAGTTCCGGCACCTGGGCCGTCCGGAGGGCTGCCCGCGCCGTGCCCGCGGCCCGGGGGAGCGCCGACGGTCCGGAACCGTACGCGGGGGAGCCCGGCCGGTTCAGCACCCGGACCGGACGGAGGGCCGCCCGCGCCGTGCGCGCAGCCCGGGGGAGCGCCGACGGTCCGGAACCGTACGCGGGAGCGCCCGGCCGGTTCAGCACCCGGGCCGGACGGAGGGCCGCCCGCGCCGTGCCCGCGGCCGGGGGAGCGACACCGGCCCGACCGGCCCGGAACCCGTACCTCGGGAAGCCCTCGGCGCCGCCGAACCCGGGCCCCGGCGCCGTGAGCCCCGGCTCGCGTCGGCCTACGCCGGGTGGCCGACCAGCATCGTCGGCGCTCCCGCCACCCGGGTGAGGAACACCGTCGCCGAGTTGCGGCCCTGCGGCTTCACCTTGCGGCGCAGTTCCTCCGGTTCGACGGCCGAGCCGCGCTTCTTGACCGTGAGGATGCCGACCTCCCGCTCCCGCAGCAGCGCCTTCAGCTTCTTCACGTTGAAGGGCAGCCGGTCGGTGATCTCGTACGCGGTCGCGTACGGGGTCGGGCGCAGGTGGTCGGAGGTGATGTACGCGATCGTCTCGTCGAGCAGACCCCCGTCGAGCTCCTCGGCCACCTCGGCGACGAGATGGGCGCGGATCGCGGCGCCGTCGGGCTCGTACAGGTAGCGCCCGAGCGGACGCACCGGCGGGTCGGGCAGACCCCGGCCGCGCAGTCCGCGCGGGCCCGGCAGCAGGGTGGCCCGGATCAGCCCGGGCTCCGTGCCGAACCACAGCACGGCCTCCTTCACGTCCCCGCCGTCCGAGATCCACTCGGCCTCCGCCTCGGCCGGGACCGCCTCGTGCGGGACGCCGGGCGCGATCTTCAGCGCGGCCCGCGGTGCCTTCAGCGCCGCCGCGGTCGCCCAGGACAGCGGCGGCGAGTACGCCTCGGGGTCGAAGATCCGGCCCCGGCCGCCGCGCCGGGCGGGATCCACGAAGACCGCGTCGTACGCGTCGGTGGCGACCTCCGTGACGTCCGCCTCGCGCACCTCGATCAGCTCCGCGAGGCCCAGTGCCTCGGCGTTCGCGCGGGCCGCCGCCGCCGTCAGCGGGTCCCGGTCGACCGCGAGGACCCGGATACCGGCGCGGGCCAGCGCGATCGCGTCCCCGCCGATGCCGCAGCACAGGTCGGCGACCGAGCGCACGCCGAGCGCGCGGAAGCGCTCCGCGCGGTACGTCGCGACGCTCGTCCGCGTGGACTGCTCCACCCCGGCCGGCGTGAAGAACATCCGCTCCGCGTCCCCGGCCCCGAACTTCGCCACCGCCCGCTGCCGCAGCCGCTCCTGCGCGAGTGCCGCCGTGACCAGGGACGCCGGGTGCTCGCGGCGCAGCCGGGTCGCGACGGCCAGCTCCCGCGCCGGGTCGGTGCCGCGCACCTCGTCGAGGAGGGCACGGCCCCCGGGGGTGTGCAGGGAGGCGAAGGAGGCCAGCGGGTCCAGGTCGGTCACCGGCCCATTGTGGGCCAGTCGGTGGACGGCGCGCGTCCGGCGGCGGTGTCGGCCCGGGCGGCGGACGGTCACCTGCGAGGATCCGGCACCATGCGACCAGTACGACAAAATGACGGAAATCGCACGGAGCGGACGCTGTTTTGTGGTGCGGCGCTGCGCGGTGCGGCAACCGCCGGGAGGGCGCTGCGCGGGGTCCGGGGCGGTCTCCTCGTGCTCACCGCCGCCGTGCTCGCCGCCGGGTGCGCGGACGCGGGCTCCGGCGTGCGCCCGGCCTCCGGGCAGCAGCCACTGAACGCCCCGCCCGCCCGCGCGCTGGACGCGTACGCCTCGAAACTGCGCGCCGCGCACGCCGCGCGGGTCGCCGCCGCCAAGCGCTGGGGGCTCACCCGGACACCGCTGACCGCGCCGCCGGCGCCGGAGAAGAAGCCGGTGATCGGCACCCGCAAGGGCTTCGAGGTCGACGGCCAGGACGAGCTGCCGCCCGTCTTCACCACCGTCCCCACCAAGGACAAGGTCGTCTTCCTCACCATCGACGACGGAGCCGAGAAGGACCCCGCGTTCCTGAGGATGACGAGCGAGCTGAAGATCCCGTACACCGCCTTCCTCAGCCACTACCTGGCGAAGGAGGACTACGGCTACTTCAGGAGGATGCAGGCCGGGGGCGTCGGCCTGAACAACCACACGCTCCACCACCCGTATCTGCCGAACCTGTCGTACAAGCAGCAGAAACGGGAGATCTGCGGGATGCAGGACACCATGGAGAAGCAGTTCGGCAAGCGCCCGACGCTCTTCCGGCCGCCCTACGGCAACTACAACGAGGACACCCTGCGCGCCGCCCGCTCCTGCGGGATCAAGGCCGCCCCGCTGTGGAACGAGGAGGTCTTCCCCGACCACTGGGACTACCGCGAGTGGGACCGGTCCCTGCACCCCGGCGACATCGTGCTCACCCACTTCCGGGGCCGCGAGGACTGGAAGGGCACCATGCCCGACATGCTCCGCCGCTTCCTGAAGAAGGTCACGCACGAGGGGTACGCCGTGGCGCGGCTGGAGGACTACCTGTGAGGAGCGCGATCCGCCCGGCGGCCCGTCCCGCGCGATCGGAGCACCGGCGGTGACCGGGCGGACGCGCACCCTGCTCGGCACGCTCCTGGCCTGCGCCCTGCTGACCGGCGCCACCGGCTGCGCCCAGTCCGTCGACCCGATCGAGCGGCTCGGCAAGAAGGCGGCGCAGCGCGTGCGCCCGCACGGACAGCAGGGGCCGCCCGCCGGCGTCCACCGCCGCCAGGGGCAGCCGGCGGCCCCGCTCGACCCCGGCCCGCTGCCGCCCGGCGGGACCGGCGACCCGGCGCTGCCGCCGGTCGTCGACCGCGTCGCCACCCGCGACAAGGTGGTCTTCCTGACCTATGACGACAGTGCCGAGCGCGATCCGCGGTTCGCCGCCATGGTCCGCGAGCTCCGGCTGCCGGTCAGCATGTTCCTCACCGACCGGGTCGTCGGGCCGGGGTACGGGCAGTTCGCCCGGCTGCGGGCGGTCGGCGTGAGCGTGCAGAACCACACGCTCGACCACACCTCCCTGCGCGGCCTGCCGTACGCGGGCCAGCGCGCCGAGATCTGCGGCCAGCAGGACAAGCTCAAGGAGCGCTTCGGCGTCCGGCCCCGCCTGCTCCGCCCGCCGTACGGCACCTACGACGCCACCACCCTGCGCGCCGCCGCCGACTGCGGGATCTCGGCCGTCGTCCTCGGCCGCGAGCCCGGCCCCGGCCGCCTGCGCCCCGGCGACATCCTCCTCGGCACCGACGAGCCCGACCTCGCCGCGACGACCACCCGCCTGCTGCGGCGCATCCGGGCCCAGGGCCTCACCCCGGCCCGACTGGAGGACTACCTGTAGGGGCTCCGGGGGGTCACCCGCGGGGTGGGAATCCCACGCCGCGCCGCCGCCCGTTTGGCACTCCGCTTGACCGAGTGCTAATCGCGGTCATAGTCTCTGGTCTGGCACTCCCCCCTGGAGAGTGCCAATAGCGACGGGCAGGTCCGGCACCCGCGACGACGGATCCACCTGGTCGCCACCTCAGACAGTTAACCCCGTGAGATCTCCGAAGGGGGAGGTCGGATCGTGACGACCACCAGCTCCAAGGTTGCCATCAAGCCGCTCGAGGACCGCATTGTGGTCCAGCCGCTCGACGCCGAGCAGACCACCGCCTCTGGCCTGGTCATCCCGGACACCGCCAAGGAGAAGCCCCAGGAGGGCGTCGTCCTGGCCGTGGGCCCGGGCCGCTTCGAGAACGGCGAGCGCCTGCCGCTCGACGTGAAGACCGGCGACATCGTGCTGTACAGCAAGTACGGCGGCACCGAGGTGAAGTACAGCGGCGAGGAGTACCTCGTCCTCTCGGCTCGCGACGTGCTCGCGATCATCGAGAAGTAGTTCATCCCAGTTTTGCAGTGAGCTGCGCCCCTGGCCCCCGCGACCTAATCAGCCGGGCGCTGGGGGCGCAGTTCGTTTCTCCCAAGTTTTCCGAGAGGGCTGAATCGCTCCATGGCGAAGATCCTGAAGTTCGACGAGGACGCCCGTCGCGCCCTTGAGCGCGGCGTCAACAAGCTTGCCGACACGGTGAAGGTGACGATCGGCCCCAAGGGCCGCAACGTCGTCATCGACAAGAAGTTCGGCGCCCCCACCATCACCAACGACGGCGTGACCATCGCCCGTGAGGTCGAGGTCGAGGACCCGTACGAGAACCTCGGCGCCCAGCTGGTGAAGGAGGTGGCGACCAAGACCAACGACATCGCGGGTGACGGTACGACCACCGCCACCGTGCTGGCCCAGGCGCTCGTACGCGAGGGCCTGAAGAACGTCGCCGCCGGCGCGTCCCCCGCCCTGCTCAAGAAGGGCATCGACGCCGCCGTCAAGGCCGTGTCCGAGGAGCTCCTCGCGACCGCCCGCCCGATCGACGAGAAGTCCGACATCGCCGCCGTCGCCGGTCTGTCCGCCCAGGACAGCCAGGTCGGCGAGCTCATCGCCGAGGCGATGGACAAGGTCGGCAAGGACGGTGTCATCACCGTCGAGGAGTCCAACACCTTCGGTCTGGAGCTGGACTTCACCGAGGGCATGGCCTTCGACAAGGGCTACCTGTCGCCGTACATGGTGTCCGACCAGGAGCGTATGGAGGCCGTCCTCGACGACCCGTACATCCTGATCCACCAGGGCAAGATCTCCTCGATCCAGGACCTGCTGCCGCTGCTGGAGAAGGTCATCCAGACCAACTCCTCGAAGCCGCTGCTGATCATCGCCGAGGACGTCGAGGGCGAGGCCCTGTCGACCCTGGTCGTGAACAAGATCCGCGGCACGTTCAACGCCGTCGCGGTCAAGGCCCCCGGCTTCGGCGACCGCCGCAAGGCGATGCTCGGCGACATGGCCACCCTCACCGGTGCCACCGTCATCGCCGAGGAGGTCGGCCTCAAGCTCGACCAGGTCGGCCTGGACGTGCTCGGCACCGCCCGCCGCGTGACCGTCACCAAGGACGACACCACCATCGTCGACGGTGGCGGCAACTCCGAGGACGTCGTCGGCCGGGTCAACCAGATCAAGGCCGAGATCGAGGCCACGGACTCCGACTGGGACCGCGAGAAGCTCCAGGAGCGCCTCGCGAAGCTGGCCGGCGGCGTGTGCGTGATCAAGGTCGGCGCCGCCACCGAGGTGGAGCTGAAGGAGAAGAAGCACCGTCTGGAGGACGCCATCTCCGCGACCCGCGCCGCGGTCGAGGAGGGCATCGTCTCCGGTGGTGGCTCCGCGCTCGTCCACGCCGTGAAGGTCCTGGAGGGCAACCTCGGCAAGACCGGCGACGAGGCCACGGGTGTCGCGGTCGTCCGCCGCGCCGCCGTCGAGCCGCTGCGCTGGATCGCCGAGAACGCCGGCCTGGAGGGCTACGTCATCACCTCCAAGGTCGCCGAGCTCGACAAGGGCCAGGGCTTCAACGCCGCGACCGGCGAGTACGGCGACCTGGTCAAGGCCGGCGTCATCGACCCGGTCAAGGTCACCCGCTCCGCCCTGGAGAACGCGGCGTCCATCGCCTCCCTGCTCCTCACGACCGAGACCCTGGTCGTCGAGAAGCCGGCCGAGGACGAGGGCGACGCGGGCCACGGTCACGGTCACGGCCACTCCCACTGAGGCCATTAGCGCACCGAGGCGGCTCTCCTCCCCCGCGGGGGAGGAGCGGCACACCTTCCGGAAGCCTCCCTCTCCCCGTCCGGGGCGAGGGAGGCTTCCTCCGTTCCGGCGGGCGGCCGGTCCGGGCTCATGACCAGGCGATCTCGCCGTGCCGCGAGACGAAGCGTCCGGTGCCGGCGCCGGGCCCTTCGGTGGCGAGGGCCACGATCGCGTCCGTGCCCTCGGTGACGGTCTGCGGGCCGCTGTGCCCGTTGAGGTCGGTCGCCGTGTAGCCGGGGTCGGCGGCGTTGACACGGACGCCCTCGAGCGCCTTGGCGTACTGGGTGGTCAGCATCGTCAGCGCCGCCTTCGAGGACGTGTACAGCGGCGCGACGACACGCGACTCCGGCCGGGCCGGGTCGTGGGTGAGGGCGAGGGAGCCCATACCGCTGCTGACGTTGACGATCACGGGGTCGTAGGAACGGCGCAGCAGCGGCAGGAACGCGGTGGTGGTGCGGACGACGCCGACCACGTTGACGTCGAGGACGGCGAGCGCCTCGGCGGCGGTGAGGTCACCGGGGTCGCCGAGCGGGCCGTGCACACCGGCGTTGTTGATCAGGACGTCGATCCGGCCCTCGTGCCGGGCGACGTCCGCCGCGGCGGCGGCCACGGACGCGTCGTCGGTCACGTCGATCAGCACGTGGCGCGCGCCGACCGCCGCGGCGGCCTTCTCGCCCTCTTCGCGGTCGCGGGCCCCGACCAGCACGGTGTGCCCGTGCTCGGCCAGGCGGCGGGCGGTCTCGCGGCCGAGACCCTTGTTGGCTCCGGTGATGAAAGTGATGGTCATACGTCCGACCATGGCCCCGGTCCGGAAGTCGTTCCAGGGACGGTCCGACACAGGGAAGAGCAGTACCACCCTCGCCGCCGCCCGTACGGCCGGTGATGCGGGAGCATGGGGATCATGGCGACGATCCCCGGAACCGGACTGGGCGCGATGATCCGCACCTGGCGGGACCGGCTGCCCCCGTCGGCCGCCGGACTGCCGGTGGCGGTCGGACGCCGCGCCGCCGGACTGCGGCGCGAGGAACTGGCCGACCTGGCGGGGGTGTCGGTCGACTACGTCGTACGTCTGGAGCAGGGGCGGGCCACGACCCCCTCGGCGTCGGTGGTGGCGTCCCTGGCCCGTGCGCTTCAGCTGTCCACCGCCGAGCGCGACCACCTGTACCGGCTGGCCCGGCTGGTCCCGCCGGCGGACGGCGCGATCTCCGACCACGTCCCGCCTGGCGTGCGGCGGGTGCTGGCCCGCCTCGGGGACGTCGCCGTCGCCGTCTTCGCGGCGGACTGGCAGCTCGTGTGGTGGAACAAGGGATGGGCCGCCCTGCTCGGCGACCCCTCGGCCACGCCGCCCCGGCTGCGCAACTTCGCCCGCGACAGGTTCCCGGTGGACGGCGGCCCCGCCCGCCTCGCGCAGTGGCCGGTCACCGAGACCGACCGCGCCGCCACCGACGCGGCCGTCGTCTCCGACCTGCGCCGCGCCGCGGGCCGCTTCCCGCGGGACGCCCGCCTGGCCGCGCTGGTCCGCGAGCTGGACGCGGGCAACGCGAGGTTCGCCGAGCTGTGGGCGACCGGGCGGGTGGCGGCCCACCGCGAGGACCACAAGACGATCGAGCACCCCTCGGTGGGACCGGTCACCGTGGACTGCGACGTGCTGTCCGACGGCGACTCCGAGCTGAAGATCGTCGTCATGACCGCCGCGCCCGGCGAGGACGAGACCAGGCTCCGCCTCGCCGCCGTCGCGGGCCCGCCGGCCACCGCCGACCGACAGCACCAGGAGACGCCGACGTCCGAACTGCCTGGTGCCAGGCCCTAGTTCTCGAAGCCGTCGAGGGCGCCGAGCTGCGACATGAAGCCCAGCCGGTCGTACTGCCACCAGCCCTCGGTGATCTTCCCGTCCTCCTGGCAGCGGAAGACGGTCACCCCCGTCATGGAGACCTTCCGGCCGGTCGCCGGGATACCCATGAAGTCGCCCTTGTGCGTGCCGTCCCAGGTCCACCGCGTGCAGACGCGGTCCCCCTCGGTGATCTGGTCCTCGACGGTGAACCGGAAGTCGAACCCGGCGCGCCACATCCTCAGGTCGCGCCGCATCCCGTCGAGGCCGATGGTGTCCTGCTCGTTGCCGGGATCGTGGTCGTGGTAGTTCTCCGCGACCAGGTCGTTCAGCGGGGACAGCTCGCCCTCGGCGGCCGCCGTCTCGAAGAACCGGCGGATGTTCGCCGCGAACAGCCGTTCGTCCCGGACCACGTCCAGGTCGGTGAACGTCGGCATCCCGTCACAGAGCGCCACCATCTCCTCGAAGATCGCGTCGGTCTCGGGCAGCTTCGAGTTCCGCATCGCCTCCTCGTACGACGGGAACTCCACGATCTCCACGAAGTGGTCGCCGTCGGAGCGGTCCCGGCCGACGACGCTGTGCGTCGCGGTCCGCTTGCCCCTGGTCTTCTCGACCCACTTGTCCATCAGCAGGTTCATCTCGTCGAACCGGCTGGTCCTGCAGTCGATGAGCTGTACGAATGTCATGGCGCCGCCTCCGGCCCCCTGGGTCCGGTCGAACACTTCCCATCGTCCCACCGGAAGGACGGCACCACCCGCTCCGCGGTACGCGCTCCGCACCGGCCCGCCGGGCGGGTCGGCGCGCGTACGCCCCTACTGGGGCCCGTACTTGCGTCCCGTCCGCGACGTGACCCCGCCCAGCAGGGCGCGCGGCGTCAGCTTCACCACGCCCATCAGCGCCTTGTACCGCGGGTCCGGGACGGACACGGTCTTCCCCCGGGCCAGATCCGCCAGCGCCGACGCGACCAGCTTGTCCGCGTCGAGCCACATCCAGCCGGGGATGTTGTCCGTGCCCATCCCGGCCCGCTGGTGGAACTCGGTGCGCACGAAGCCGGGGCACAGGGCCATCAGCCGTACGCCGCTGCCCGCCAGGTCCTTCGCCGCGCCCTGGGTGAACTGGACGACCCACGCCTTCGAGGCCCCGTAGGTCCCGCGCGGTACGAAGGCGGCGACCGAGGCGACGTTGACGACACCGCCCCGGCCGCGCTCGCGCATCGCCTCGGACGCCGCCGAGGTCAGCCGCAGCACCGCCTCGCAGTGCACCTTCAGCATCTTCAGCTCGTCCGCCATCGAGACGTCGAGATAGCGGCCCTTGTTGCCGAAGCCCGCGTTGTTGACCAGCAGGTCCACCGGGCTTCTGCGGTCGGCCAGACGCGCGGCGACCGCCTCGATGCCGGTGTCCGTCGCCAGGTCCGCCGTCAGCACCTCCGCCTCGATGCCGTGCCGGTCGTGCAGCTCGGTCGCCTGCTCGCGCAGCCGCTTGGTGTCGCGCGCCACCAGGACGAGGTTGTGGCCGTCGGCCGCCAGCCGCCGCGCGAACGCGGCGCCGATGCCCGCGGTCGATCCCGTAATCAGAGCCGTTGTCATGGGCCAAGGTTAGTGACCGGGGCGCACGTCCCGACGCCCCCCACCGCCCGGTGCCGCGCCCGCCGCACCCGCGCCGGCACCGGTCTCCCGCGTCCCCCGCCCGCGTCAGCGGCCGTACTTCTCCACGTACTTCCGCGCGTCCGCCAGCACCTCCGGGTGCAGCGCGTCCCCGGCCGCGAGCAGCCGCGGGAGCAGGGTCCGCTCGACCGTGACGGCACGGAACTGGAGCGCCACGGTCACGTCGTGGTCCGGGCGGTGCAGGATCTCGATCGGGTCGCCCGCGCGGATCTCGCCGGGCCGGACCACCCGCAGGTATGCGCCGGGTGCACCCCGCTGGGTGAACCGCTTGACCCAGCCCCGCTCGCCCAGGTGGCCCTGGAAGGTACGGCAGGGGATGCGCCCGCAGGTGACCTCCAGGACGGCCTCGGGCCCCACGCGCCACCGCTCGCCTATCCGGGCGCCGGACACGTCGAGCCCCGACGTGGTCAGGTTCTCGCCGAACGAGCCGTTCGTCAGCGGGCGGCCGAGCTCGCGCTCCCACTCGTCCAGGTCCTCCCGCGCGAACGCGTACACCGCCTGGTCGTCACCGCCGTGATGGCGCTTCTCGCACACCGCGTCCCCGGCCAGCCCGCCGGCCCCGACGCCCTTGGGCCCGGGGGCCGAGACCGCCACGGGCCCGTCCACCGGCCGCTTGTCGATGCCGGTCAGGCCCTCGGGCTGGTCCGTGTAGGTGACCGCCCGCGGGCGGCCGATGTTCAGCGACAGAAGCTTCATGGCGGCACGCTAGGCGACGGGCGGCCAAAGCGTCGACGCAATATTCGGCGGCGTACCCAAGCGTCGCTTATGCTCGACGGGTGATCGAGGCCCGTCATCTCCGTGTCCTGCGCGCCGTGGCCGCCACCGGCTCGTTCTCGGCGGCGGGGCGCGAGCTGGGCTGCACCCAGCCCGCCGTCAGCCAGCAGATGAAGGCCCTCGAATCCTCGGTGGGCACGCCGCTGCTGATCCGCACCGGCCGCGAGATGCGCCTGACCCAGGCCGGCGAGGCCCTCGTCCGGCACGCGGCGGGCATCATCGCCGGGCTGACGGCCGCCGAGGAGGAGGTGGCCGCCATCGCCGGACTGCGCGCGGGCCGCGTCCGCCTGGTCTCCTTCCCGAGCGGCAGCTCCACCCTGGTGCCGACCGCGCTCGCGGCCCTGCGCGCCGACCACCCCGGCACCCGCGTCTCCCTTGAGGAGGCCGAACCGCCGCGCTCGGTGGAGATGCTGCGCGAGGGCGACTGCGACATCGCGCTCGCCTTCCGCTACGAGGGCGCGGCGGGCGCCGAGGAGTGGCACGACCTGGTCGTACGGCCGCTGCTGGTGGACCGGCTGGTCGGGCTCGTCCCGGCGGGCCACCGACTGGGGACGGCGGACTCGGTGGCCATAGCGGAACTCGCCGGGGAGCCGTGGATCGCGGGCTGCCCGCGCTGCCGCGGCCAGCTGGTCGAGGTCTGCGAGAGCGCCGGCTTCGTGCCTCGCATCGACTTCGCCACGGACGACTACCCGGCGGTGGTCGGCCTCGTCGGCGCGGGCCTCGGCGTCGCGGTCCTGCCCGAGCTGGCCGTGGAGTCCGTACGCCCCAAGGGGGTGCGCACGGTGGCGGTGGAACCCCCGGTGCGGCGGGAGATCGTCGCGCTCACCCTGCCCGACCTCGCCCAGGTGCCCGCCGTGGCGGCCACCCTCGACCGGCTGGCCCGGGCCGCGGCCCGCTGACGCGCGCGGCGCCGGCTCAGCGGCACGCTCCGCGGCACCAAAAGCAGGGGCACGCCTGCGCGTGCCCGTCGTTGGAGAAACGTTCCTTCAGTTGTGCGGCCGGTCTGCCGGCCCACCACTGCTCGCCGCCGAGACCAGCCGGTTGCGCGCCCGTCCCATCAGCTCTTCGCGCTCGTCCTCGGTCAGCCCGCCCCACACGCCGTACGGCTCGCGCACCGCCAGGGCGTGGGCCGCGCACTGGGCGCGTACGGGGCATCTCATGCAGACCTCTTTGGCCGAGTTCTCGCGAGCGCTCCGTGCCGCACCACGCTCGCCCTCCGGGTGGAAGAAGAGCGAGCTGTCGACCCCGCGGCAGGCCGCGAGGAGCTGCCAGTCCCAGAGGTCCGCGTTCGGACCGGGAAGGCGGGAGAAATCTGCCATTGCGTGTCCCCTTGTTGCCGTTCTGGGCCTCTGTGCCCACCGACCGTACATCTACGATCTAAGGAGATGAAAATATGACTCATTGCGAATCTAGCCATAGACACCAGCAAAAGGGAAGAAAACCGGCTAAATGGGGCATGGCTTGTGATGAAAGGTTGAGGGTCCGTTGTGCATGTCTGCACCGTGTCCGCCCCCTCACGTAGAGTGCCGAAGATGGCGGACGGCCCCGTAACTCTTTCGAGTGACCATCGTTGAGAGTGCGAGGCGGTTGAAGGAACAAGCGCTCGGGCAGACGGCAGTATCCGTCCACGAGTGTCGACCGCACAGGTGACGATTCGTACCAGCCTGGAGGCTCAAGGTGACGCGCATCAGCTGCGGAGGGCGGCCATGACATCCGTCCTCGTCTGCGACGACTCCCCGCTTGCCCGAGAGGCGCTCCGCCGCGCGGTTGCTACCGTGCCCGGCGTCGAGCGCGTGACGACGGCGGCCAACGGCGAGGAAGTGCTCCGCCGCTGGGGCGCCGACCGCTCCGACCTGATTCTGATGGACGTGCGCATGCCCGGTCTGGGCGGCGTGGAGACGGTCCGGCGGCTGCTCTCCGCCGACCCGGGCGCCCGCATCATCATGCTCACCGTCGCCGAGGACCTGGACGGTGTGGCGCTCGCCGTCGCCGCCGGTGCCCGCGGCTACCTGCACAAGGACGCCTCGCGCGCCGAACTGCGGGCCACGGTGACGCAGGCGCTCGCCGACCCGACCTGGCGGCTCGCCCCGCGCCGGCTGCGGTCGGCCGAGATGGGCGCCGCGCCGACGCTCACTGCGCGTGAGATCCAGGTCCTGGAAGGCATGAGCCACGGCCGCTCCAACGCGGAGATCGGACGTGAGCTGTTCCTCTCCGAGGACACCGTCAAGACCCACGCGCGACGGCTCTTCAAGAAGCTCGGCGCCTCCGACCGCGCGCACGCCGTGGCGCTCGGTTTCCGCTGGGGCCTGGTCCGCTAGGTGAGCTGCCCCGGGACGGCGATCCCCACCCGCCGTACGGCGCCTCCCGTCCGCCTCCGGGCGGGCGGGGCCGGGCCCATTCACACGGTCCCTCCGATGCCCGATCCCCGTTTCCCGGCGGATGCCGCATCCTTGAGGTGTGGAGTTCCTCGGGGACGATTCGGTCGAGCGGAAGGGGAGGGCGCAGGAGATGAGTTCCGGCGCACCTGCTCATAACGCTTCGGTGCACAACTACGGACGCGGTGCCACGGATCGAACGACGCCGAGGCACCATGGACCGATGCGTGACGACGAGGCGGCCACTGCCCAAGGGGCAATCGGTGCGCTCGTCCATCGTGCGGTCGACGGCGACGAGCAGGCCACACACGACCTGCTCGCCCACGTACATCCTCTCGCTCTGCGGTACTGCCGCACGCGTCTCTCCCGGCTCCCGGGCGACGCGCGGCACTTCGTGGAGGACCTGGCGCAGGAGGTCTGCGTCGCGGTGCTGCTGGCGCTGCCGCGCTACAAGGACACCGGGCGCCCCTTCGAAGCCTTCGTCTTCGCCATCGCCGCGCACAAGGTCGCCGACCTCCAGCGCGCCGCGATGCGCCATCCCGGCTCGACGGCCGTGCCCTCGGACGAGATGCCCGAGCGGCCGGACGACTCGCTCGGTCCCGAGGAGCGCGCCCTGCTCAGCAGCGACGCCGAGTGGGCCAAGAAGCTCCTGGCCAACCTCCCGGAGAACCAGCGGGAGCTGCTCCTGCTGCGCATCGCGGTGGGGCTCACGGCCGAGGAGACGGGTCAGATGTTGGGAATGTCACCCGGTGCGGTCCGCGTGGCCCAGCACCGGGCCCTGAGCCGCCTGCGGGCCCTGGCGGAGCAGTAACGGCTCCCCGCCGGGCACGCACCGCCTCCGCTCCGGGAGCCGCGGGCTTCCCGGCGGTCGCCGCTGTTCGCGGCACCGGGACGACGGCGTCGGGCCGACGTCCGCCGGTGCGGGACCTCGCGCAGGGGCGGCAGTTGCGTTCCGCCGCGTCGGCGAGGACCGTGACGGGCGGGACGCGGAAGCGCCGGGCGGGCCAGGTCGGCGCCGAGTGCCCGGGAGACCCTCCCGGGGGCGGCGCGTGAACGGAGCCGGCTCCCGGCTCGTACGAAGCTACGAAGCCGACGGGCGCCGGAAACCGTGGAATGAGAGAGCCGTGCTTCCCGTTAGCATGGACATCCGCACCGATCAAGGCCATTTGGGGAAGGTGTCATGACTGCAAACGTCGACGGAGTGCCCGAGAAATTCGCGACACTCGGGCTGACCTACGACGACGTGCTGCTGCTGCCGGGCGCATCGGAAGTGCTGCCCAACGCGGTCGACACCTCGTCCCGCATCTCCCGCAACGTGCGCGTGAACATCCCGCTGCTCTCGGCGGCGATGGACAAGGTCACCGAGTCCCGGATGGCCATCGCCATGGCCCGCCAGGGCGGTGTCGGCGTGCTGCACCGGAACCTGTCCATCGAGGACCAGGTCAACCAGGTCGACCTCGTGAAGCGCTCCGAGTCCGGCATGGTCACCGACCCGATCACGGTGCACCCGGACGCGACGCTCGCCGAGGCGGACGCCCTGTGCGCCAAGTTCCGCATCAGCGGCGTGCCCGTCACCGACGGCAACAAGAAGCTGCTCGGCATCGTCACCAACCGCGACATGGCCTTCGAGACCGACCGCTCCCGTCAGGTGCGCGAGGTCATGACCCCGATGCCCCTGGTCACCGGCAAGGTCGGCATCTCCGGGAACGACGCGGTGGAGCTGCTCCGCCGCCACAAGATCGAGAAGCTGCCGCTGGTCGACGACGCGGGCATCCTCAAGGGCCTCATCACGGTCAAGGACTTCGTCAAGGCGGAGAAGTACCCGAACGCCGCGAAGGACGCCGAGGGCCGCCTCCTCGTGGGTGCCGCCGTCGGCGCCAGCCCCGAGGCGCTGGAGCGGGCCCAGGCGCTCGCCGAGGCCGGTGTGGACTTCCTGATCGTCGACACCTCCCACGGGCACAACAGCAACGCCCTCAACTGGATGGCCAAGATCAAGTCGAGCGTCGGCGTCGACGTGATCGGCGGCAACGTCGCCACGCGTGACGGCGCCCAGGCCCTGATCGACGCCGGCGTCGACGGCGTCAAGGTGGGCGTGGGTCCCGGCTCCATCTGTACGACCCGTGTGGTCGCCGGCATCGGCGTCCCCCAGGTCACCGCCATCTACGAGGCCGCCCTCGCGGCCCGCGCCGCGGGCGTCCCGGTCATCGGCGACGGCGGCCTGCAGTACTCCGGTGACATCGGCAAGGCGCTCGCCGCCGGCGCCGACACGGTGATGCTGGGCAGCCTCCTCGCGGGCTGCGAGGAGTCGCCGGGCGAGCTGCAGTTCATCAACGGCAAGCAGTTCAAGTCCTATCGCGGCATGGGCTCCCTCGGTGCCATGCAGTCCCGCGGCCAGGGCCGGTCGTACTCGAAGGACCGCTACTTCCAGGCCGAGGTGGCCTCCGACGACAAGCTCGTGCCCGAGGGCATCGAGGGCCAGGTGCCCTACCGCGGCCCGCTCGCCAACGTGCTGCACCAGCTCGTCGGCGGTCTGCGCCAGACCATGGGATACGTCGGCGCCGCCACCATCGACGAGATGGAGACCAAGGGCCGCTTCGTGCGGATCACCTCGGCGGGTCTCAAGGAGAGCCACCCGCACGACATCCAGATGACGGTCGAGGCCCCCAACTACAGCCGTCCGTGAGGTCCCCGCGCGCGTGAAGCGCGTCCCGATGTGCGATCGAGAGCGGCCCCGGAGCCTTCGGGGCCGCTCTCGCCGTATGCGTCGGGGATACTGGTAGGCGCTGGAACGCAGACGGAAAGGCCACACACGTGACTGAGATCGAGATCGGGCGCGGCAAGCGCGGCCGCCGGGCGTACGCCTTCGACGACATCGCCGTCGTCCCGAGCCGCCGGACCCGGGACCCGAAGGAGGTCTCGATCGCCTGGCAGATCGACGCCTACCGCTTCGAGCTGCCCTTCCTGGCCGCCCCCATGGACTCGGTCGTCTCCCCGGCCACCGCGATCCGCATCGGCGAGCTGGGCGGCCTGGGCGTCCTCAACCTCGAAGGGCTGTGGACGCGGTACGAGGACCCGCAGCCGCTGCTCGACGAGATCGCCGGGCTGGACGCGGACACCGCGACCCGCCGCCTCCAGGAGATCTACGCGGCTCCCATCAAGGAGGAGCTGATCGGGCAGCGCATCAAGGAGGTGCGCGACTCGGGCGTGGTCACCGCGGCGGCGCTGTCCCCGCAGCGGACGGCGCAGTTCTCCAAGGCCGTCGTGGACGCGGGCGTCGACATCTTCGTCATCCGCGGTACGACGGTGTCGGCCGAGCACGTCTCCGGTGCCGCCGAGCCGCTGAACCTGAAGCAGTTCATCTACGAGCTGGACGTCCCGGTGATCGTCGGCGGCTGCGCCACGTACACCGCCGCCCTGCACCTGATGCGCACGGGCGCGGCCGGTGTGCTGGTCGGCTTCGGCGGCGGCGCCGCGCACACCACCCGCAACGTCCTGGGCATCCAGGTCCCGATGGCGACCGCGGTGGCGGACGTCGCCGCGGCCCGCCGGGACTACATGGACGAGTCCGGCGGCCGGTACGTGCACGTCATCGCCGACGGCGGCGTCGGCTGGTCCGGCGACCTCCCCAAGGCCATCGCCTGCGGTGCCGACTCCGTGATGATGGGCTCCCCGCTGGCCCGTGCCACGGACGCGCCCGGCCGGGGCCACCACTGGGGCATGGAGGCGGTGAACGAGGAGCTGCCGCGCGGCAAGAAGGTCGACCTCGGCACCGTCGGCACGATCGAGGAGATCCTCACCGGTCCCTCGCACATCCCCGACGGCTCCATGAACATCTTCGGCGCCCTGCGCCGCGCCATGGCCACCACCGGCTACAGCGAGCTCAAGGAGTTCCAGCGCGTCGAGGTCACGGTCGCGGACGCGCAGCACAAGCGCTAGCCCGTACGACGTCGAAGGGCCCGGTCGCCTTGGGGTGACCGGGCCCTTCCGCGTGCTGTCCGCCGTCAGTGACCGGCCTTCCTGGCGCTGGAGAAGGCCACGTACGCGGCGATCGCGAAGAAGACGAAGGTCAGCGGATCGGCGTCCGCCTTCCATGCTTCCTGGACCAGGTCGAGGTGGTCGAAGAAGAGCTCGTTGAAGCCGACGCCGATCTCCTTGGCACCGATCATGGCCTCGCCGACCAGCTGGCCGAGGTAGACCGACCCCGCGGCCAGCACGACGCTGACGACCGGCAGGACCGGGTTGCGCCCGCCCACACGGCCCGCCGCGAGACCGATCAGGAAGCCGACGCCCACGGCCGCCCAACCGATCTGGTGCTTCGTGAGGCCGATGACGACGCCGTAGACGACCGCCCCGACCAGAGCGGCGCCGACGGCGGCCGCGAGGCCGAGGCCGAGGTTGGTGAAGACCGGGCCGGTGGGGGCGACCGGGGCCATCGGGAAGGCGGAGCCGCCCTGCTGCTGCGGGAAGCCGGGCGCGGGCGGCGTGTCCTGCGGGCCCGCACCCTGCGCGTACGGGTTCCCGGACTGCTCGGCCGGCGGCACGGGCGGCGGCGTGGACGACTGGCTCATGTGGATCCCCCCAGGGACAGCGGCGCACGACGGGTGCGCCGAGAACGCGAGCGCACGTGTGTGCGAGAGCTGCCGCACAGTAGCAGGCCGCACCGACAGTCCGTACGGGGATTTCCGGGAGGTCAGAGGCGGTGTGCCGCCCCGGTCGGCGTGGCGCCGCGCGTGTCCAGGAGGAGCTGCGCCTTCACGGACAGGCCCTGGAGGTCGTACGTGCGGTGCTGCTGGAGCAGGATCGTCAGGTCGGCGTCGGCCGCGGCCTCGTAGAGCGAGTCGGCCCGCGGGATCGGGCGGTCGAGGACGCTCCAGGCGGGGATGAGCGGGTCGTGGTAGCTGACGGACGCGCCGAGTTCCATCAGGCGCAGCGCGATCTCGTGCGCGGGGGAGCCCTGCTGGTCGGCGAGGTCCTGCTTGTAGGTGACGCCCAGCAGCAGCACGCGCGCGCCGCGGGCCGACTTCCCGTGCTCGTTGAGGAGGGTGGCGGCGCGCTGGATGACGTACTGCGGCATGTGGTCGTTGACCTGCCGCGCCAGTTCGACCATGCGCAGGGTGCGGCCCGAGCGTCCGGTGAGGTCCTGGGCGACTGCGTGGCCGCCGACGCCGGGTCCCGGCCGGAAGGCCTGGAAGCCGAACGGCTTGGTCTCGGCGCACCGGATGACGTCCCACAGGTCGACGCCGAGGTCGTGGCAGAGCACGGCCATCTCGTTGACCAGGGCGATGTTCACGTGCCGGAAGTTGGTCTCCAGGAGCTGCACGGTCTCCGCCTCGCGTGGTCCACGCGCGCGTACGACCTTGTCGGTGAGGCGCCCGTAGAAGGCGGCGGCCGACTCGGTGCAGGCCGGGGTGAGGCCGCCGATCACCTTGGGGGTGTTGGACGGGTGGAAGTCGCGGTTGCCCGGGTCGACCCGGCTGGGCGAGTACGCGAGGTGGAAGTCGCGGCCGGCACGCAGGCCCGAGCCCTCCTCCAGGAGGGGGCGCAGGAACTCCTCCGTGGTCCCCGGGTGCACCGGGGACTCCAGGATCACCGTGGTGTGCGGGCGCAGCCGGGCGGCCAGGGTGCGGGCGGCGCCGGCCACCTGGCTCATGTCCGGGGCCCCGTCCGCGCCGCGTGGAGTGGGCGCACAGATGACCGCCGTGCGTACGCGGCCGAGTTCGGCCGCGTTGGTGGTCGGCCGGAAGCCCTCCGAGTGCATCCGGCGCAGCTCGGCGGCCGTGAGGGAGCCGCCCTCGGGGCCGGTCTTGTAGCCGACCGTGGGGATGCCGGCGGCGACGGCGGCCTGGGCCAGGGGCAGGCCGAGATGACCGAGTCCGATGACGGCGAGATCTGCGGGCATGGCGTGGGCCGTCCTTCCCAGTAGCCGTAGTGGGACAGGTGTGCAAGCCCGGTGGACAGAACGGGCGAGCGCAATGTCAGACTAGGAGTAAATATGACCGATTTGCGGGATTACTCGACTGTGTTTTCTCGAGAGTCCCCGATTGATCTCCACAGGCGGTACGGCGGGCAGTGGCCGAAGGTGGGCAGCACGGTCAGAATTTGGGCATGGGGGATGAGAGCCGGGCTTCGCCGGACGGGTGCGGCCAGCGCAACGGATAGCGGGAGGCAGCGGTGAGGACAGCGACACTGGGGCCGGCGGAGCGCGCCGAGTCACTTGCGGGAATGGCCGAGCGGGAGCTGGACGTGCTGGTCGTGGGCGCGGGCGTGGTCGGTGCGGGGACCGCGCTGGACGCCGTGACGCGGGGCCTGTCCACGGGACTGGTCGAGGCGCGCGACTGGGCTTCCGGCACGTCGAGCAGGTCCAGCAAGCTGATCCACGGAGGTCTGCGCTACCTGGAGATGCTCGACTTCGCACTGGTGCGCGAAGCCCTCAAGGAGCGCGGACTGCTCCTGGAACGGCTCGCTCCACACCTCGTGAAGCCCGTGCCCTTCCTCTACCCGTTGCAGCACAAGGGCTGGGAGCGGCTGTACGCGGGCTCCGGCGTCGCCCTCTACGACGTCATGGCGATGGCCCGGGGGCGCGGCCGCGGCCTGCCCGGACACCGCCACCTGACACGCCGCCACGCCCTGCGCGTCGCTCCCGCGTTGAAGAAGGACGCGCTGGTCGGCGCGCTGCAGTACTACGACGCGCAGATGGACGATGCCCGTTACGTGGCCACGCTGGTGCGCACGGCCGCGGCCTACGGCGCCAAGGTGGCCAACCGAACGCGGGTGACCGCCTTCCTGCGCGAGGGCGAACGCGTCGTCGGCGCCAGGGTGCTCGACGTCGAGAGCGGCGGGGAGTACGAGATCCGCGCCAAGCAGGTGGTGAACGCGACCGGGGTGTGGACCGACGACACCCAGGCGATGGTGGGGGAGCGCGGCCAGTTCCACGTACGGGCGTCCAAGGGCGTCCACCTGGTCGTACCGAAGGACCGCATCCACTCCACGACCGGTCTGATCCTGCGCACCGAGAAGTCCGTGCTCTTCGTCATCCCGTGGGGACGGCACTGGATCGTCGGGACCACCGACACCGACTGGGACCTCGACAAGGCGCACCCGGCGGCCTCCAGCGCCGACATCGACTACGTGCTGGAGCACGTGAACGCGGTCCTCGCCCTGCCCCTGACCCGTGACGACGTCGAGGGCGTCTACGCGGGACTGCGACCGTTGCTCGCCGGCGAGTCCGACGCCACGAGCAAGCTCTCCCGCGAGCACACCGTCGCGCATCCGGTGCCGGGACTCGTGGTCGTGGCGGGCGGCAAGTACACGACGTACCGCGTGATGGCCAAGGACGCGGTGGACGAGGCGGTGCACGGGCTCGACCAGCGCGTCGCCGAGTGCGTCACCGAGGACATCCCGCTGCTCGGCGCCGAGGGCTACCGCGCCCGGTGGAACGCGCGGGCGCGCATCGCGGCCGAGACCGGTATCCACGTCGTGCGGGTGGAGCACCTGCTGAACCGCTACGGCTCCCTCGCCGACGAACTCCTCGACCTCATCGCCGCCGACTCCTCGCTCGGCGCCCCGCTGCAGGGCGCGGACGACTACCTCCGCGCCGAGGTCGTCTACGCCGCCTCGCACGAGGGTGCCCGCCACCTCGACGACGTCCTCACCCGCCGGACCCGCATCTCCATCGAGACGTTCGACCGGGGCACGCGCTGCGCCCGTGAGGCCGCGGAGCTGATGGCGCCGGTTCTCGGCTGGGACAAGGACCAGATCGAGCGCGAGGTCGAGCACTACGAGAAGCGGGTCGAGGCGGAACGGGAGTCGCAGCGCCAGCCCGACGACCTGACGGCGGACGCGGCCCGTCTGGGGGCGCCGGACATCGTGGCGCGGTGACGCGCGGGCGCGGGGGTCGTGCCGTGGCCCGGTGAGACGGCCACGGTGGCTTCGGGTGGGGCGAGCCGCGTTGTGCTGTGAGGCTGCTGCGGTGGTTGAGGGTGTCCGGTGCGGGGCGATCCCGTACCGGATGCCGTGTCGTGGGGGCGCGTTGGGGGTCGCGGACGTCGTCGCCGCCATGACTCCGGGCACGGTCACGCGGGCGGCGGCACTCGGTCCCGCTCGCTGTCATGTGGGGGTCCGGTCGACCCCGCTCACCGTCCGGTGGGTGCCGGGTGCCGGGTGCCGGGTGCCGGGTGCCGGGCGGCGCGGTGGTCCATGCGGGCGCCGGCACGCGGCCCCGCTGACTGTCATGTGGGGGCTTGCCCGACCCCTTCCGACCCCGCTCACCGTCTGGCGGGCGCCGAGTGGTGAGCGCCGGGTGGTCGGGCGGCGCTGTGGTCCATGCGGGCGGCGGCCCCCGGCCCCGCTCACTGTCACGGGGTCCGGTCGGCCCCGCTCACCGGGCGGCGGGCGGCGGGTGGCGCTGGGGTCGGCGGAGACGTTGTCGAGGCCTCGCGGCGGGTGACATCGGTGGGGCGGGCTAGCGGGCTGCCGCTCGTGGCTCGCGGTTCGCGACTCGCGACTCGCGACTCGCGACTCGCGGTTCGCGGTTCGCGCTCGCCGCTCAGGCGGGTGCCGTCCCGGCGGGATGTCACTCGAACGGGTGTCGTGGGCTGGGATCTTTGCTCGGAACCCGGGCGTTCTGAGGGGTGCGGGGGCAGAACTCGGCGGCGAGCAGGGCCGGTTCGAGGCTCGGGTCTGCGATCCCGTCCGTGTTCACCCGGAAGGTGAGGACACGACGGCCGTCGACGGTGGCTGCGGTGCGCACGTAGCTGCCGGCTATGCGTCCGTTGTGGCCCCACACCGTCATGCCGCACGGCAGCTTCACGGGATAGAGACCCATGCCGTACCGGCCGTGTGCGGCCCGGGTGTCGAGCATCTCCCGCAGCCGGTCCGGCGGGAGCAGCTCACCCCCCAGCAGGGCCGCGTAGAAGCGGTCGAGGTCGGCCAGGGTGCTGACCAGCTCGCCCGCCGCGCCGGCCACGCGCGGGTCGAGTTCGGTGACGTCCGAACCGTCGGCGGCGTACGCGCGGCCGTGCGGGGAGGGGAGCGAGGTGCGGGCGCCGGGGAAGGAGGTGCCCGTCAGATGAAGGGGGGTGATGAGGCGACGCCGGATCTCGGTGGCGTACGAGTGGCCGGTGACCTGTCGTACGACCAGGCCCAGCAGTACGTAGTTGGTGTTCGAGTAGGAGAAGCGGCCGGGGTCGGCTGGGGGGTGGGTGACGGCGATGCGCAGAGCCTGACGCGGGGTGACGGGGACGGCCCCCCTGGTCTCCGCCGTGAAGTCGTACAGACCGCTGGTGTGGGTGAGCAGGGCACGCAGGGTCAGCGCGCGACCGTCGTTGCCCGCTCCCGCCACCAGTCCCGGCAGGTGCAGGTCCACGGAGTCCGACAGGGAAAGGCGGTGTTCGGCGGCGAGTTGCAGTACGACCGTCGCGAGGAACGTCTTGGTGATGCTGCCGGCGCGGAAGTGGTCGCCGCGGCGGAGGGCGGTCTCGGTGCGGGTTCCGGCGGTCGGGCCTCGGACGGTGTCGGGAAGGGAGGTTCCGGGAGGGGAAGGGGTGGCTGTTCCGGAGGTGGCGTCAGATGCGGTCGGGCCGGTGTCTCGTACGGGCGCGGAGTCGGCCTCGGTCCGGACGCCGGTCCGGCCGGACGTGGCGGCGGGTGCGGCCGAGGCCGACGCGGCGTCAGGTGCCGCGGAGATGCCGCGGGCTGAGGGGGCGCCCGGTGCCGACGGGGTCCGTGCGCCGTAAGTGGTTGCGTCGGTGACGGCTTCGGCGTGGGAGTAGCGGGTACCCGTCTCCTCGCGGGCCAGGAGGGCCGCGGCCGGGGCCTTTCCCCGGGAGACGAGCAGGGTCAGCGCGGAGTCCGCGGCGACGCTCGCGTCGGCGGGGGCGCCGGTCGGAGTCAGGCCGAGCAGGACGGCGGCAACCGGAATGGTCACGAGTGTCCGGCGTGTCCGGAGCAGCGGCATCGCGAACCTCCCTTGTCGGGGGCCCATCATGCGGGACGAATGGCGTCGCGCGGCAGGCAGTCCCCCTGGTCGGGCGCACCGAGGCCCGGTCCCGCCCGGAGTCCAGAGGCACCCTGGGCGTCGGGTGGTCCATACGTGGGGGACAATGAAGGCTCTGTCAGGGCGGGTTGCATGAGGGGACGCATGTCGGAGGCGGAGCGGGCGGGAGCATCCCGTCAGGACAAGAGCGGGCGTCTCCTCGCCGGGCGGTACCGGCTGGGAGACGTACTCGGCCGCGGCGGCATGGGCACGGTGTGGCGCGCCGAGGACGAAACCCTGGGTCGCACGGTGGCCGTCAAGGAGCTGAGGTTCCCGTCGAGCATCGACGAGGACGAGAAGCGGCGGCTGATCACACGGACCCTGCGCGAGGCGAAGGCGATCGCGCGGATCCGTAACAACGGCGCGGTGACCGTGTTCGACGTGGTCGACGAGGACGACCGGCCCTGGATCGTGATGGAGCTCGTCGAGGGCAAGTCCCTCGCCGAGGCCATCCGCGAGGACGGGCTGCTCACGCCGAGGCGGGCGGCGGAGGTCGGCCTGGCGATCCTCGACGTGCTGCGCTCCGCGCACCGCGAGGGCATCCTGCACCGGGACGTGAAGCCGTCCAACGTGCTGATCTCCGAGGACGGCCGGGTCGTGCTGACCGACTTCGGCATCGCGCAGGTGGAGGGCGATCCGTCCATCACCTCGACGGGCATGCTCGTCGGCGCGCCCTCGTACATCTCGCCCGAGCGGGCACGCGGCCACAAGCCCGGCCCCGCGGCGGACCTCTGGTCGCTCGGCGGTCTGCTGTACGCGGCGGTGGAGGGCGTTCCGCCGTACGACAAGGGTTCCGCCATCGCGACGCTCACCGCGGTGATGACCGAGCCGGTGGAGCAGCCGAAGCACGCGGGACCGCTGGAGAAGGTGATCTACGGGCTGCTCGCCAAGGATCCCGAGCAGCGGCTCGACGACGCGGGCGCCCGGGCGATGCTCACCGAGGTGCTGCGCGCGACCGAGGCCGGGGACTCGGCGCCGGAGCCGCCGGACGCGACGAAGGTCGTGGCGATGCCGCCGCTCCCGGACGCGGACTCGGGCAGGGGCGCCAAGCGGGAGGACGCGGGCGAGCGGCTGCGCGGGGCCCTGCGTTCCGTGCGGAAGGCGGCCACGGCGGCGGGAGCTGCCGCGGGGGCCGCACGCGCCAAGTCCGGCTCCACGGGGACGTCCGGTTCCACGCCCGTCGCGGGCACCGGTGCCGCGGGGACCGGCGGGGGCGCGCTGGCCTCCGGCACGACGGGTTCCGCCAAGTCCGGTGCGGGCAAGCCCGGTTCCGGTGACGCGACGTCCGGTGCCGCGTCCCGGGCGGGTGCCGCGGGTGCGGTCGGCGCCGGTGCGGCGGCGGTCGGCGCGGGCCGGGCAGGTGACGCCGGTTCGGGAGAAGGCGCCGGTGCGGCGACCACGGTGTCCCGGTCGTCCGGTGTCGGGGACGGTGCCACGGCCGGCCTGGACAAGGGGGCGACGGCGGGCCGGGGTTCCGGCTGGCCGGAGGTTCCCCCGGCTCCCGCGAGGCCGGCGCCCAAGGCGTCGCTCACCGACGTGGTGCCGCGGCGGACGCTGGTGATAACGGCGGTCGTCGTGGTCCTCGCCATCATCGGCACCGTGCTGGCGCTGACCCTCGGGGGCGGTGACGGCGGCTCCGAGGACAGCAAGGGCGGCGACGCCAAGTCCTCGTCCGGCGGTACGGCGGCCGGCAGCGGTGACAAGGACAAGGGTTCCGGCGCCGGTGCGGACGGCGACGAGAAGAAGCCTTCGGCCGGCGCCTCGGACGGCTCGGCCGGAGACGGCACAGCCGGAAGCTCGCCGAGCGCGAGTGCGTCGGGCGACTCGGACTCGGACGACGAGACGAAGTCGGACGACTACACCGCCGTACAGACGTACCGCTCCGGTCAGGGGTTCTCCATAGGACTGCCGAAGGGCTGGAAGTACCAGTCCACGGGCGCTGCTGGGGCTCGTTTCACCGGCCCCGACGGGCAGAAGCTGCTGGTCGGCTGGACGTCCACGCCCAAGGACGACCCGGTCGCGGACTGGAAGAACCAGGAGCGCTACATGACGCGCCCCCAGTACCAGCGCATACGGATAGAGAAGGTGGACTACCGCGGCTGGAACACGGCCGACTGGGAGTTCACCTACGTGGAGAGCGGGACGAAGTACCGGTCGATAGACCGCGGATTCGTCGTCAACTCGCATCAGGGGTACGGGCTCATGTACACCGCGAAGGACGCCAAATGGGGCAGCGACCTGCGTAGGGACACCTGGCGCACGCTGACGAGGACGTTCAAGCCGAAGTCGTGACGCCGCGACGGGGCCGGTGGGGGTGGACAGTTCGGAGGGGATTGTTCACCCGGCCGCGTGTGGGTAGGAGTTGAGGGCCTGAGATCTCGCATCACCTCCTTGCGAGTTGCCTCCGGCACGTATCGTGAGTGGTTGCGGACCGTACGGAATCACAACGGAGCGCAACCCGAACGGAATTGACCACCGGGCGGCCGGGGGAGGCGTCGTGGACGACTACGCGGGACGGGTACTCGCCGACCGCTACCGCCTGCCCCTGCCGCCGTCCGACGAGTACGAACTCGCCGAGACCCGCGCCTTCGACACCTACAGCGGGCAGGAGGTCCTGGTCCGCCAGGTGCCGTTGCCCGAGGTCGTCGAGGCGGAGGTGCTCGACGCGGACGGGCTGCCGGAAGGGTTCGTGGCGCGGGACGGCGTCCAGGACCGGCGCGGCCGGACCGCCCGGCCGACCCGGCGTCCCGCCGAACCGGCCGTGCGGCGCGCCATCGAGGCCGCGCAGGCCGCCGCGCAGATACCCGACCACCCCCGGCTCGACCAGGTCTTCGACGTGTTCGCCGAGGGTGGTTCGCTCTGGGTCGTCAGTGAGCTGGTGGCCGCCCGGCCGCTGGCGGCGCTGCTCGCCGAGAAACCGTTGACGCCGTACCGGGCGGCCGAGGTCGCCTCGGACGTGCTCATGGCCCTGCGGGTGCTGCACGCGCACGGCTGGGTTCACCGGAACATCACCGCCCGCACGGTCCTCGTCTGCGACGACGGCCGCGTCATGCTCAGCGGCCTGGCGGTCGGCGCCGCCGAGGAGGCGCTGTGCGGGTACGACCCCGTACCGCCCCGGGACGGGGAGGCGGGCACCGGGGACGAGCGTGTCCCCGGTCCTGGCGGCGCGTACGGCGGCCCGGTCGCCGGAGGAGTCGCGGGCCACTCGCTCGGCGCGGGCGCCGGGGGCGGCGGCCCGCTCAGCCGGGACCCCGAAGCGGCTCGGCGGGCCGCGATCGAGGCCCGCGAGAAGGGCATGGAGGCGCGGGCGGCCGGCGTCGAGGCGCGGGCCGCGGGGCGTGCACCCGCCGTGGAGGGCCCCCGCGGAGGTGTTCCGGCCCTCGGTGGCCACGCGCCCGAGGGCGACGACGTACGGGCGGCAAGGGCCGGGGCGATCGCCGCGTACCGGGCCGGTGCGCGTGCCGCGGCCCGGGTCCAGGACGAGGAGCGCGACAGCCGCGCCGCCCTGCCCGGCCCCCGCCCTGCGCCGGGCCCCGCCGAGCCCCCGTCCTCCACCACGAACCCCTCCCTCCCGGCACCGGGCGGCTACGGCCCCGGGACCGGCCGAGGCCCCGGCCACGACCCCGAGACCGGTC
>NZ_JBVHTO010000009.1:302351-432112 GCF_055565855.1 Streptomyces sp. NPDC028308
CGTCAGCGGCCTGGGTACGGTGCCGAGTCCGGGCAGGGTTCCGGGTACGGGGGCGGGTCCCGTCAGGCGTCGGGGTACGGGCCCGAGGGCGGGCAGGGGCTGCCTGCGTACGGTGCCGGGGGCGGTCGGGGACCTGGTCAGGGTCCTGATGCCGGTCAGCGGCCTGGGTACGGTGCCGAGTCCGGGCAGGGTTCCGGGTACGGGGGCGGGTCCCGTCAGGCGTCGGGGTACGGGCCCGAGGGCGGGCAGGGCACTGGCTACGGTGCCGGCGCCGGTCCGGAGGCTGGGCGTGGAGGTGCGAACCGGCGGGGCGACGGTGGGCAAGGGGTGGAGTACACGCCCGGCAACCCGCCGCCCGGGCAGATAGCCGACCCGTACGGAGTCGGCCGTGCGAACCCCTGGCACGGCGCCGTACCGCGGACCGGGCCCGGTGCCCAGGGGCGTACCGCGCTCCCGGGCGGAGCCGGCGACCAGGCGCACACGGCGTTCCACGACCCGGGGAACGGCGGCGCCCCGCTGCTCGAACCGGCGCAGGAGTCCGTCCACGAATTCGGCGCCGCCGCCGCGACGCCCGCACCCGCCACGGGCCTGCCCCACCAGCAGGGCCGCCGCCAGGTGCCACCGCAGGGGTCCGCCCCGCAGCCCGCCCAGGACACCGCCCGCTGGGACCACCTGGTCGCCGGTTCGGCGCCCCGCCGCGGGCCCGCCACCGCGCTGGCCGCCGAGCGGGCACGTCAGGCGCGGATGGCCGTCGTCGGCCCGGTGACCGAGCGCTGGGCGCCCGAGCAGGCCGGCCCCGTGCACGAGAACTGGCAGCTCGCCGCACCGATCGGGCCCGCCACCGACCTGTGGGCGCTCGGCGCGCTCCTCTTCCGTGCCGTGCAGGGGCACGCGCCCTACCCGGAGGAGAACACGGCCGAGCTGGTCCAGCTGGTGTGCGCGGAGCCCCCGGCGTTCGCCGAGGAGTGCGGTCCGCTGCGGCCGGTCGTGGAGTCGCTGCTGCGCCAGGACCCCACGGAGCGGCTGGACTTCGAGGACCTTCGCGGCTGGCTGCGCTCACTGGTCCGGTCGGCTCCGGAGCCGGAGGCGGGCGCGCACGTCATCGCCGCGCCCCCCGTCGACCCGCGGCGGCTGCCGATCGTACGGCGCCGGGGCGAGCTCGTCCGCAGGCGCCGGGCCGGGCTGCCCGCGACCAGCCCGCACGCCCGCCACAAGCGCGCCAGGCAGGAGCGTTCGGCCCCGCCCCGCCGGCTGGGCCGCAACCTGGTCCTGCTGGTGCTGCTCATGCTGGCGGCGGCGGTCGCCTACGCGCTGTACTTCATGCCGAAGGCGGACACCACCGGCGGCACGGACAGCGAGCGCACGGGCGCCGCCGAGAAGGCGGAGCCGAGCTCCGACACCGGTGCGGGCGACGGCGGCGAGGCGAGCAGCGAGCCGCGTCCCGACCAGACCTCGCCGGGGGACGGCAAGAGCCCCTCGAAGTCGGCCGGTTCGGGGCAGAAGTCCTCCGACCCGGACGTCGCCCAGGGCTTCACCGTGCGCAAGGACGCCGAGGGCTTCCGGGTCGCCGTGGCCCGCGGCTGGGACCGGGCGCCGAAGAACGGCCGCGGCCAAGTCGTCTACTCGCACGGGGACTTCCAGCTCATCGTCGTGCCGGGGCGGGACAGCACGGAGGCGTACGGCAAGGACCCGATGGCGTACCAGCGCGAGCGGGAGCGTGAACTCCAGCCGTTCCGCGACTCGACGTGGGCCACGTCCAGCGGGATGCGGACCATCGACGTGGGCGGCCGGACCATGGCCGAGGGGCAGTTCACCTGGACCGACGGCGAGGGCCGCGAGCTGTTCGTGCGCAACCTCGCGATGGCGGTCGGCGGCCGGTACCACGTGGTGCAGGTGCGCGGTCCGGAGGCCGAACGCGACGAGGTGACACGGCTGTTCGAGCAGGCGTCGGCGACGTATCAGGTCACCGGCTGAGGCGTCCGGCACCCGGGGCCACGGCGGCTGCGGCCACGCGTCCGGTGCGGTCCGGTGCGTCCGAGGGCCGACTCCCCCCTTCCGCGTACCGCGTCCGAGAGGGCTCCCTCATGTCTGCGGACGTCCCGTGACGCGCAGTTGACCCCGCGGTTGCCTCACGGTCGCGGAAGCGAGAACCGTCACAGTGCGGTCTCCGTACGACCGCGCCGGTTCCCTGCGGGACGGCGTGGTCCCTAGGGTGACCCTGTCAAGACCATTGCGGGGAAACGTGAATCAGATGCAGGGCCTGCTCCTCGCGGGCCGCTACCGCCTCGTCGAATCCATCGGCAGCGGGGGCATGGGCCGGGTGTGGCGTGCGCACGATGAAGTGCTGCACCGCGCCGTCGCGGTCAAGGAGCTGACGGCCGCGCTGTACGTCACGGAGAGTGACCGTCCGGTCCTGCTCGCCCGGACGCACGCCGAGGCCCGGGCCGCCGCCCGGATCAACCACTCGGCCGTCGTCACCGTGCACGACGTCCTCGAACACGACAACCGGCCCTGGATCGTCATGGAGTTGGTCGAGGGCAACTCGCTGGCCGACGAGGTCAAGGCGCGAGGGCGGGTGGAGCCCGTCGAGGCGGCCCGCATCGGCCTGTGGGTGCTGCGCGGGCTGCGCGCCGCGCACGCCGCCGGTGTCCTGCACCGCGACGTGAAGCCGGGCAACGTGCTGCTCGCCGCCGACCGGCGGGTGCTGCTCACGGACTTCGGCATCGCGCAGGTCGAGGGCGACACGACGATCACCCGCACCGGTGAGATCGTCGGCTCGGTCGACTTCCTGGCCCCCGAGCGGGTGCGCGGGCACGATCCCGGGCCCGCCTCGGACCTGTGGGCCCTCGGGGCGACGCTCTACACGGCGGTCGAGGGCACGTCGCCGTTCCGGCGCACCTCCCCGCTGACCACGATGCAGGCGGTGGTCGACGAGGAGCCCGCCGAACCGCGCGGCGCGGGACCGCTGGGGCCGGTCATCCAGGCGCTGCTGCACAAGGATCCCGCCGCCCGGCCCGGTTCCGAGGAGACCGAGCAGATGCTCGCCGAGGCCGCGGAGGGACGGCGGCCGCGTGCCGCGCAGGCCCATGTGCCGACGCAGCACGTGGACACGGGCCGGATGACGGCGGACCGGCGCGAGGGGACGGGCGCGGTCGGCGCCCACACCCACGGGCCGGCCGGTCACGGTGCCGCCGCACACGGGCCGACGGCACATGGGTCCGCGGCACATGGGTCCACGACCCACGGGTCCGCGACCCACGGGTCCACGGCACATGGTTCCGTCGCACATGGCGCGTCCGCACCCGCGGCAGTCGGGTACGGGCCGTCCGGTTACGCGACCGACCCCCGTGGCCCGGGTGCGCCCGGTGGACCGGGCGCACCCTCCTGGACGACCACCCACGTGCCCGGCCACCAGATGCCCGGGGCGCCGGGAGCCACCCTCCACGGCCCGCCCCTCGCCCACCCGTACGGCGACGGCGCTCCGGGCGCCCCGAAGAAGCGCAGGCTGGGCCGCACGCTCGTCCTCGTCGCCGTCCTGGCCGCCCTCGTCGGAGGCGGCGGCGCCCTCGCCCTGCACTACACCCAGGGCATGGGGGAGCAGCGCGGCGGCACCACGACCGGCACCGGTGGCACCGACGGCAAGGGGCAGCGGAAGAACGGCGCGGTGCCCGCCGACTGGGTGCGCGTCGACGACGTCGAGGGGTTCAGCCTCGCCCTGCCGACGAAGGACTGGAAGCGCCAGGTCAACGGCAACCAGATCGACTACACGCCCGACGGCGGCAAGCACTTCGTCCGTATCGCCGTGGACGACTCGCCGGACTTCGACAACCCCTACGCGCACCAGCTCGACCTGGAGCAGCAGTTGAAGAAACTGCGGGACTACCGGCGGATGAGCCTGCAGTCCAACACCTACCGCGACTGCCGCGGCGCCCTGTGGGACTTCACCTGGACGGCGCTCGGCAAGGACACGTCCTTCCCCGGGCCGCGCCGGGCCATCGAGCAGACGTATCTGGGCCGTGACGGCGTCGAGTACGCGATCTACATGTCGGCCCCCGCCGCCGACTGGGACACCACGCGGGAGCAGTTCGACGCGATACTGCGGGGCTGGCGCCCGAACGGCTAGGCGGTGTCGGCGAGTCCGGCCGGGCGGTGGGCCGGCGGTGTCCGGGCTCCTCGGAAGCCGTCCGGAGTCCGGCTCCGATCGGCCCGTGTCACATGTCGGCCACCGCGTACCGCAGTACCCAAGGCCCCTTGTCCGGTGCGGCATGATGGGCCGCATGGGGACCGAGGGGGACAACGTCCGCGTGATCGCCGGACGTTACCGGCTGGAGGCCAGAATCGGCCGGGGCGGCATGGGCGTCGTCTGGCGGGCGACCGACCAGCTGCTCGGCCGGCAGGTCGCGGTCAAGGAGCTGCGCCTGGACGAGTCGCTGTCGGCGGACGAGGGCCGCACGCAACGCGAGCGCTCCCTGCGCGAGGCCCGGGCCGTCGCCCAGCTCAGGCACCCGCACATCATCGTCGTGCACGACGTGGTCGAGGACGACGAACGCCCGTACATCGTCATGGAGTTGATCGTCGGGGGTTCCCTCGCCGACCGCATCGCCACGGCGGGGCCCGTTGACGCGGCCGAGGCCGCCCGCATCGGCGCCGACCTGCTCGGCGCACTGCGGCACGCGCACGACGCCGGGGTCCTGCATCGTGACCTCAAGCCCGCCAACGTCCTGATGGAGGCGGGCACCGGCCGCGTCGTCCTCACCGACTTCGGGATCGCCCAGGTCGCGGGCGCGACGACGCTCACCGAGAACGGGGCCTTCGTCGGCTCCCCCGAGTACACCGCGCCCGAGCGGATGTCCGGCGCGAGGACCGGCCCCGAGTCCGACCTGTGGTCGCTCGGCGCCCTGCTGTGCACGGCCCTGAGCGGTGAATCCCCGTTCCGGCGCGACTCGTTGGGCGGCATCCTGCACGCGGTGGTCGTCGACGAGGTACGGCCGCCCGCCCAGGCCGAACCCCTGCTGCCCGTCGTACGCGGCCTGCTGGAGCGGGATCCGGACCGACGGCTCGGCGCGGTGGAGGCGGAGGGGATGCTGCGGACGTTCCGTCAGACGGGGCGCACACCGCACGTGGGGACCGGGTACACGCCGACCCGGCGGGACGTGCCGACGCGAGGACGCGTCCCGGCGCCGCCCGCGCCCCCCGCCCCGCCCGCCGGCACCGGCCCCTCGGCTCCCGAGGCCCCCGCGGCCGGACCGCCGCGGCGGCACTCCGCGCGAAGCATGCTGGTCGCCGCCGCCCTGGTGGCCGCGATGGCCGGGGCCGGTCTGTCCGCGGCGGCGCTGCTGATGCGCGACGGCGGCGACGGCGGGGACCCAGCCGCGGGATCGGCGCCGCACGGCGCGACCCGTACGACGCCGAGCAGCGCCGCGCCGAGCACGTCAGGACCGGCGCTGCCCACGCCCACGGTGACCGTGACACGCTCGTCGGGCGCCTCGCCCGCCTCCCGAACGGTGCCCGAGGGGTACCGCCTGGCCCGTGACCCCGGCGGGTTCACGCTCGCGGTGCCGGAGGGCTTCGCCCGCGAACCGCAGGGGGAGCGCGTCTTCTACCTGTCGCCCGGCTCGGCCTTCCGGCTCGGCATCAAGATCGCCGTTCCCCGGTCCGGCGGGCCCCTGGCCGTGATGCGCCACTCCGCCGCCGAGGGCCCCTCCACCAACCCGGGCTACCGCGACGGCCGGGTCACCGCCACCACACGCGGCACGGACCCCGCCGCCCTCTGGGAGTTCAGCTGGGACGGCTTCACCAGGACGGAGGGCGCGCGGCACACGTACGACCTGTGCTGGGAGCAGGACGGGCGGATGTACGACGTGTGGGTGTCGGCGCCGGTCGGCAGGGTCGCCGAGGCGAAGAGGTACTTCGACGTCGCCGTGGACAGCTTCGAGCCGTCGTGACGGGCGCGTCCCGCCGCGTGGGCGCTCGTTCCCGGCGGGGCCGGCGGTGTGGGCGGGATCGCCGCAAAGAGGAGATATGGGGCGGTCCGCGTCACGGGTCTGTGACCGCGGGACGACCAGGGTGGATCGGCGGCTCCCGCCACGATATGCATGGGTTCATGAGCAGCGACGGGGGAGCCCTCCACGGGGCCGACGAGCCGACCAGTTTTGGGCTGCAACCGCCGCGACCGGCCGTGCCGGGCGCGCAGGCAGCCGCTCCCGGGCAGCAGCCCGCGGTGCCCTACCCGGGCAATCCCTACGCGACCCCCACCCGCGTCATCCCTGATCAGCAGCCGCAGCCGCAGCCGCAGCCGCAGCCGCCGGCGCCGCGGCAGGCCGTGCAGGACCCGGGCGCGGGGCGCCTGATCGCCGGCCGCTACCGGCTCCTGTCGAAGCTCGGTCACGGCGGCATGGGCACCGTGTGGCGGGCCAAGGACGAGACGGTGGACCGCGAGGTCGCCGTCAAGGAGCCCCGCGTCCCGGACCACCTTCCCGAGCGTGAACGCGCCAACGCCTTCGAGCGGATGCGCCGCGAGGCCCGGGCCGCCGCCCGGCTCGACCACCCCGCCGTCGTGAACGTGCACGACGTGGCGGTCGTGGACGGGCAGCCGTGGATCGTCATGGAGCTGGTGCAGGGCCGTTCGCTCGGCGCCGCGCTCCAGGAGGGCACCCTCGGTGTCCGCGAGGCCGCCACGGTCGGCCTGGAGATCCTCGGCGCCCTGGAGGCCGCGCACGCGGCGGGCATCCTGCACCGCGACGTCAAGCCCGACAACGTCCTGCTCGGCCGGCACGACCGCGTCGTCCTCACCGACTTCGGCATCGCCCAGATCGAGGGCGAGACGAACCTGACGGACACCGGCGGCTTCGTCGGCTCGCCCGAGTACATCGCCCCGGAGCGGGTGCTGGGCCAGCGTCCCGGACCGGCCTCCGACCTCTGGTCCCTCGGCGTGGTGCTGTACGCGGCCACGGAGGGCGTCTCCCCGTTCCGCCGCAGCAACACCCCCGCGACCCTCCAGTCCGTCCTCAACGCGACGCCCGCCGCACCGTCCGCCGCGAAGGGCCCGCTCGCCGAGGTGATCAACGGCCTGCTGGACAAGGACCCGGCCCGGCGCCCCGCCGCCGGCCGGGTCAGGGCGCTGCTGGAGGAGGCCGCCAGACCGCCGCGGGAGACCCAGGTCGTCCAGCTCGCCGTCCCGGGCGGCAGGAGCGTCCGCCTCGGCCGCAAGGCGTGGCTCGGGGTGGGCGCGGCGCTCGTCGCGGTCGCGCTGGCGGCGTACCTGGTGATCGCCGACCCGTTCGCGGGTCCGCTGCCCGACGGCTGGGTGAAGAAGCCGGAGAAAGCGCTCGGCGTGACGCTGGCCGTCCCGGCGGGCTACGAGGCGGGCCGCCCCGATGAGGACGACTCCGACCAGAACTGGGTCACGTACGGCGACCCGAGCGGCAGCGTCTGGATCGGCCTGAACGTGGCCCGCAGGGCCGAGGACTCCAGCAAGCAGATCAAGGACTCCGCGCGGGACCAGATGTGGGCCGACAACGCGGAGTTCAAGCAGAGCGGCGAGTACCGGCTGGACATGCCCGCGGCGCCGAGGACCGATCCGCAGGAGTCCACCCACCAGGGCGGGAAGTCCGCCGTGAACACGCTCGTCTACAAGACCACGGACAGCGAGCACCCGCGCCCCCGCGAGCTGCGGATCTTCTACTACAAGTCCGCCAAGACCGGCGACATGTACAAGCTGACGGTCAGCTACCCGGGCAAGGGCGACTTCACGGAGCGCGGCCGGGAGGTCGCCAGGACCGCGATCGCGAACCTGGACATCGCCAAGCCCTGAGAGGAAGCCCTCGAGTGACCAATCCGTGATCGCCGGACCCACAACGCCCTGATCAGCGTATTCGTTGCCAGCGATCACTGGCGCCGTGTGTGTACTCCGTGAAACCCCGTTACCGACGGGTACCCAAAGCGTCCGGGCGGGCATACCCTGCGGCTCATGACGGACTCGCAGGCCCCGGAGAAGACCGGCACCGACGACACGGCCGGGACGGGCACCACCGGCACCGGTGCCCTCGGCACCAACCCCCTCGCGCCCGCCCCGCGCGGCGCCCGCACCGCCGCCGACGTCGTCACGCCCGAGCTGGTCGCCCAGCTCACCAAGGGCGTCGTCGGCTCCGGCCGCACCGCCAACCACACGCCGCTCACCGGCGCGAAGCTGGCCGACCTGCCCGAGTCCACACCCGAGGACGTCCGTACGGCCTTCGAGCGGGCCCGCGAGGCGCAGGCCGTCTGGGCCGCCGTCCCGGTGCGCGAGCGGGCCGCCGTGCTGCTGCGCTTCCACGACCTGGTGCTCGCCCGGCAGGCCGAGGTCCTCGACCTGATCCAGCTGGAGACCGGCAAGGCCCGGCTGCACGCCCACGAGGAGGTGCAGGCGGTCGCCGTCGCCGCCCGGCACTACGGCCGCAAGGCCCCCTCGTACCTGAAGCCCAAGCGGCACACCGGCGCCGTCCCGACGCTCACCAAGGTCACCGAGCTGCGCCACCCGCGCGGCGTCGTCGGGCAGATAGCGCCCTGGAACTACCCCCTGGAGCTGTCCGTCGGCGACGCGCTCCCCGCCTTCGTCGCGGGCAACGCCGTCGTCATGAAGCCGGACACGGAGACCTGCCTGACGGCGCTGTGGGCGCGCGACCTGCTCATCGAGGCCGGTCTGCCCGCCGAGGTCTTCCAGGTCGTCATCGGCGAGGGCCCGGTCGTGGGCCCCGAGGTCGTCCGGTACGCCGACTACGTGTCCTTCACCGGCTCCACCCGCACCGGCCGCGAGGTCGCGCAGGGCGCCGCCGCCCGCCTGGTCGGCGTCTCCCTCGAACTCGGCGGCAAGAACGCCATGCTGGTGCTGGAGGACGCCGACCTCGACAAGGCCGCCGCCGGTGCCGTCCGCGCCTGCTTCTCCTCCGCGGGCCAGCTCTGCATCTCCATCGAGCGGCTGTACGTCCACGAGTCCGTAGCGGACGCGTTCCTCGACCGGTTCGCCGCCCGCACCAGGGCGATGCGGCTCGGCACCTCCCTCGCGTACGGCGCCGACATGGGGTCCCTGGTCGGCGAACGGCAGCTGGAGACGGTCACCCGGCACGTCGAGGAGGCCGTCGCCAAGGGCGCCACGCTCGTCGCCGGCGGCGTGGCCCGCCCGGACATCGGCCCGTACTTCTTCGAGCCGACCATCCTCGACGGCGTCGAGGCGCCGATGGCGGTCTGCGCCGAGGAGACCTTCGGGCCGGTCGTGTCCGTCTACCGCTTCCGCACCGAGGACGAGGCGGTCGAGCTCGCCAACTCCACGCCGTACGGCCTGAACGCCTCGGTCTGGACGAAGGACGGCCGTCGCGGCAGGGCCGTCGCGGCCCGGCTGCGCAGCGGCACCGTCAACGTCAACGAGGGCTACGCGTCGGCGTACGGCAGCGTCCAGTCGCCGATGGGCGGCATGAAGGACTCCGGTCTCGGCCGCCGCCACGGCTCCGAGGGCATCCTCAAGTACACCGAGGCGCAGACCGTCGCCCACCAGCGGCTGCTGCCGATGGCGCCGTCGCTGGGCATGGACGACGAGAAGTACGCCGCGTTCATGAGCCGCAGCCTGCGGGCGATGAAGGCCCTGCGCCTGCGCTAGGGAGACCCCGGCCCCCGGTCAGCACCCGCTTCTCAACGAGGAGAGCACGTGTCACAGGAGAACTCCGTCCAGAAGCCGGACGCGGCCGCTCCCGCGGACGTCCCCGCCGGGGGCCCCGCGGGCGCCCCCGCGGAGCGCCCCGAGGAGACGTACGACTACGACGTCGTTGTCGTCGGCTCCGGCTTCGGCGGGTCCGTCACCGCCCTGCGCCTGACCGAGAAGGGGTACCGGGTCGGCGTGCTGGAGGCGGGCCGCCGCTTCACCCGCGAGGCGCTGCCCAGGAACTCCTGGGACGTCAAGAACTACCTGTGGGCCCCGAAGCTCGGCATGTACGGCATCCAGCGCATCCATCTGCTGGGCAACGTCATGGTGCTGGCGGGCGCGGGCGTCGGCGGTGGCTCCCTCAACTACGCCAACACCCTCTACGTACCGCCGAAGCCCTTCTTCGAGGACCCCCAGTGGAAGGACATCACGGACTGGGAGGAGGAGCTGAAGCCGTACTACGACCAGGCCCGGCGCATGCTCGGCGTGCGGCTCAACCCGACGACGACGCCCTCCGACGTCCACCTCAAGGCGGCCGCCGAGCGGATGGGCGTCGGCGACACCTTCCACATGGCGCCGGTGGGCGTCTTCTTCGGCGACGGGGAGGACGCCGACGGCAGCGCGAAGGCGGCCCCGGGCGAGCGGGTCGCGGACCCCTACTTCGGCGGCGCGGGACCGGAGCGCCGGGCGTGCCTCGAATGCGGCGAGTGCATGACGGGCTGCCGCCACGGCGCGAAGAACACGCTGAACGAGAACTACCTCCACCTCGCCGAGAAGGCGGGCGCCGTCGTCCACCCCATGACCACCGTCGTGTCGGTCACCGACGACTCACGTGGCGGGTACGCGGTCCGGACGCTGCCGACCGACGACCGGCGCAAGGGAGCGGGCCGTACGTTCACCGCCCGCCGGGTCGTCCTCGCGGCCGGCACCTACGGGACGCAGACCCTGCTGCACTGGATGAAGGCCGGCGGGCAACTGCCGTACCTGTCCGAGCGGTTGGGCGAGCTGACCCGCACCAACTCCGAGGCGCTGGTGGGCGCGCAGACCGACAACCGCCGCTACCGCAAGGCGTACGGCGCGCCGAAGGCCGACTTCACGCGCGGGGTGGCGATCACCTCGTCGATCCACCCGGACGCCAACACCCACATCGAACCGGTCCGCTACGGCCGGGGCTCGAACGCGATGGGCAGTCTGTCCATCCTCCAGGTCCCCTACGCGGAAGGCTCCTCCCGGGCCCTCGGCTGGCTGGTCAACGCGGCCAAGCACCCGGTGCAGATGCTGCGTTCGCTCTCCAACCGCCGCTGGTCCGAGCGCACCATCATCGGCCTGGTCATGCAGTCCCTGGACAACTCGCTGACGACGTACCTGAAGCCCTCGGGCGCCGGCAAGGGCCTGCTGACGGCACGTCAGGGGCACGGGGCGCCCAACCCCAAGCAGATCAAGGCCGCTTCGGAGGCCGCCACCGCCATCGCCGCCGAGATCAACGGCTTCGCCGGCAGCAACGTCGGCGAGCTGATGGGAACGCCGCTCACCGCGCACTTCCTCGGCGGCTGCGCGATCGGCGACTCCCGGGAGACCGGCGTGATCGACCCGTACCACCGGCTGTACGGCCACCCGGGCATCTCCGTGGTGGACGGCGCCGCCGTCTCCGCGAACCTCGGCGTCAACCCGTCGCTCACCATCACCGCCCAGGCCGAGCGCGCGATGTCGTACTGGCCCAACAAGGGCGAGGCCGACCCGCGTCCGGCCCAGGGGGCGGCGTACGAGCGGCTGGAGCCGGTCGAGCCGCGGTCGCCCGCCGTCCCCGCGGACGCGTTCGGCGCCCTGAGGCTGCCGTTCCTCGGGATGCCGACGGTGCCGCCGAAGAACTGAACCGGCCGCGGCCCGGCCGCCGCAGGACATGAAGAAGGACCTGTGCCCCCCTCCGAGCCCAGGTCCTTCTTCATGTGCGGGGCGTGGGCCCCGGACGGTCCGCGTTACGCGGCGGCGTCACCGGACTTGCGGCGGCGCACCACGAACACCGCACCGGCACCGGCGACGACGGCGGCACCGCCGACGAGGCCGATCACCGGCAGGGCGGAGCTGGAGCCGGTCTCGGCGAGGTTGCCGGTCGGCAGCTCGGAGACGTCACCCTGCGGCTTCTTGATCGGGTCCTTCTCGTCGTCGTCGCCCGGCTCGGCCTCGCCCGGGTTCGGGTTCTCGGAGCCGGCCTTGAGGACCACGAAGTCGTACTGGGCCCAGCCCTCGGCGACGCACTCCTGGCCGTCGACGTTGTCGAGGTAGGCGCCGGAGCCGAAGGAGTAGGCGTCGCCCGCGGGAGCGTTCTTGTCGATGCTGACGCGCAGGTCGACGGACTCGGTCTGCTTCGCCTTCAGTTCCTCGACGTAGAAGAAGTAGTCACCGGCCCACGAGTCGTCGCCGATGCGGGTCCACTTGCCGGACTCGGGGTTCTTGAACTCCAGGTCCACGTACTGGCTCAGGTACTTCGACTCGTCGAGCTCGTAGTTCTCGATCTCGGCGTAGAAGGCGACGCCCTCGATGTCGATCTTCGAGTCGTTGGTGACGGTCAGCTCGAACGCGTGGTAGCCGCTGCCCGCGACGATCTTGCCGGGGAGGCCCTTGATGTCCGCGGACACCCTGGCGTCGCCGTACTCCTCGTCCAGGTCCTCGCAGTACGGGACCTCCGGGTCGTCCGGCTCCTCGCTCGACGTCGCCGAGGGCGTGACCGAGGGGCTGGTGGAGGCCGGCGGGGTGGAGGCCGGGGGCGTCGAGGCCGGCGGCGTGGAGGCCGGTTCCGTCGTGGCGGGCGGCGTCGACTCCGGGGAGCTGGGCGCGGGCGCCGTCTCCGTGGTGCCGGCTGTCGGCGTACCGGTCGGCTCGTCCGCGAACGCGGACGGCGCCGACAGCAGGGCCAGCGGGGCTATGACGGCCGTCGCGGCCGCGACGGCCATGGCACGGCGAAGCTTCATGAAGACCTCGGGAAGTCCGGCGCACCGCGGTGACGCAGCACGCGAAAAGTGTCAGGAGGCCTCCGCGGTGGGGCGCGGGTGTGGCCGTTGTGTCAGCAGGTGTGACCCGCGTCGGCCGCCGATGGTTGCACTCTCGCTCACAGAATCCTTATGTGGGCTGAGTCACACGGTGATCGCGCTCCGCGACCGGGGCCCCGCCGCCGTCCGCCCCGGCACCTGTGCGATCGTGACGCGCCGGGCCCGTCCTGTCCGACGCGGCCCCGTCCGGAAAACGTGAAGGTGGGGAACGTGAAGTCAAAGGTGTCGCGCGTCACGGCGGCGGTCGCGGTCATGGCGGCGCTGGGAGGCACCGCGGCGTGCGGCGGTGGCGACGACAAGGGCGGCAAGCCGGCGAAGGCGGCCACGGCGACGGCGACGGCGAGCGGGAAGGCCTCCGGCCCGGCGAAGGAAGGCGGCGACGCGAAGGGCACCGACGGGGCGAAGGACACCGGCGCGCCGGAGAAGAGCGCCACCGCCGGGGCGCCCGCCGCGCTGTCCCGGGCCCAGCTGGACAAGGCCGCCCTCGCGGACGGCGAGGTCAAGGGTTACACGGTCGACCGGACGCCCGCCTCGGACATCTCGCTGGACTCCGTGCCGGCCACCCCGGCCGCCTGCCAGCCCGTCGCCGACATGTTCCTGTTCACCACCCGCCCCACGGCGCACGCCGGCGTCGGCCGCGGCTTCACCACGAAGGACGACCTGGACGCCTCGGTCACCTCCCTCGCCCTCCTCTCGTACCGGCCCGGCGAGGCCGACGAGGTCCTCGCGGGACTGCGCAAGGCGGCGGACACGTGCACGTCGTACAAGCACACCGGCTACCGCTACAGCGAGGTGAAGCCGCTCAAGGACCCGCACCTCGGTGACGAGTCCGTCGCGTACCGGCTCAAGGCGTCGATCGAGGACACGGAGGTGCCCACGACCTTCACCGTCGTCCGGGTCGGGACCGTCGTCGTGTCCTTCACCTCGATGAACATGCTGGACCCGGACAAGGTGAAGGTGCCGACGGAGATCGTCGAGAAGCAGCTGGCCAAGGTCGAGAAGGCCGTCGGCTAGGACGCACCGCGTGCCTCCGGGCAGAGCGAAGGGCCCCGCGGGACGGATCCGCGGGGCCCTCCTTCGTCAGCACCGGCGTCAGGGCAGCGCCGGTGCCTGAGAAGCGGCGCCGGGGGGTCGCGCCGCCGTACGAAAACGATGCTGTTGTCTGCTGTGGGACGTGGGGCTGTTCCCGCATCGTGCTGGGTGGGCCGCGGCCTCCGCAACCGTTGCGCCACCCTCGGGAGGATTCCGCCGGCCGGCCCCGGGCGTCCCCGGAGCCGACCGTTCTCTGGAGTGACCGGGCTGCTGTCCCCTGCCGTCCGGTCACAGTCCTGGGACGAGGTCCCACGACGCACGGCACGATCCGCACGTCTCATCGCCCCAACGGAGCCACGCGTGGTTCTTTCGGGCCCGCCCCTGGCTGGCACGGACACCGGGGACAACGAAGCCCGCGCCGCCCCGGTCACGCGCCGTACGGGTGAGAGGGCATACGAACGTAGGTGCACCGGACGCCCGTGGCAGCGGGGCGCGGACGGCGTCAGACGCGGCCCCGGCACAGCTCCAGCAGCAGCATCGCCAGTGAGGTGCCGGGCTTGCCCAGCGCGTCCCTGTAGTGACCGAGGATCTCCATCTCGCGGGAGAGATTCACCCGGCGGCCGCCGGAGGTGATCCGCGCCTCCTGGATCACCGCGGAGACGGCCATCCGCTCCTGGACGAGCCCGATGATCCGGTCGTCCAGGGCGTCGATGCGTTCACGGGCACCGGTGATGACACCGGCGGCCTCGTCGGTGCGGGCGCCGGTCCTGTCCAGTACGTCGGCCATGGTGGGGCTCCTTCTCGGAAGAGGTGCCCCGGGGCGGCAGGACCCGGAAACGCCAGACGCCCCGGGCCTTGTCGGCCCGGGGCGCCTGGGATGTCGCTTGTCAGTGGCTCAAGCAGCACGACCATGGCAGCCGGTGGGCCGGTTGCCATAGGTAAAGACGAAGGTCTGGTGCGAGAGCATGCGTGCAGTATGCACCCCGGGAACACGGCGGTCCAAGCCCGGCCGGGCGGGATCTCAGCTCGCGAGACCGGGCGTCACGGGCCCGGAACGGGGGGCTTGGGCGGTGCTTCCGGGGACGGGAGGGGTTCTCCGCGGGCCCGTTAGAATCGGAGGTACAGACCCCGTAGACCGCCGGAAGGCAAACCGTGCCATCAGCACCCTCCGCTGCCGCCAGCCCCGACACCGTCCTGGTCGTCGACTTCGGCGCGCAGTACGCCCAGCTCATCGCCCGCCGCGTCCGCGAGGCCCGGGTCTACAGCGAGATCGTGCCGAGCACCATGCCGGTCGAGGAGATCCTCGCCAAGAACCCGGCGGCGATCATCCTGTCCGGCGGTCCCTCGTCGGTGTACGCGGAGGGCGCCCCCCGCCTCGACCGCGCGATCTTCGAGGCCGGGGTCCCCGTCTTCGGCATGTGCTACGGCTTCCAGCTGATGGCCACGACCCTCGGCGGCACCGTCGACAACACCGGCGCCCGCGAGTACGGCCGCACCCCGCTGCACGTCTCGAAGTCCGGCTCCACCCTCTTCGAGGGCACCCCGGACGAGCAGTCGGTCTGGATGTCCCACGGTGACGCCTGCTCCGCCGCCCCCGAGGGCTTCACGGTCACGGGCTCCACGGACGTCGTCCCGGTCGCGGCCTTCGAGAACGACGAGAAGAAGCTGTACGGGGTCCAGTACCACCCCGAGGTCATGCACTCCACGCACGGCCAGCAGGTGCTGGAGCACTTCCTGTACCGCGGCGCGGGCCTGACGCCGAGCTGGACGACCGGCAACGTGATCGAGGAGCAGGTCGCGCTCATCCGCGAGCAGGTCGGCACCAAGCGCGCCATCTGCGGCCTGTCCGGCGGCGTGGACTCCGCGGTCGCCGCGGCCCTCGTGCAGAAGGCCATCGGCTCCCAGCTGACCTGTGTGTACGTCGACCACGGCCTGATGCGCCAGGGCGAGACCGAGCAGGTCGAGAAGGACTTCGTCGCGGCCACCGGCGTCCAGCTGAAGGTCGTCGACGCCGAGGAGCGCTTCCTCACCGCACTCAAGGGTGTCTCGGACCCCGAGGAGAAGCGGAAGATCATCGGCCGCGAGTTCATCCGGGTCTTCGAGCAGGCCCAGGCGGAGATCATCGCCGAGGCCGCGGAGGGCGAGGACGTCGCCTTCCTGGTGCAGGGCACCCTCTACCCGGACGTCGTCGAGTCCGGCGGCGGCACCGGCACCGCCAACATCAAGTCCCACCACAACGTGGGCGGCCTCCCCGAGGACATCGAGTTCCAGCTCGTCGAGCCGCTGCGCAAGCTGTTCAAGGACGAGGTCCGCATGGTCGGCCAGGAGCTCGGCCTGCCTGACGAGATCGTCCAGCGGCAGCCGTTCCCCGGCCCGGGCCTCGGCATCCGCATCGTCGGCGAGGTCAACAAGGAGCGGCTCGACCTGCTCCGGCACGCCGACGCCATCGCCCGCGAGGAGCTCACCAAGGCGGGCCTCGACCGCGACATCTGGCAGTGCCCGGTGGTCCTGCTCGCGGACGTCCGCTCCGTCGGCGTCCAGGGCGACGGCCGGACCTACGGCCACCCGATCGTGCTGCGCCCCGTCTCCTCCGAGGACGCCATGACGGCGGACTGGTCGCGGCTGCCGTACGACGTCCTGGCGAAGATCTCGACCCGGATCACGAACGAGGTCGCGGACGTCAATCGTGTCGTCCTCGACGTGACCTCCAAGCCGCCGGGCACCATCGAGTGGGAGTAGCCCTCCCCGTCGGCCACCGGCCGGCGTGAGCGCCCGGCGTGCCGGGGGAGAGCTGAGAAGGGGCGCCGTCCGGACCGGACGGCGCCCCTTCTCGTGCGTCCGGGTGCGGACCGGCGCGGTCAGGTGCGTCTGCGGTCCGTGGCGGTTGGGGGCTTCTGACGGTCCGCGACGGGGCGAGGGCGTCGGACGGTCCGCAGTGGTCGGGGCGTCGGACGGTCCGTGGCGGTTGCGGCGTCCGGTGGTCCGCGGTGGTCAGGTGCGTTTGACGGTCCGCAGCGGAGAATCCGGCCGCCAGATCCGCACCACCAGGTACGTGTCGTCCTCCACGCACGTCCGCACGACCTCGGTCAGCTCGGTGCGGAAGAGGTGGAACGCCTCCGGGTCCGGCGGGTTCACCGCCTCGGTGTAGCGCCCCACGACCTCGGGGTCCCGCACCTCGACGGCCCGACCGGCGACCCGTACGTCGCCGCCTGCCATGTCCGTCCCCGGCCCCGGGTTCGCCTGGAGCGCGAAGCGCGGGTCGCGGCGCAGGTCGAGCGCCTTGAGCGAGCCCGGCATCATGCCGAGCCACAGCTCGCCGTCCAGGAAGCGCACCTCGATCCCGGTGGTGCGGGGCGAACCGTCCTTGCGGAGGGTGGCCAGGATGTGGTGGGTGAAGGCTCCGAAGCGGGCCTCCGCCGTCCGGGCGAGTTCGGGTTCGGCGGCGGCGAAGGCCGCCCAGTTCGACGTGGTACCTGTCATACGACAAGTCTCGTCCCCATACCGGACACCTGCTGTCGGGTATTCGGGGGTCGCCGCGCGGGTACCCGACGGTCGGGACATCTCGCGTAACGGTTGTGCACTCTCTTCCCGGAACGGCCCTGTTCTCCTGCGCTGACCGCGGGTAACTTCCGCTCCGTACCGAACACGCCAGTGCTGGAGGACATATGCACGGGCCCAAGCCGCCCCTGCCCGTACCCACCGACCGGCTGCGGTTCGCCATGCCGCCGATGCACGAGTCGCTGGAGGACGAGCGGCGCCACCGCAAGGAGCGGCTGGCGGGCGCGCTGCGGATCTTCGGGCGGTTCGGATTCGAGGACGGGGTCTCCGGCCACATCACCGCCCGCGACCCGGAGTACAGCGACTGCTTCTGGGTCAACCCGTTCGGGATGCCCTTCAAGCACGTCACCGTGAGCGACCTGGTCCTCGCCAACCAGGACGGGCAGGTGATCGAGGGCAGGTACCACGTGAACCAGGCGGCGTTCACCGTCCACGCCCAGGTGCACGCCGCCCGCCCGGACGTGGTCGCCGTCGCCCACTGCCACTCCGTGCACGGACGGGCCGTGGCCGCGCTCGGCGACCTGCTCGACCCCATCACGCAGGAGTCCTGCGCCTTCTACGAGGACCACGCGCTGTACGACAGCTACACCGGCGTCGCCGTCGACGCCGAGGAGGGCCGCCGGATCGCCTCCGCGCTCGGCAGCCGCAAGGCGCTCGTCCTGCGCAACCACGGCCTGCTGACCGTCGGCGACTCCGTGGACGCGGCGGCCTGGTGGTTCCTGTCCATGGAGCGGTCCTGCCAGGTCCAGCTCACCGCGCGGGCGGCGGGACGGCCGATCGTCATCGACCACAGGCAGGCGGTCGCGACCCGCGAGCAGCTCGGCGGCGACCTGGTGGCCTGGATCAACTACCAGCCCCTGTGGACGGACATCAGCCGCAGCGAGCCGGATCTGCTGAGTTAGCGGCGGGGCGCTGCGGGCAGGGGCGGGCGTAGTCGGGCTGCGCGGGGCGCTGCGGGCAGGGGGCGACCGCGGGTACTGGGGGCTGGGATCTGCTCCAGCAGCAGGGCCCGGCGGATCTCCTCGGCGAGGTACTCCGCGATGCCCGCCCGGTCGACGTCCACGGCCAGGCGGTACGGGTCCGCCGTCTCCGGGAGCCGGCCCCCCGTCGCCTGGAGCAGGGGGTCGGCGCCCTCGCGTAGCCTCAACCGGAGCCGCCCGCGCCTGCGTTCCGGTTCGAGGACGATCCCGGCGACCGCCTCCAGCGGCACCGTGACCTCTCCGTACGTCTGCCGGAACAGCGGGACGGAGCGGTGCAGTCCCGGGGTGATGCGGGCCGTGCTGCCGTCGAACGCCCAGGTCCCGTCGCGCTGGATGATCTCGGCCATACGGAAATTCTCCCAGCCGGGTCAACACGGAGCCCGGCGTCTCACCCTCGCTGACCACACCCGGCGAACGCGGACCGTGTTCCGTGCGGCACAATGCGTCGTCGTCGCGGGGCAGTTGTCACGCAGTTGTACGGCAGTCAGGCGTACGGGAGGCCCGGCGACGCGGGAGCATGTGACGCGAGGTCCTCGGGGATCTCGTGGGACTCGCAGGAACCTGCGGGACCTCTCTTTGTTGCGGGGAAGGCGGCAGCGGGCGTGGCGGTGCAGGAGGCGAGACAGGGCGGGGAGCGCGGCGACGGAACCGGGTCGGGGTCGGGTTCCGGGGCCGGCTCGGGGGCGAGCACCGGTGCGGGTTCGGGGGCCGGCGCGGGGGCCGGCTCGGGAGCTGGTTCGGGTTCTCGGGCCGGTGCAGGTGCGGGGGCCGGTTCGGGTTCCGGGACCGGTGCGGGTGCGGGTGCGGGGACTGGTTCGGGGGGCGGGGCCGGTACGGGTTCGCGGTCTGGTGCGGGTTCTGGGGCCGGGTCGGGCGCCGGGTACGGGGCGGGTTCTGGGGCTGGGTACGGCGGCGGGGCGGGTTCTGGGTACGGGTACGGGGCTGGTTCGGGTTCCGGGTCCGGGCACGGCGCCGGGGCGGGTTCCGGGTTCCGGTCCGGGTGGGGGTCGGGGCCGGTTTCCGGGCGCGGGGGCCACGACGGTGGCTGCACGTGCGGGGACTGTCCGCACGGCGCCCGCGAGGGGCACCGGCGCGCGGTCGCCGAATTCCTCGCCAAGCGCGACGAGTTCGCGGCCGGGCAGGGGCTGCCCGCCGCGGTCGCGCACTCCGTCACCGCGTCCCGGCAGTGGGTCTCGGACGAGCTGACCCAGTCGGCGGACCTCGTCGCCGAGCGCGGACGCGTCGAGGGCGAGGCCTGGCTGGCGCGGCTGTGGCGCCGTACCGCGTTCGCCGTCTGGGGTGTCGTCGGCTTACTGCTCCTTGGGCAGGCGCTGACCGCGATCGGCGCGGGGTGGTCGCCCGCGCGGACCTCAGGGCTGGTGGCCGCGGTTCTCGTGGGCGGGCTGCTGACCGGTGCGGGGTATTTCCACCGGGCGCGGGGCGGGGTCCTCGCCCCTGTCGTCGGCGAGGACAACCGGCTCTCCACCTCCCGTGCGGTGGCCGCGAGTTGGGTCGTCCTCGTGGTGTACGCCGTTCTCGTCCTCGTGGGGCAGCTGGCCCTCGCGTCCGGGCACGCCGAGCGGGACCGGCTCATCTCCGGGCTCGAACTCGCCCGGGGCGCGGGTGTGGTGACCGTCGTCGCCGTGGTGTGCGGGATCGCCGTGCTCGTGCGGCGTGTGGTGGGGCTGCGGGTGCTCGGGCAGCGTCTGCAGAAGGTGCGGGCCGATCGTCCCCGGGCCGCCGATCTGCTCACCGACGACTCGGGACGCGGGAGCTTCGCCGACATCCAGTACGTGGTCGTCGGTGCCGTCGCGCTGGTCTTCGCGGTGGTACGGCTGGCCCGGCGGCCGGAGCAGTTGCCCGATCTGCCGTGGGGGCTGGCGGTGCTGGTGCTCGTCTCGGCGGCGACGTATGTCGCGGGGAAGTACGCGGAGGGTGGGCGCCCGGTGATTCTGTCGGTCGTCCGTGCGCGGGAGGCGGGGGATCTGGACGCGCCGATCCGTACGGGGGACGACATCGAGATCCGCGGGGCCGGGTTCGTGCCGCCGGGGGCGGGGACGGCGGACCGGCTGTCCCGGATGGTCGTCCGGATCGGGCCGGTCAACGTCCACGTGCCGCTGGTTCCGGTGCCCGGAGGCTTCAGCAACCCGACGGACGCGGTGCTGACGGTGCCGGTGCCGGTGGATGTGGAACCGGGACGGGTGGAGGTGCAGGTGGTCACCGCGGCGGGAGTGGAGACGAACCGTTGCACCATCGACGTGACGGACTGAGCGGGCGCGGTGTCCGGCCTTGTGGGCGTCGGGCGCGGCGGGGCCGGTGGGTGGGTCGGGGCCGTGCCGGTACATCCGGCCGTCGGTAGTTGGTGTCGGCGTCCGTTACCAGCGTTCCTCGGTTGCGTACGTCCCCGTCTCGACGGCCATTTGATGTACCGGCACGGCCCCTTCGGTCGCAGGGCGGCTTGCGGTCGTGGGTGGTTGAGCTGCGGGGCGCGAGCCCGGTGGACCTAGCTGCGGGCATGCGTGCCGCTCGGGGCGATGGGGGTCCCCCCGCTCGAGCGGAGCCGAGAGTGGGGGAGGGCGGGCGCAGGCGGCTCCCCGTTGGCGCCGGGGTCGCCGACCTACCCCGACCTCAGCCGTGGCGCCGGTGCCGATGCAGCCGATTTGGAGTGGGCCCCACCCGGGTGGCACCCCGTTGGCGCCGGTTTGCCGTTCTACCTCGGCGTCGGCCGTGGCGGCGGGAGTGGGCGTGTTCCCAACGGGGTGCGGTGTCTCGGAGGCGCCGAGTTTGGTGGGTCCCTGTAGAGGCCCGCCGGGCAGGTGGGCCTTGGGGGTCGGGACGGGGGCCGCCTCATGTGGGGGCTCCCTTGGTGGGGTGAGCGGGGGGAGCGTGGCGTACGTATGGTCTGTTGAGGGGTCAACGGCATGGTGGGGCGAGAGGCGGCGGCAGCGATGACTCACGGCATGCGTCCGGACACGCACGACAGCACGTATCCCGAGGGAGACCGGACGTGGCGGGACTCCGCCACGCGCTATGCCCTGCTCCCCCTGCGCGTCTTCCTCGGCGTCACCTTCATCTACGCCGGTCTCGACAAACTCACCGACAGCGCCTTCATGAAGGACGCCGGAGCCGGTTCGATCGGCGACATGATGCGCGCCGCCCGCAACTCGTCCGCGATCCCCGCCCTCGTCGACCTGGCTCTCAACAACCCCGTCGGCTTCGGGTACGCCATCGCCTTCGGCGAGCTGGCCGTCGGCATCGGCACCCTCCTCGGTCTGCTGGCCCGCCTCGCCGCGCTCGGCGGCGCGCTGATCTCCCTCAGCCTCTGGCTGACGGTGAGCTGGGCCTCCGATCCCTACTACTACGGCAACGACCTGGCGTACCTGATGGCCTGGCTGCCTCTCGTCCTCGCCGGCGCCGCGGTCCTGTCCGTGGACGCCGCCCTTCGCGCCAGGCGCCGCCGCGCGGGCGTCTACTCATAAGGCCGCCCCGTCAGCGGGACGCCCCCGCTTCAGAAGGGGCCCGCTCCGCTCTGGACGAGCGGCGTCGGCGCAGCGCGCTCGTCAGGAACGCCGCCGCGCCCGCCAGGCACAGGCCGCCCGCGACGATCGGGATCATTGCGAACCACGGGGTCTCCCACAGGCCGCCCGCGTCACCGGCGTAGACGACGCCCGCGAGGGCCAGGAAGCAGCCCGCTATCAGCTTTCCCGGCTGGAACTCATGACGTAGCACGGGCCACCTCCGCCTGTCCGGCGCCGACTTCCAGCTGGAGGTCGAGCGTGCCCGCGCTCTTGCCGCCCGTGGCCGGGGGGAGCGTCACCTGTTTGTTCCTGCCCGGCTGCACGTCCACGTCCTTGCTGTCGTCGCCCGGCAATTGGATGTCGCCGACACCCACTTCGATGTCCAGCCGCACGGTCACGTCGTCGGGGACCACCACCTTCAGCCGGCCCACGCCGACCTCGGCGTGCGTGGACACCGTCTGGCCCTTGGCGAGGTCGAGGCCGCTGAGGTCCAGGGTGCCGACACCGGTGCCGAGGTCGTAGGTCCGCTGTACGTCGGAGACCGCCGCCGGGGTCCACGTGGTGCGGACCCAGTGGGTGCTGATGTCGCCGGGGAGAGCCGCGGCGCAGGCCAGCAACCCGGCGGTGACGACGGCGAGGAAGACCGAACCGGCCCCCGTACGGCCGAGGAAGGCGCTGACCGCGATGCCGACGCCGAAGACGACGAGCGCGCAGGCGAGCCCGGTCTGCACGCTGGTGCCGAGCGCGTGGTCGTCCCAGGTGAGCCCCGTGCCTAGGGCGCCCGCGACCAGTGCGGTCAGGAACACCCAGCCGCCGATCCACCGCGGGCCGCGCGGCTGCGGCTCCTGGGACACGCGTATGTGGCTGCGGGACGTGCCGCGCGCGATGTTCACCGCAGCCGCTATGTCCCGGTCCCGGGAGTCCGGGGGGCCCCACAGATAGCCCGTGCCGCCGACATGTGTGCCGTCCTTGACGATCGGGTCGCGCCACCAGGACGGGTACGCGTACGGCACCGGGGGCGCCTTGGCCTCGGGCGGGGCGTCGGCCGCGGCCTGCGCGGCGAGCGGGTCGGGATCGGGGTCGCCGCGCTGCTGCGACCAGTACCCGGCGCCCGCCAGCAGGATGGCCAGTATCACGGCGAAGGCGAGCACCCCGCCGTTGTGCAGCATGGAGAGGAAGACGCCGCAGCCGACCAGGGCGAAGAGGACCGCTGCCAGCGCCTGGCCGTCGACGCGGCCGGTGAGCAGCTTGCGTACCTCGTTCTCCTCGTCGTCGTCGGTCGGGACGAACAGCCAGACGAAGCCGTAGAAGATGAGGCCGAGGCCGCCGGTCGCGGCGAGCACCGCCAGCACGATCCGGAAGATCACCGGGTCCATCTCGCACTGCCGCCCGAGCCCGGCGCACACCCCGCCCAGCATCTTCTGCCGGCGGTCGCGCCGGAAGCGGTGCGGGGGGCCGGGCGGGGCCGCTCCTCCGTGCGCCCCGTGCGCGCGCGGCTCGCCGGCGGGGCCGGGGCCGGCCGCTCCGGCGCCCGGGCCCGGACCGGGATCCGGTGCCGCCGCGTGCTGGTGATCTGTCATGGGTCCATGGTGACGGGCGAGGGGCCGTGAGGGGAGTCGGGATGACCCTGGCCCGACCCTGAGATCGTCCCTGACGAGGCCGGGGGGAAGCGTTCTGACGCCGGTCCTTCGAAGATCAGGGGAGTCTCGGGGGCCGACCCTGATGCCCCGGTCCGCCGGGCGTGTGAACATCGATGGCATGCCGGAAGCCGCAGCAGTGCCACTCGCCCCGCTCGAGGGTCCGCGGCCGCCGCGCAAGCTCTACCGCAGCAGCGACGGACGCTGGCTCGGTGGCGTGGCGCGGGGGCTCGCCGGGCATCTCGGGCTGCCTGTCGTGTGGCTGCGGCTGATGTTCGTCGGCCTGTTCATGGCGGACGGCCTGGGCGCGCTGCTGTACGCGGCGTTCTGGTTCTTCGTGCCGCTGGGAGTCGGCGGCGTCGACGCCGGGCGCCCCCCTGCGGTCACCACCGAGCCCGCGCCCGACGGCCGGCGCAGACTGGTCGCCCGCAAGCCGGACCGGGGCCAGATCGTCGCGCTGCTGCTCATGGTCGTCGTGGCCCTGGTCTTCGTCGGCAACGTGAATCTCGGCGGCGGTGCCAAGGCGTATCTCTGGCCGACCGTCCTCGTCGGCGCCGGTGTCGCCCTGGTCTGGCGCCAGGCGGACAACGCGCGCCGGGCCCGCTGGATGGAGGTCGGCCGCCGCAGACGCACGCTGACGCTGCTGCGCTCCGCCGCCGGTGTCCTGCTGGTCACCGCCGGCGTCTCCGGCATATTCGTGCTCCAGGGCTCCGCCGCCCACCTCGGCTCCGTCCTCCAGGCGGCGCTCGCCGTCCTGGTCGGCATAGCGCTCCTCGCGGGCCCCTATCTCGTCCGCATGACCCAGGACCTCTCCGAGGAGCGCCTGATGCGCATCCGCGCCCAGGAGCGGGCGGAAGTCGCCGCGCACGTCCACGACTCGGTGCTGCACACCCTGACCCTGATCCAGCGCAACGCGGAGAACGCGGGCGAGGTCCGCCGGCTCGCCCGCGCCCAGGAGCGCGACCTGCGCGCCTGGCTCTACAAACCGGAGGGCACCGGCAAGGACGAGGCGGAGGAACCGGACACCCTCGCCGAGGCGGTCCGGCGCAACGCCGCGGAGGTCGAGGACAAGCACGGCGTCCCCATCGAGGTCGTCGTCGTCGGGGACTGCCCGCTCGACGAGGGCCTCGCCGCACAGATGCAGGCCGCGCGGGAAGCGATGGTGAACGCCGCCAAGTACGGTGGCGACGGCGGCGCGGTACAGGTCTTCGCCGAAGTCGAGGGCAGGACGGTCTTCGTGTCCGTGCGGGACCGCGGCCCGGGCTTCGACCTCGACGCGATACCCGCCGACCGCATGGGCGTCAGAGAATCGATCATCGGCCGCATGGAGCGCAACGGCGGCACGGCGCGGCTGCGTGCGGTGCCGGACGGCGGCACGGAGGTCGAGCTGGAGATGGAGAGGGCGGAGAGTACGTCATGAGCGACGTGAACGGGCCGGACGAGGCCAAGGGGCCCGCGGGACCCGGAAGTTCTGCCGAGGCGGGCGCCACGGGGGCCGGCGAGCCCACGGAACCGGCCGGGCCGGCCGCGGGCGGGCGCCGGGCGCGGGTCGTGCTCGTCGACGACCACCGCATGTTCCGTACGGGGGTGCAGGCCGAGATCGGGGAGACCGAGCGGACCGGCGTGGAGGTGGTCGGCGAGGCCGCCGACGTCGACCAGGCGGTCACGGTCATCACGGCCACCCGGCCCGAGGTCGTCCTCCTCGACGTCCACCTGCCGGGCGGCGGAGGCGTCGAAGTGCTGCGCCGCTGCGCACCGTTGATGGCCGACCCGGAGCAGCCGGTGCGCTTCCTCGCGCTCTCGGTCTCGGACGCCGCGGAGGACGTGATCGGCGTGATCCGCGGCGGCGCCCGGGGCTACGTCACCAAGACGATCACCGGCACCGACCTGGTGGACTCCATCTTCCGGGTCCAGGACGGCGACGCGGTCTTCTCGCCCCGCCTGGCCGGGTTCGTCCTGGACGCCTTCGCCTCGACCGACGCCCCGCCCGTCGACGAGGACCTGGACCGCCTCACCCAGCGCGAGCGCGAGGTCCTGCGCCTCATCGCCCGCGGCTACGCGTACAAGGAGATCGCCAAGCAGCTGTTCATCTCCGTCAAGACGGTCGAGTCCCATGTCTCGGCGGTGCTGAGGAAGCTCCAGCTGTCGAACCGGCACGAGCTGACCCGCTGGGCGACGGCACGCCGGCTGGTGTGAGCGACCGGGCCTCTCGCGCCCGTACCCGGTGGTCACGCGCCCGTACTCGGCGGGCCCGCACCCGGGGAAGGCGCGGGGCTGCGGCGGGCCGAGGGCGGTCGGGGCCCGCCGGTCGTCCGGGTCGGCGGGGGTGAGCGGTGTCAGCGGGGCGTCGCGGCCGGCGCCGGTCCCAGGACCCGTAGCACCCAGCGGTAGTGGCGTACGGCCTTCGCGATCCCGAGCAGGCCCGTCAGCCACAGGATCAGCCCGATGCCCATCCCCAGGACGACGTCGCTGTGCGCGTCGCGGCCCGGCTCGGCGCCCGAGACCGCCGCGAGCGACGCCCACAGCCCGATCGCGCACATGACGGTGGACGAGAGCAGCCAGAAGAGGCTGAGGCCGGGGGAGCGCAGGCGGGCGTCCGTCGGCGGGTGACTGTCCAACACCAGCCAGGCGTCGAGGAGTTGCTCGATCTGGCGGTCGCGGCGGACGGCCACGGCGACCGCGACGACGGGCGGGGCGAGCGAGGCGAGCCCGAGGATCGCGAAGATCGGCCCCAGCACCACGCGTGTCGGATCACCCTGCTCGAACTGCTGGAGCGGCAGCACCAGCAGCGCCCACCCGATGATCGCCACGAGCGACAACAGCCACAGCAGCAGCACCCGGTGCACCCCGAGGCTTCGCGCCCGCAACTCCTCCAGGGCCCGCCCCCGGTCGGCCAGCAGCGCCGACCGGTCCGGCCAGGTCCGCAGCTGCCAGGGCGGCGGAAGCGGCAGCAGGGAAGGGGACATCGGGACCTCTCGGACGGCGACGGGCGGCGATGCCGCTGGACCACGACGGACGGTGCGCGTCTGCGGTCGACGCTACCGCGCGAACGTGGCCATGCCATCAGCGCGTACCCGCGTCCGGCCGGAATCCTCCGCCTGCCGTACGGGGTCCTCACACCACCCGCGTAGCCCCCGCAAACGGCATCTCGTCGATCGGCGCCAGTCGTACCGGCGCCGACGGGTTGGGGGCGTGGATCATCCGGCCGCCTCCGACGTAGATGCCCACATGGCTGATTCCCGAGTAGAAGAAGACGAGGTCCCCCGGCTGGAGTTCGGCGCGCGAGACCCGCCGGCCGGCCCCGATCTGGGCGTACGTCGTGCGGGGCAGCGACACGCCCGCGGCGCGGTACGCGGCCTGGGTGAGGCCCGAGCAGTCGAAGGCGTTGGGGCCGGTGGCGCCCCACACGTAGGGGCTGCCGAGCTTCTGATAGGCGTACGCGACCGCCTCCGCCGCCCGGGAACCGGGCGCCTTGGCCGGGGTGGCACTCGTGCCGGTGCCGGACGGGAGGCCCGCCGTCTCCCGTGCGCCGGCCCGCGAGGCGTGCCCGGTGCCGCCGCCGTCCGCCGAGAGCCGCGCCCGCTGCTCGTCCGTGAGCCGGGACAGCAACCGGCGTGCCTCGCCCAGCTTCGTGTTGACCGTCTTCTTCTGCCGCTTGAGCTCGGCCTGCCGGGACTTGAGGGAGGTCAGCTCGACGCGGGCGGCGCCCCGCAGCTGCTCGATCTCGCGCAGCTGCTTGCGTACGCGCGCCACGGCCGCGGCCTGCCGGCTTCCCGCACGTTCGGCGAAGGCGGCCCCGTCCAGGTACCGGTCGGGGTCCTCGGACAGCGCGAGCTGCACGGCGGGGTCGAGGCCGCCGGTGCGGTACTGCGCCGTGGCGATCGAACCCAGCGCGTCCCGGGCCGAGTTGAGGCGGTCCGTCCTGCGGGCCGCCTCGTCGCGCAGCGTCCTGAGCCGCCGCTCCCCCTTGTCGGCCTTCTCCTTCGCCCCGTTGTACTTCTCGGTGGCGACCTCCGCCTCCTGGTACAGCTTGTCGACCTTGGCCTTGACCTGCGCCGGGGAGAGCTGCGGTTCGGCGTGTCCCGTCCCCTCGAAGGCGGTGGCCGTCGTCGCGCCCGCGAGGGCGAGGGTGGCGGCGGTGCGGGCCGTCTGACCGCCGAGCGAGCGTTGTCTGGGCTTGCGGTGCGATGCCACGAGGGCACACATCCTTTCGCGAAGACTCGTTCCGCACGGCCGCCCGGCGGGGCACGGCGACGCGTCCGGCGACGGCCCGCACAGGGGGAGCGGGGCGCCGCCGGACCTTTCGGCGGAAGCGACCGGTTGCCGCCCCTGGCCCGGGCGGCGGTGGAGAGCCGGTCACCTGGGGGAGGACGCTAAACCTGAGCGTGAGCGGCCGGTGACGCCATGTGCGGAAGTGGCGGGAGAGGTCCGCCGGGTGACCGGATGTGACCGCGCTCCCGGTCCGTGGGCGTCGGCTTGACGCTGAGTGCTGACCGAAGCGGGGATTTTCCGACGGGGCCCGAGACCCTGGTGCTATGAGCCCACTGGGCGGTCGTGAGAGGTGTCGCGTGACCGCCGAGACGGAGGTGAACACTGCGGCGGGTGGGTCCCGTGGGGTGCGACCGACCGGGGGGCCGGACGGCTGCCGGAGCCGGAAGCGGGTCGCTGGAGACGGCTACCGGAGCCGGAGGGAGGGCTGGTGGAGGCGGCCGGCGGGGCCCCGATTAGGCTCCGGCGCATGGACGTACTCATCCATCTCTTCGTCGGCCTGCACATCATCGGCATCGCCGCGCTCCTCGGCGGCTTCCTCACCCAGATGAAGGCGATGGGCCAGGGCACGGCCCGCTTCGTCCCCGCGATGCTGCACGGCGCGCTCACCATGCTGGTCACCGGAGTCGTGCTGGTCGGTCTCAACCAAGCCGACGACAACTCGCTCGACAACGTCAAGCTCGGCGTGAAGCTGGCCCTGCTGATCGTGATCCTCGGGCTCGTCTACGTGAAGCGCGACGAGGAGAAGGTCGACAAGGGCGCCTTCGCCGCGGTCGGCCTGCTGACCGTCGCGAACATCTTCATCGCGGTGCTCTGGACCTGACGGCGCCCGCCCGGGGAACCCTGGGCGACCGGCCCGACCGGCCCGACCGGCCCGACGGCCGCGCCCGGCGTGACCCCATGGTCATCGGCAGGCCCGGCGGCCGTGTCCGGTGCGACCCGGGGGCCGTACCGGACACGAACGCGAGGGGGTGCCGGCGTGGTGGCGTCCCCTACGCGGGGCGCACCACGCTGTGGATCGACGAGGTGCCGTCGTAGTAGATCGACTCCTCGCGGACGTACGCGCCCGGCTTCGGGGCGTGGATCATCATGCCGTTGCCGATGTACAGGCCGACGTGGCTGATGTCGTCGTAGAAGAAGACCAGGTCACCGGGCTTGATGTCGGAGAGCGGGACCGTGGTGCCCGCGTCGACCTGGTCCCAGGTGGTGCGCGGCAGGGAGACGCCCGCGGCCTTCCAGGCGGCCTGGGTGAGACCGGAGCAGTCGTAGGAGTCCGGGCCGGTCGCGCCCCACACGTACGGCTTGCCGACCTGGGCCCGCGCGAAGGCGATGGCCTTGTCGGCCGTGGTGGCGTACGCCGGGTCCTCCGCCGTGCCGCCCGCGCCGGCGTCCGAGTCGCCCTGGTCCTGCTGGGCGGTCTCCTCGCGGCTCCGCTCCTCCTGCGCGGCCTGCTGCCTGGCCAGTTCCTCGGCCTTGCGGTCGGCCTCCTCGCGCTTCTTCTCCTCGATCGCCGCGAGCCGCGCCTTCTCCTCGGCGGTGAGCTTCGAGAGCAGTCCGCGGGCGTCGGCGAGCTTCCGCTGCACCTCGGCCTTGGTCGACTTGAGCGTCCGCTGCGAGGTGGTCAGCTTCTCCAGGCTCTCGGAGGCCTCCGCCCGCTTCTTCGCCGTCGCCGCCTGCTCGGTGACGTAGTCGTCCACCGCCACCTTCTGGCGGCTGGTCAGACGGCCCATGAGCTGGGTCTGGTCGAAGTAGTCCTGCGGGTCGTCCGCCAGCAGGAGGGTCGCGGTGTCGGGGGCTGCGGCCCCGGTGCGGTACTGGGCGGCGGCGTACGAACCCAGCTCCTCGCGCGCCGTGTTGAGCTTCTCGGTGCGCTTGGCCACGTCGTCCAGCAGGGTGTCGACGCGCTGGCGCTGCTTGGAGCTCTTCTCCTTGGCCGCGTTGTACTTCTGGGTGGCCGTCTCGGCCTGGTGGTAGAGGTCGTCCACCTTCTTCTGGACTTCCTCGAGACTCGGCCTGGGTTCGGCCGAGGGCGCGGCGTTCGCCGTCTGCGAGAGCAGGGCCACGGACGTGAGGGCCGCCGTGGCGAGGCCCGGGGCCCGGACACCCGCTACGCGCGTTCCCGCAGGACGCCATTTGCGATGCGACGCCAAGAGAGGCGACTCCTTCCACGATCCGCCTACCGAGTTAGCTGTCGGGTTCGGGCGGGTGGTTCGGAAGGGTTGCCCTACGGTCCGCGCCCGACAAGGCGGTCGGACCGATTCACCCCAAGGTCGGTGGGTCCCCGGCTCCGGTTGCCGCGTGGGCGCGCCGGACTCGGCGGAGGCCGCGCGGCCCGGCGTCGTTCGCCGGTTGGGTCGGGCGGCCTGACCGGCACGCTAGCCAACGCGTGTGGCTTCTGTGAAGGTTGATGTTCGATATGCCCGATACGTTTTCGTGACCTTTTTCGCGGGGACCGGGTCGCGCCGCCGTCGCGGATCGTTTTCCGGCTGATTGTCCTGACATGTGCGCCTTCCTCGGCGGACGTGGTGTGCGTCTCGTCCGGCCGTCACCCCAGGTGACGGGGTGGTTCCGGACGGCGAGAGCGGCCGGGCGGCGGGGGCGGCACCGGACGGAGCGGCACGCTGCCCGACGGGGCGAAGCGGCGGCCCGGGTACGGGAAGACGGCGGGCCTGGCGAGTGGTGCGGGGGCGATGCGCCTACGAGGGGAGCGGGGCGGCGGTGACCGGCGGGCCGGTCCCGGAATGCGGCGGAGTTCCCGAGGTGGCCGCGGGGTGTCAGTGGGGCGGCCTAGACTCGGAAGGCGATGAGCAGCCTCTTTGACGACAGCTTCCTGGCGGACCTCAAGCCCTCCGGGGCCCACGAGGAAGAGCCCCCGCCGCCGCCCGAGGACGGGACGCCGGAGCACCTCCCGGACGACCTGTTCGGCGGCCGCTTCGACGCGCCCCCGAGCAGGGACGCGTACTACCGCGACGGCGCCGCGCGCCCCGCGGTGGACCCGGCGGCGCTGCTGGACGGGCTGAACGAGAACCAGCGGGCGGCCGTGGTGCACGCCGGTTCCCCGCTGCTCATCGTGGCAGGCGCCGGATCGGGCAAGACCCGCGTGCTCACGCACCGCATCGCGTACCTGCTGGGCGAGCGCCATGTGCACCCCGGCCAGATCCTCGCGATCACCTTCACGAACAAGGCCGCGGGCGAGATGAAGGAGCGCGTCGAGCAGCTCGTCGGCCCGCGGGCCAACGCGATGTGGGTGATGACCTTCCACAGCGCCTGCGTCCGCATCCTGCGCCGCGAGTCGAAGAGGCTCGGCTTCACCTCCTCGTTCTCGATCTACGACGCCGCCGATTCCAAGCGCCTCATGGCCCTGGTCTGCCGCGACCTGGACCTCGACCCGAAGCGCTTCCCGCCGAAGTCCTTCAGTGCCAAGATCAGCAACCTGAAGAACGAGCTGATCGACGAGGAGGACTTCGCCGCCCAGGCCGCCGACGGCTTCGAGAAGACCCTCGCCCAGGCCTACGCCATGTACCAGTCGCGGCTGCGCGAGGCCAACGCCCTCGACTTCGACGACCTGATCATGACGACGGTCAATCTGCTCCGCGCCTTCCCCGACGTCGCCGAGCACTACCACCGCCGCTTCCGGCACGTGCTGGTCGACGAGTACCAGGACACGAACCACGCCCAGTACGCCCTCGTCCGCGAGCTCGTCGGCACCGCCGAGCACCCCGTGGACGTGCCGCCCGCCGAGGGCGACCTCGGGCCCGCCGAGCTGTGCGTCGTCGGTGACGCCGACCAGTCGATCTACGCCTTCCGCGGCGCGACGATCCGCAACATCCTCCAGTTCGAGGAGGACTACCCGGACGCGACGACGATCCTCCTGGAGCAGAACTACCGCTCCACGCAGACGATCCTGAGCGCCGCCAACGCCGTCATCGAGCGCAACGAGAGCCGCCGCCCGAAGAACCTGTGGACCAACGCCGGCGCCGGCGCACGCATCACCGGCTACGTCGCCGACACGGAGCACGACGAGGCACAGTTCGTCGCCGACGAGATAGACCGCCTCACCGACGCGGGCGACGCCAAGGCGGGAGACGTCGCCGTCTTCTACCGTACGAACGCCCAGTCCCGTGTCTTCGAAGAGGTCTTCATCCGCGTCGGCCTGCCGTACAAGGTCGTCGGCGGCGTCCGGTTCTATGAGCGCAAGGAGGTCCGGGACGTCCTCGCGTATCTGCGCGTGCTGTCGAACCCGGAGGACTCCGTCCCGCTGCGCCGCATCATGAACGTGCCCAAGCGCGGCATCGGCGACCGGGCGGAAGCCATGATCGACGCCCTCGCCCAGCGGGAGAAGATCAGCTTCCCGCAGGCGCTGCGCCGCGTCGACGAGGCGTACGGCATGGCGGCCCGCTCGACGAACGCCGTCAAGCGGTTCAACACGCTGATGGAGGACCTGCGGACGGTCGTCGAGTCCGGCGCCGGTCCGGCCACCGTCCTGGAGGCCGTCCTCGAACGCACCGGCTACCTGGCCGAGTTGCAGGCCTCGACCGACCCGCAGGACGAGACCCGCATCGAGAACCTCCAGGAACTCGCCGCCGTCGCCCTGGAGTTCGAGCAGGAGGCCGGTGAGGGCGAGGCCGCGGGCAGCCTCTCCGAGTTCCTGGAGCGGGTCGCGCTCGTCGCCGACTCCGACCAGATCCCCGACGAGGAGGACGGCAACGGCGTCATCACCCTGATGACCCTGCACACCGCCAAGGGCCTCGAATTCCCGGTCGTCTTCCTCACGGGCATGGAGGACGGCGTCTTCCCGCACATGCGCGCACTCGGCCAGACCAAGGAGCTGGAGGAGGAGCGGCGCCTGGCGTACGTCGGCATCACCCGCGCGCGGGAGCGGCTGTATCTGACGCGGTCCTCCATGCGCAGCGCCTGGGGCCAGCCGTCGTACAACCCGCCGTCGCGCTTCCTGGAGGAGATCCCGGACGCGCATCTGGAGTGGAAGCGCACGGGTTCCATGGGACCGGTGTCCTCGGGGCCGGTCTCGGGGGTGGCGGCGTCGCTCTCCTCGTCGCGCTCGCGGTCCGCGGCCTCGGGCGCGTCCGGCTTCGCGACGCGCCGCGGTGTCGCCGAGAAGCCGGTGGTCTCGCTGGCCGTCGGTGACCGGGTCACGCACGACCAGTTCGGCCTCGGCACGGTCGTCGGCGTGAAGGGCACGGGCGCCAACGCGGAGGCGACGGTCGACTTCGGCGAACCGAAGCCGAAGCGGCTGCTGCTGCGGTACGCGCCGGTCGAGAAGCTCTGACGCGAGGCTGAACGGGACACGGCTCGCCCGCGGTTGACGGGCGGGCCGGACAACGACCGCGATTCAGAGACGAGTTGCCGTCCCGGGCGGAGTGGGCGATCAGGTCGGGTCGATGCCGTGGCTGCGGAGCCACGGCAGCGGGTCGATCGCCGAGCCGCCCGCCGGACGGACCTCGAAGTGCAGGTGCGGGCCGGTCGAGTTGCCGGAGTTCCCGGAGAACGCGATCGGGTCGCCGGCCTTCACGGTGGTCCCCGAGGCGACCTTGTACGTCGAGAGGTGGCAGTACCACGTCTCCGTACCGTCCTTGGCGGTCACGATCGCCATGTTGCCGTAGGCGCTGTTCCACTGCGTGCGCACGGTGCCGTCGGTCGCGGCCATCACCGTCGTCCCGTAGGAGACGGGGAAGTCGATGCCGGTGTGCACGGACATCCAGTTGATGCCGGACTGCCCGTAATAGGCGCTGAGGCCCTTCTGCGCGACCGGCAGGGCGAACTTGGGGCGCAGCCGCTCCTTGCGGGCCGCCTCCTCCGCCGCCTTCTTCTTCTCCGCCTCCTGCTCGGCCTTCAGGTCGATGCGTTCCTGCGTCCGGCTGGCGCGGTCGGCGAAGTCGTCGGCGTCCGCGGAGAGGTTGGCGAGCTGGGTGTCCAGCTTGTTGTTGGCGGCGGACGGCTTCACGGATGCCTTCTCCGGCGCCGCGGCCGTCGTCTCCGTGCCGTTGTCGTCCGCGCTCACGCTCACGACGGAGGCGGCGGCGATGCCCGCGACCCCCATCACGCACGCCGAGGGAACGGCCACCGTCAGCAGGGCGGAACGTTTGGCCGGGGCTCGGCGCCGGGATCGGCTTCCGGTGCGCGAAGCCGATCGCGCACCCGGGACGACCGCGGCCGGCGCGGCGACGAGTTCCTCGACACCGTCGAGCAGCAACGACCCCGTAGCCGGGCCGTCCTCGTCGTCGGCCGTGTCGAACTCGGCCTGTCCGTGCTCGGGTTGGTCGAAGGAAACCTGCTCGAACGTGGCCGTCGGCAGCTGGTCGAAGGGCTGGGCCGCCGGCTGTTCGTACGTCTCGGACGGCGAAGCGGCCTGGTCGTACGCCTCGTACGTGTCCTGGCCGCCGTCGGAGTTCCACTGCGTGGCGTCGTACGCACCCGTGTCGAGCACCTGCGTGCCCCACTGCTGCGTCTGGTCGCCCTGGTCCAGCGGGTTGACGTGCTCGGCCTGGTTCCAGGCGGTCGCGTCCCACTGTCCGGTGCCGTCGTGGCCCTGCGACTGCGGCGGGATACCGGCGAGTTGCTGGTAGTCGGTGCCCCAGGCGTTCGTCTCGTAACCGCCGGTGTCGTACGCGGCCTGGTGCTGCCCGGCGTACGGGTCGTAAGTCGTCCCGTGGTCGCCGGCCCCGGGCATGTGGTGGCTTCCCGTGCTCATGGAGGGGTCGCCGGACCACTGCGTGGCGTCGTAAGAACCGGTGGACGCGCTCGCGTCGGCACCCGGCATGTCACCGAAGAGGGGGTCGGTCGCGAAACTCGCGGCCTCGTAACTGCCGCCGCCTGATTGAAATCCGGTGGCGGGGTACCCGTCGTGCGTGGTGAAGTCGCCGTACGGGGCTCCTTGCAGGCCGTACGGCGCGTAGTGCGCCTCAGCGGCATCGGGAGCCGAAGCCGGGGGGTTAACGGTCCCCGACGGGTGACGGTCGTTCACCAACTTCTCTTTCGCCTCGACAACAGGGGCTGGCAGAGCAGTGCGGCGACTGTACCCGGCGGTACGCGGGCGCGACAATCTTCGGCAGGTTTCGTGCTGGCTGGAAACGGGCATTCGGCCGTGTTTCGGGGGACGGCGGGCACGACCTTGGCCTGGCGTTCGATGAATGTTCGATATTAAGCCACGGTCAGACCGCCACTTCGGGCGGCTTCAGGCGCTCCGATCCCCTCGGTCCCTTCCGTCTCTTCGGCGTCGAGCGCCTGGCGTATCCCGGTCGCGACCGCGGGATGGACGGGCAGGGCGAGATGGCCGATGCCGCTCACCTGCACGTTCTGTGCGAGCAGGTCCGGGTGGTCGACGCGGGCGCTCTCCAGCGGGTCCATCAGCTGGTCGAGATCGCTCCAGAAACTCACGAAGCGCGTCCGGCAACCCGGCGCCGGCATGCGCAACTCGTCGATCACCGGCGAGTCGGGGCGCATCTGACGCACGATCGGGTGGGCGTTCATCAGCGGGACGACCCGCGTACCCGTGTGCGGGGTGCCCAGCGTGACGAGCGTACGGATGCGGCTGTCCCCGCCGAGCCGCTGCGCGTAGTAGCGGGCGATGAGCCCGCCGAGGCTGTGCCCCACGACGTCCACCCGTGCGTGGCCCGTGCGCTCGCAGATCTCCTCGATGTGCCGCCCGAGCAGCTCCGCCGCGGTGCGGATGTCACAGGTGAGCGGGGAGTAGTTGAGCGACTCCACGCGCTGCCTGCCGTGCTGCGCGAGGCTGCGGCGCAGCAGTACGAAGACCGACCGGTTGTCGATGAAGCCGTGCAGCAGCACGACCGGGGGCCGGGCGTCGGTCGGCAGCGCGGTGGCGTCCGGTGACGGAAGGGGTGGGGCGGCCCGGCGCTCCTGGGCGATCCCGGACGGATAGAGCAGCAGATGCCCCGCGAGGATCGTGATCTCCAGGGCGGTCGCCTTCAGGAGGGCCGTCGAGAGTCCGGCCAGGCTGCCGGGGAACAGGCGCTGGCAGAGGGGAAGAAAGGGCCGCACTGCCCGGGTGACCTTCATGGCCGACCTCCTGTCGGCACGCCGGAGGACGCCTCTGTCCCCCGTGTGCCCTCATGGAAAGCCGCGGTGCGATGAGTGAAGGTGGTGGCTGAGGTCCCCGCCGCCACGGCGCCCGGCTCGGAGCGCGGTGGTGCGGCCGTACTGAAGCGGCTCTCCTTTGCGTACGCCCCGCTGCGGTGAGTACCGCAGGTCCGCGAGGCCCGTGCGGCGCGTGTGCCGCAGGGAATCGGAGACGTGCGCGGCGAACGTGTCCCACCGTGTGATTTCCCCCTCGCTCTCCACCGTGAAACTGCCGGGTGCGGGATGCTGGCGATAACGTTCGTTCACTTCCCCGGTCCGCGCGGCGCGGGGGCCGGGCCGCAGGGTGCATCCCGTGTGGTGAGCGGCGGTGTGTGCGATATCCGCCCGTATCTACTGGTACGGGTTGTGCGGTGCGGTTTTTCCGCGCAGGTTGTCCGGTAACAGGTTGTGTAGTCGGTTCATGGAGGCAGTGATGGGTGTGGCAGCCGGTCCGATCCGCGTGGTGGTGGCCAAGCCGGGGCTCGACGGCCACGATCGCGGGGCCAAGGTGATCGCGCGGGCGCTGCGCGACGCCGGTATGGAGGTCATCTACACGGGCCTGCACCAGACCCCCGAGCAGATCGTGGACACCGCGATCCAGGAGGACGCCGACGCGATCGGCCTCTCCATCCTTTCCGGGGCCCACAACACGCTCTTCGCGGCCGTGATCGCCCTCCTCAAGGAGCGCGAGGCCGAGGACATCAAGGTCTTCGGCGGTGGCATCATCCCCGAGGCGGACATCGCGCCCCTCAAGGAGAAGGGCGTGGCCGAGATCTTCACGCCGGGCGCGACGACGGCGTCGATCGTGGACTGGGTGCGCGCGAACGTACGCCAGCCGGCGGGCGCGTAACGGTCACCGGCGGGGGCCAGGTCTGACGGGCCCCGGCCGGCCGGGCCGGAGGGCTGAGCCGGTCCGTGAAGTCCGGCAGAGTCCAGCAATGGCGGCTCCGGTGGGCTGCGCGGTGCGGGCTCTCCGGCGGCCGAGCTCTGGCGGGGCGGCCCTGCGGGGCTGTGCCTGACGGCGCCCTCTGCCGGTCGGCGGGGTGTTCCTTCGCCGGGGCGCTACGGGTCGTGACGTCCTGGGGCGGTGCCTTCTTGATGCCGTAGGACCTCCGTGGTGCGCGGCTCGGACTGCGGCGGGGGTGCGGAAAGGCACTTTCGTAGGCGTACGGGTCCGGGCGTGGGCGGCGTGCCGGTCACGAGGTCGGTCCGGCGGGGGCCGTGAGCTCCGCGGACATCGTGGCCCGCAGGCGCAGGGTGGTCGTCAGGCGCTGGAACGCCTCGGCCCAGTAGCCGCCGGCTCCGGGGGAGGCGTCCTCCGGTTCGTCCGGGACGGCGGTGAGGCCCTCCAGGCGTCCGGCCTCCGCCGGATCCAGGCACCGCTCGGCAAGGCCCATCACCCCGCTGAAGCTCCACGGGTAGCTCCCCGCGTCCCGCGCGATGTTCAGGGCGTCCACGACGGCCCGGCCGAGTGGCCCGCTCCACGGCACCGCGCACACACCGAGCAGCTGGAACGCCTCGGACAGTCCGTGGGTGGCGATGAACCGGGCCACCCAGTCCGCCCGCTCGGCGGCACCCAGCGTCGCGAGCAGCTTCGCCCGCTCCGCCAGCGACACGGCGCCCGGTCCGCCCGCCTCCGGAGCCGACGGCGCACCGAGCAGTGCCCGGGACCAGTCGGGGTCTCGCTGCCGCACCGCCGCCCGGCACCAGGCGGCATGCAGCTCCGGTCGCCAGTCGTCCGCCACCGGCAGGGCCACGATCTCCTCCGGCGTACGTCCCCCGAGCCGCCGGGACCACGTCCGCAGCGGGGCCGACTCCACCAACTGGCCGAGCCACCATGACCGTTCGCCCCGTCCCGCCGGAGGCTTGGGCACCACCCCGTCGCGCTCCATGCCCGCGTCGCACTGGTGCGGTGCCTCGACCACGATCGCCGGCACGCTCCGCGTGCGGTCCACCGCGACGCACGAACCGGCACGGTCCGCCATCCGGGAGGCGAGCGCGGAGGCGGGCAGCGCGGACAGCAACTCCGCCGCGGTGGCGCGCACGTTGCGGCTCCGGTCGGCCAGCGCCCGCTCCAGGAACGGCTCGTCCGACGCGTCCAGGCCCGTCCGCAGCGAGTCGAGGAACATCAGACGGTCCTCCGCGCGCTCCGTCGCCCACGTCGTCGACAGCAACTCGCGCGCGGCCGGCGGGTCCTGCGCCCGGATCGCCGAGAGCAGCGCCACGCGTTCGGCGAAGAGTCCCTCCTCCCACAACTCCCGTATCCGCTCCGGTTCCCCGGGGCCCGGCAGTGACGCGCCTCCGCCGGGCGCGGCACGCAACGCGAACCGCCAGTCCGGGTTCAGCCGCGCCAGCCACAGCGCACGCGGACCCGCGAAGGCCAGGGCGGCGGGCCTGAGGTCCGTGCGGCCCCGGGCGGCGTCCAGCAGCGCGGGCAGCGCCTGCGGGGGCGGGGCGAAACCGCGCGCGTTCGCCAGGGCCAGCCACTGGGGCAGCAGCTCCATCAGGTCCGGCGCCGCCCCTCTGCGGCCCCCGTGACCCGACCCCGGCCGGTCGGCCAGCAGCATCGCGAGGCGTCGTGCCGCGGCGGGCGGCAGCGGACGGCGAGGATCGCCCGCCGCCCGGTCCAGCCGCTCGGCGGCACGCGCGGGTCGCAGCCCTGCCCGGCGCCGTACGGTCTCCACGGCCGCCGCGTCGAGGAGGGCCGCCGGAGCCTCCCGTCCCGGCGTCCACCCCGGTGGCGTACGCCGGTCGGTCCCGAGCAGTGCCGAGGTGACCAGTTCCTCCCAGGCGTCACCGGCGGGCGCGTCTGCGGGCGTCCTGTTCATGAGCGTCCTTCCGGTGACGAGTCGGTCGTGAACTGGGCTGCATTACGGGGGTCGGTGGTACGCGGATCGGTCGTGAACGGGTCCTCTTTACGGAGGGTGGGCGTGCGTGGAGCGGTGGCGAGGTGGTCGTCTGGGCGCGGGGTGGCCCGACGAAGGCGCGTACGCAGGGTGGCCGTACGCGGGTCGGTGTCGACGTGGCCATCCGTACACGGGGCGGTCCGACGAGGGCTCGGGTGGGTCAGCACAGGGGCACCGCCTCTCCGGGGCCCTCGGGCCAGGCCGTCAGAGGGGTGAAGCCGCGGTGGCCGAACTCGCCGAAGACCGTGACCGGAGCGCCGCCGGACAGCGAGACCAACCGCCACAGCCCCGCTCGGGCCACGGCGGACGGCGTCAGGGGCAGCGCCAGGTCGCCGTCCACGTCCGCCAGTTGCCACGAGTCGCCGGCCGGGGTCGGCACGACCCGGTCCAGCGTCACCGGACAGGAGTCCAGCCAGGGGTCGGACCGCAGCGCCTCGCCGTAACGGGCGGTGGCCTCGGTCGTCGTGACGCCCGGCGGACGTATCCGTGTGGGGACCGGGGGCGTGAACTGCTCAGCCAGCGCCACCCGCCCGCTGCCGCCCCCGGAGTACGCCGACAGCTCCGCCTCGAAGGCCAGCCCGACCGGCAGCGCCAGTTCCGGTGCGCGTCCGGCCGCCCCGTAGGAGAGGAGCAGGGCGGTGCGGCCCGACCCGGTGCCGTACAGCCAGATCCGCCGCGTCGTCAGCGCCCCCTCCGACGTGTCGTACTGGGCGAGGACCAGCCAGTGGTCCCGCTCCGGCGGGCCGTCGGCGGAGGCCGGCAGCCCCACCCGGGAGCGGACCGTCGCCGCCAGCTCGTCCGGCAGCCCCTCGCGGCGCAGCCAGCCACGGTCGAGGAGGTGGAGCAGCGCGCACTCCTCCAGCAACCGCACCGGCCAGCCTGGACCCGACGCCGGGATCGCCCCCAACTCCCGCACCCGCGAGGCGAGACCGGGCGCCTGCGCGTCGACCATGCGCGCCGCCGTCTCCTCCCACATCCCGTAACCCGCCTGCTCGGCCTGGGCGAGACCGCCGCGCAGCAGATCCGTCAGACGCTGCTCCAGCTCCGTCGCCCCCGCCGTGATCCGCTCGGCCCGTCGCTCCGCGCGGCGCCGGGCCGCCTCCGGATCGCCGGTGCTCGGGGAACCTGCCGTCCCCTCAGCTCGTTTCTCCTCCGCGCGCTTTCGCCTCCCCTCAAGCCACTGCCGGGCCCACTCCGGCGCCGGCCCCCGCGGCACCGTGCCGTCCTGGCCCGCCCAGAGCAGCAGCAGGCCGAGCGCGTGCTTGCACGGGAACTTCCGGCTCGGGCAACTGCACTTGTACGCCGGCCCGGCGGAGTCCGCCACGTCTATGACCGTCTGATACGGCTTGCTGCCGCTGCCCTTGCACAGCCCCCACACCGCCCCCTCGCCCGAATCGCCCGCCTCCGACCACGGTCCGGCCGACCCGAGCCTGCTCCCCGCTTTGCGTGACGCGGCGTCAGGCGCCAGTGCCAGCACCTGATCCGCAGTCCAGCGCACCCCCTGCTGAGTCATGACACCGAAGGTAGATCCCGCCACTGACAATCGGCCCTCGCGACGACGTTTGCGCAGGTCAGAGTGCATTGTCAGTGGCGTGGTGCACGGTTGACCCAGATCGAACCGGCCGAGCTGGAGGGGGACCGAGCCATGTCCGTGTCCGTAGACCCGTCATCCGTCAATCCGTCCGCGGCGGAGCTCGCGGCACGGCCCGCGGAAGAGGCGGGCGAGGCACTGCGGCCGCACGCCGAGACCGCCTTCGCCGCCGAACTCGCCGCGCTGGCCGCGCAGGACGACCGGCCCCGGCCGGCCCGCTGGCGGATGTCGCCGTGGGCCGTCGCGACGTATCTGCTCGGCGGCACCCTGCCGGACGGCACGCTCATCACGCCCAAGTACGTGGGGCCGCGCCGCATCGTGGAGGTGGCCGTCACCACCCTCGCCACCGACCGTGCCCTGCTCCTGCTCGGCGTGCCGGGCACCGCGAAGACGTGGGTGTCGGAGCATCTGGCCGCCGCCGTCAGCGGCGACTCGACCCTGCTCGTCCAGGGCACGGCGGGCACGCCCGAAGAGGCCATCCGCTACGGCTGGAACTACGCCCAGCTGCTCGCCCACGGCCCGAGCCGGGACGCGCTCGTACCGAGCCCCGTCATGCGCGCCATGGCCGAGGGGATGACCGCGCGGGTCGAGGAGCTGACCCGCATCCCCGCCGACGTCCAGGACACGCTGATCACGATCCTGTCCGAGAAGACGCTGCCCATACCGGAGTTGGGGCAGGAGGTGCAGGCGGTTCGCGGCTTCAACCTCATCGCCACGGCCAACGACCGGGACCGCGGGGTGAACGAGCTCTCCAGCGCGCTGCGCCGCCGGTTCAACACCGTCGTGCTGCCGCTGCCCGAGAGCGCCGAGGCCGAGGTCGACATCGTGTCGCGCCGCGTCGACCAGATCGGCCGATCCCTCGATCTGCCGGCCGCGCCCGAGGGCATCGACGAGATCCGCCGTGTCGTCACGGTCTTCCGTGAGCTGCGCGACGGCGTCACGGCCGACGGGCGCACGAAGCTGAAGTCCCCCAGCGGCACGCTGTCCACCGCCGAGGCGATCTCCGTCGTCACCAACGGCCTCGCCCTGGCAGCGCACTTCGGCGACGGTGTCCTGCGCGCGGGCGATGTCGCCGCCGGCATCCTCGGTGCCGTCGTGCGCGATCCGGCGGCCGACCGGGTCATCTGGCAGGAGTACCTGGAAGCGGTCGTGCGGGAGCGGGACGGCTGGAAGGACTTCTACCGGGCGTGCCGGGAGGTGAGCGCGTGAGCGGGTCGCCGGGGGAGGCCGAGCCGGAGGTGAGCGTCGCCGGGGAGCGCGACGGAGCGCCCGCGGGCCGGGGGGAGAGCGCGGAACCGGTGAGCTCCGATCGGGGCCTTGAGACGACCTCGGAGGGACTGGACGGGGGTCTGTCCCTCCGAGGCCGGGGACCGTTGCTGCTGGGGGTGCGGCATCACGGGCCCGGGTCGGCGCGAGCGGTGCGGGCCGTACTGGACGAGGCCCGGCCCCGGGTGGTCCTGATCGAGGGGCCGCCCGAGGCCGATCCCCTGATCCCGCTCGCCGCCGACCCCGCCATGCGGCCGCCCGTCGCGCTGCTCGCCCACGCGGTGGACGAACCCGGACGGTCCGCGTTCTGGCCGCTCGCCGAGTTCTCCCCGGAGTGGGTCGCCATCCGCTGGGCCGTGGAGCACGGCGTCCCGGCCCGCTTCATCGACCTGCCCGCGGCGCACACGCTGGCGTGGGGGAGGGAGGAGGCGGAACCGGCGGGGGAACCGGACGCGGTGGGGACCGGGGCCGGGGCGGAGCCGGACGTGGAGGCCGAGACTCCGGTCGGGGCGGGCTCCGGGAGCGGTCGCGGAGGCGGGGGCGAGGCGGGGGCCGGGACCCCGAGGGACTCTGTGGCCGGGACAGAGGGGGATCCCGGGACCGGGGCCGAGGGGGACCCCAGGACCGGCACCGAGGGGGATCCCGGGGCCGGGGTTGAGGGGGAGTCCGGGGCCGGGGTTGAGGGGGAGTCCGCGGGTGAGCCCGAGGCCCAGGCCGAGGAGGGGGGCGATATCGGGAGCGGGGTCGGAGACAGGGACGAGGCACTGCGTATCGATCCGCTCGCCGTGCTGGCGGAGACCGCCGGCTACGACGACCCCGAGCGGTGGTGGGAGGACGTGATCGAGCACCGGAGCGGGGCGGGCGCCGATGTGTACGCGCCGTTCGCCGCGCTCGGCGAGGCGATGACGGCGTTGCGGGAGGAGTACGGGGTCGGCGGGCACGACCGGGACCTGGTGCGGGAGGCGCACATGCGGCTCCAGTTGCGCGCGGCGCAGCGGGAGTTCGGGGACGCGGTGGCCGTGGTGTGCGGGGCGTGGCACGTGCCCGCGCTGCGCGAGAAGCGCACCGTCGCCGCCGACCGCGCCCTGCTCAAGGGGCTGCCCAAGGTCAAGGCCGACATGACCTGGGTGCCGTGGACGCACCGCCGGCTGTCCCGGGCCAGCGGGTACGGCGCGGGCATCGACTCGCCCGGCTGGTACGGGCATCTCTTCAGCGCGCCGGACCGCCCAGTCGAGCGCTGGATGACGAAGGTGGCCGGGCTGCTGCGCGACGAGGACCGGATGGTGTCGTCCGCTCATGTCATCGAGGCGGTGCGGCTGGCGGACACGCTCGCCGCGATGCGCGGTCGTCCGCTGCCCGGGCTGACCGAGACGACCGACGCCGTGCGCGCCGTGATGTGCGAGGGCTCGGACGTGCCGCTCGCGCTCGTGCACGACCGGCTGATCGTCGGGGACGTCCTGGGAGAGGTGCCGGAGTCCGCGCCCGCGGTCCCCCTCCAGCGCGACCTGACCCGGCTTCAGCGCCGGCTGCGGATCAAGCCGGAACCGCTGGAGCGCGAGCTGGAGCTGGACCTGCGCAAGGAGACCGACGCGGGGCGCAGCCGCCTGCTGCACCGGCTGCGGCTCCTGGGCGTCGGCTGGGGCGAGCCCACCGCGTCGCGCGGCAGCACGGGCACCTTCCGGGAGACCTGGCGGCTGAGGTGGGAGCCGGAGCTGTCCGTGCGGGTCGCCGAGGCCGGGGTGTGGGGCACGACCGTCCTGTCCGCGGCGACGGCGAGAGCCGAGTCGGACGCGGTCGCCGCGAATTCCCTGGCCGACGTCACGGCGCTCGCCGAGCGCTGCCTGCTGGCCGAACTGCCGGACGCGCTGCCGGTGGTGATGCGCGTACTGGCCGACCGTGCCGCTCTCGACGCGGACGTCGGCCATCTGGCGCAGGCGCTGCCCGCCCTGGTCCGGTCACTGCGCTACGGCGACGTGCGCGGGACGGACACCCGTGCCCTGACCGAGGTGGCGGCGGGTCTCGCCGAGCGCGTGTTCGTCGGGTTGCCGCCCGCCTGTGCGGCACTCGACGCCGAGGCCGCCGAGGAGATGCGGCGCCATGTCGACGCGGTCCAGGGGGCCGTGGGTCTGCTGGCCGAGGCTCAGGCCGGCGCACGGCGGGAGGCGGAGCCCGGGGAGACGCGGGGGCGGGAGCGCATCCGGGACCGCTGGCACCAGGTGCTCGGCGTGCTGTCGGGACGGGACACCGTGCCGGGGGTGATCCGGGGGCGTGCGGTGCGGCTGCTGCTGGACGGCGGGGAGTTGGGGCAGGAGGAGGCCGCGCGGCTCATGGGACTCGTGCTGTCGCCGGGGACGGCACCGGCCGACGCGGCTGCCTGGATCGAGGGTTTCGTCGGTGGCGGCTCGGGCGGCGGAATGCTCCTCGTGCACGACGAACGCCTGCTCGGGCTGGTGGACGCGTGGCTGACGGGGGTGCCGGCCGAGGCGTTCACCGACGTACTGCCGCTGCTGCGGCGCACGTTCTCGGCGTACGAGACGGGGGTGCGCAGGACGCTGGGGGAGCTGGTGCGACGGGGGCCAGGGGCGGGGGCACGTGTCTCCGCCACCGCCTCCGCCGTCCCCGGATTCGCGGCGGACCTCGACACCGGGCGGGCGGACGCCGTACTGCCGGTGCTGCGGCTGCTGTTGGGCTCCGGTGAGCCCGGTGAGCCCGGTGAGCCCGGTGGGCCCGGTGGGCCCGGTGGGCCCGGTTACTCCGAGGCGGGCGGCGGTGTCCCCGGGGCCGACAACCCGCACGGCTCCGAGGGCACGCGCACGGGCACCCGCCAGGGCGGCAGTACGAGCACCGGCGGCAGCGCGTACGCCGCCAAGAGCGCGCCCGCCGACGGCAGTACCGGCGGTGGCACCGGTGCGAGCGCCGGCGACCGTACGAGCGTCGGCGCCGGAGCCGGTGTGAGCGTCAGCGACAACGGCAGCGACAACCTCAGGGGGGTGGCCTGATGGCCGCGGCATCGACGAACGGGGTCGAGTCGGAGGGGGCCGGGGACGCGGCGGCTGCCGGCACCGCCGCCGACGAGCGGTTGCGGCGCTGGCGGCTGGTCCTCGGGGGAGACGCGGCCGACGGGACCGGGCGCGCGCTCACCGGTCAGGACGCGGCGATGGACGACGCGCTTGCCGCGCTGTACGGCAAGGGCGACAAGGCGCCGTCGGGACGCGAGCGGACCGCGGGGCTCGGGGCGTCGGCGCCGTCCGTCGCACGCTGGCTCGGGGACATCCGGACGTACTTCCCGTCCTCCGTCGTCCAGGTCATGCAGCGCGACGCCATAGACCGGCTCGGACTGGCCACGCTGCTCCTCGAACCGGAGATGCTGGAGGCGGTCGAGGCCGACGTCCACCTCGTGGGCACGCTGCTCTCCCTGAACAAGGCCATGCCCGAGACGACGAAGGAGACGGCACGGGCCGTCGTACGCAAGGTCGTCGAGGACCTGGAGAAGCGGCTCGCCACCCGCACCCGGGCGACGCTCACCGGCGCCCTCGACCGCAGCGCCCGGATCAGCAGACCGCGCCATCACGACATCGACTGGAACCGCACCATCGCGGCCAACCTCAAGCACTACCTACCCGAGTACCGCACGATCGTGCCCGAGCGGCTGATCGGCTACGGGCGCGCCTCCCAGTCCGTGAAGAAGGAGGTCGTCCTGTGCATCGACCAGTCGGGGTCGATGGCGGCGTCCGTCGTGTACGCGTCCGTCTTCGGGGCGGTCCTCGCGTCCATGCGGTCCATCGCCACCCGGCTCGTCGTGTTCGACACGGCCGTCGCCGACCTCACCGATCAGCTCGACGACCCGGTGGACGTCCTGTTCGGCACCCAGCTGGGCGGCGGGACGGACATCAACAGGGCGCTGGCGTACTGCCAGTCGCAGATCACCCGCCCGGCGGACACGGTCGTCGTCCTGATCAGCGACCTGTACGAGGGCGGCATACGGAACGAGATGCTCAAGCGGGTCGCCGCGATGAAGGCGTCCGGGGTGCAGTTCGTGACGCTGCTCGCGCTGTCCGACGAAGGAGCGCCCGCCTACGACAGGGAGCACGCCGCCGCGCTCGCGGCGCTCGGAGCACCGGCGTTCGCGTGTACGCCCGACCTGTTTCCCGAGGTGATGGCGGCGGCGATCGAGAAGCGGCCGCTGCCGATACCGGACAACACGTGAGGAGGGTTGGATACCGGTCATGAGTACCCATCGGTAACAGGGGGCTTGCGCAACCTCCGCACTCCCGTGCGAGTATCGGCATCTTCTTCGAATTCGGTGGTGTGTGCGCCATGTTCTGCACCGCACCGCCGAATTCTGCCCAGTTCCGCCGCATGGGAGATCTTGCCGTCGTGGCCCTGCCGGTCGCACCGCCCTTCCCCGGTGCCGCTCTGCGCGTGATGCGCACGGCGGCCGGGCGGCGTGCGCTGCAACTGGGCCTGCTCGTCGGTGGTTTGTCCGCACTCGGGTTCATCGGCGGGGGACAGGCCCACGCCGCGGACGCGTCGTCTCCGGCGGTACCAACCGATGTGGTGCGGTCGGTGCAGGGTCCGTTCACGCTCACGTCCCCGCGTGACGGCGTCGAGTCGGTGGGCGACACGGTCGCGCGAGCGGTCGGGGGCGTGCTGGGGGAGCCGGTCCGGGCGCCCGGCACCCCGGCCCACCGCCCGGACCCGTCGACGGTCTCGGCAGCCCACGCCGCCGCCCCACTGACCTCGACCGCGCCCAGGCATCGAGACGCCGCGCCCACTGGCACCACCGCGCAGGTGACCGACCTCCCCGCCACTGCGATCGCCAGTCCCTCCGCCACCGCGACCGCCACCGGCTCCGCCTCCATCACTGTCAAGGTCGAGCGGCCGGAGTCCCGGACCACCCCCAGCGCAACGCCGTCCGCCCAGACGGCGCCCGCCACGGACCCGGCGCCGCCCGCCACGGACGCGGCCTCGCCCGTCAGTGACGCCCCCCAACCCGCGCCGGACGCCCCGCGGCCCGTCACCCATGTCCTCCAGCCGGTCACGGACGCCGTTCCGCCGACCGGCGATGTCCTGCACCCCGTGACCGACGCTCTTCAGCCCGTCACTGGCGCCCTCCGGCCCGTCACCGATGCCCTTCAGCCCGTCACCGGCGTTCTTCAGCCCGTCACCGGAGTCGTGCAGCCCGTCGGTGATCTCGTCGGGGATGTCGTCGGGACGGTCGTCGAGGGGCTGGGGGAGGTTTCGGCGCAGTTCCCGGCGTGGCCCGAGGAGCCGTCCGGCCCGTCGGTGCCTTCGGTGCCCGGACTCCCGGAGCTTCCCGGACTCCCGGGGCTCCCCGAGACGCCTGAGCTGCCCGCTCTGCCGGGCGCGGACCAGGTTCTCCCCGCCCCGGCACCCGCCCCCGGGTCCCCGCAGGAGCCGGGGGCCCACACGGACCGGCCGGGCACGGCTGGGCACGGGCTCGACGAAGCGGGCGTCGGTGCGGCGGTCGCGTACGGGCCGAGGGCCGGCACGGCGGTCGTGGGCGCCGTGGGAAGCGAAGGACAGGTGAGCGGGCGGTACGCGGACGGCGTACGGACCGTGCCGCTGCCCTCGCACCAGGCGCCCGACGGCGACCCGGCCCATGTACTCAACAACGGTTCGGCGGCCGACGGCGGTGCCCCGCGTCACGCTGCCGCGCACGCCGTCACGTCGGACCTGCGGGCCCCGCTGCGGCTGGTGCCCGGCGCCGCCGTGGCCGACATCGTGACCGGAACCCGGGACAGGCACCGGGACATCCCCGAGTTCCCCGGCTAGGACAGCCCGCCGTCCCACGCGGCGACCGTCGCGTGGGGAGGGAACGGGTCTGCGCTCGCGGGAGTCGGCGCAGGTCGGCCGACGGTTTCGTCCTCACTCCGGTGACGGTGACGGTGACACTTCCGGTGTCGGTGTCGGTGTCGGTGTCGGTGTCGTGTTCACGGCAGGACCGCACCAGTCACCCGGAGGACGTTCGCCAGGCCCCCTGCGACACCTGCGGCTCACCAGCGGCTCACCTGCGGAAACCGCCGTACCGGCGGCGACCGAGGCGACCGCGGCAGCCGCGGCACCCGCAGGACAGCGGCCACGGCGGCGTCCGACGCCCCGTCCCGTCCGATCCCGCTCAGCCCGGCCGGCCCCTCCCCACCGTCCCGGTCCCTCGTGGGCCGGTCCGTCCCGAAGCACGGCGTCGACGAGCGGCGCGCGACCGGCGAACAAACGCCGGGGCGTGTCCGTCGTACGGCGTCCCACCGACCCCGCGGGGGCGAGAACCCGGACGGCCGAAAGCCGTCGGTCCGTCCACCGAGCCCCCCGCGGCCAGGCCCGCACGGTCCCCATTGGGGTGGGGACCGGGCGAGCCGGGCCTCTCGAAGCCGTCGAGAGGCCGGGACCTCCGAAGCCGTCGGAGGCCTTCCCAGGGGTCTCACCGGGCCAACCCCAGCCCGGTGAGACCCCGCCCCTGGCACAATCTGTGACAGGTATCACCGCTCAGGTGTGATCTGCGATTTAGGGACCCAAGGCGAGCGGCGATAACCTGCGGGACGGACATGCCGCGCGCTCGGACACCGTGTGCGCCACCCTTGTGACAGCGGACGTCACGTTGCCCTTCGCGGCACGCCCACGGAGATAGCAGACCGCAGAGCGGCGAGATCACTGATAGGGACGGACGCGCGTGGACCTGTTCGAGTACCAGGCGAGGGACCTCTTCGCCAAGCACGGTGTACCGGTGCTGGCCGGTGAAGTCATCGACACGCCTGAGGCAGCCCGCGAGGCGACCGAGCGTCTTGGCGGCAAGTCCGTCGTCAAGGCCCAGGTGAAGGTGGGAGGCCGTGGCAAGGCCGGTGGCGTGAAGCTGGCCGCCACCCCGGACGAGGCCGTCGCCCGGGCGACGGACATCCTCGGGATGGACATCAAGGGCCACACGGTCCACAAGGTGATGATCGCCGAGACGGCCCCCGAGATCCTCGAGGAGTACTACGTCTCGTACCTCCTCGACCGCACCAACCGCACCTTCCTGGCCATGGCCTCGGTGCAGGGCGGCATGGACATCGAGGAGGTCGCGGAGAAGACCCCCGAGGCCCTCGCGAAGGTCCCGGTCGACTCCAACGAGGGCGTCTCGATCGAGAAGGCCCGCGAGATCGTCGCCCAGGCGAAGTTCCCGGCCGAGGTCGCCGAGAAGGTCGCCGAGGTCCTCGTGACCCTCTGGAAGACCTTCGTCGCCGAGGACGCGCTCCTCGTCGAGGTGAACCCGCTGGCCAAGGTCGCCTCCGGCGACATCCTGGCCCTCGACGGCAAGGTGTCCCTGGACGCCAACGCCGAGTTCCGCCAGCCGGAGCACGAGGCGCTCGAGGACAAGGACGCGGCCGACCCGCTCGAGGCCGCGGCCAAGGCCAAGAACCTCAACTACGTGAAGCTCGACGGCGAGGTCGGCATCATCGGCAACGGCGCGGGTCTGGTCATGTCGACCCTCGACGTCGTCGCGTACGCCGGTGAGGCCCACGGCGGCGTGAAGCCCGCCAACTTCCTCGACATCGGTGGCGGCGCCTCCGCGCAGGTCATGGCCAACGGCCTGGAGATCATCCTCGGCGACCCGGACGTCAAGTCCGTGTTCGTCAACGTCTTCGGCGGCATCACCGCGTGCGACGAGGTCGCCAACGGCATCGTCCAGGCGCTGCAGCTGCTCGCCGACAAGGGCGAGGAAGTCACCAAGCCCCTGGTCGTCCGTCTCGACGGCAACAACGCGGAGCTGGGTCGCAAGATCCTGTCGGACGCCAACCACCCGCTGGTCCAGCGCGTGGACACCATGGACGGCGCGGCCGACAAGGCCGCCGAGCTCGCGGCCGCGAAGTAAGGGATAGAGGACCAGACCACCATGGCTATCTTCCTCAACAAGGACAGCAAGGTCATCGTCCAGGGCATGACCGGTGCCACGGGCATGAAGCACACCAAGCTCATGCTGGCCGATGGCACGAACATCGTCGGTGGCGTGAACCCGCGCAAGGCCGGCACCTCCGTCGACATCGACGGCACCGAGATCCCGGTCTTCGGCACGGTCGCCGAGGCGATGGAGAAGACCGGCGCCAACGTGTCCGTCCTCTTCGTGCCGCCGGCGTTCGCGAAGGCCGCCGTCGTCGAGGCGATCGACGCCGAGATCCCCCTCGCGGTCGTCATCACCGAGGGCATCGCGGTGCACGACTCCGCCGCCTTCTGGGCGTACGCGAAGGCCAAGGGCAACAAGACCCGCATCATCGGCCCGAACTGCCCCGGCCTCATCACGCCGGGCCAGTCCAACGCCGGCATCATCCCGGGCGACATCACGAAGCCGGGCCGCATCGGCCTGGTCTCGAAGTCCGGCACGCTGACGTACCAGATGATGTACGAGCTGCGTGACATCGGCTTCTCGTCCGCCGTCGGCATCGGTGGCGACCCGGTCATCGGTACGACGCACATCGACGCGCTCGCCGCGTTCGAGGCCGACCCCGACACCGACCTGATCGTGATGATCGGTGAGATCGGTGGCGACGCCGAGGAGCGCGCGGCCGACTTCATCAAGGCCAACGTCTCGAAGCCGGTCGTCGGTTACGTCGCGGGCTTCACCGCGCCCGAGGGCAAGACCATGGGCCACGCCGGCGCCATCGTCTCCGGCTCCTCCGGCACGGCCGCCGCGAAGAAGGAGGCCCTCGAGGCCGCCGGTGTCAAGGTCGGCAAGACGCCGACCGAGACGGCGAAGCTGGCGCGCGAGATCCTCGCCGGCTGAACTCCGGCCGTGTTCGGCTGAGTCCGGCATGAACACCGGGTGGGCCCGTACCCCTGTCGGGGTGCGGGCCCACCGGCATGTCCGGCCCACCGGACGGGCGGCCTCGGCGGTGTCCCGGTGTCCCGGTGTCCCGGGGTCACCTGCCCTGCGGGACGAGTCTTCCCGGGCCGTTCTCGGTCTCCGACCTGAGCTTGGTGCGCAGGTCCAACTCCTCCTGGGAGAGCGTGCCGGGGGCCGCGCGCGGCGGCACCCCCCGCACCGTCTCGCCCGGGGACAGCGGGGGCTCGTAGTGGTCGGGGGCGGTGGCCAGGGTCAGCGTCGTGGTGGTGACGAGGAGCGTGGTGACGGCGATGGCGGCGCGGGTCCAGCTGCGGGCACGGCGTTCGCTGCCGGTGCGCACCGCCACCGGTTTGGCCGCCCGCAGCCGTTCCGAGCCGGCCAGCGCCGCGAGGCGGCGGTGCAGTTCCTCGGGCGCCGAGAGCTCCGGCAGGTACGTGGCCATGGCCTCCCGCGCGTGCAGCAGCCGGTTGGCCGTCGCGGGGGTGCTCGCCTCCGTCTCGGCCGCGGTCTCGGGCAGGTCGAGGCCGACGCCGTCGTAGAGGAGCAGGGTGCGCCGGTAGACGGGCGGCAGTTTCAGGACGGCGGCGAGCAGCGCGCGGTCGGCCGGGTCGGCGGGTGGTGCCTCGGGATGCCGGTGGCGCAGCCGCAGCCGGTGCCAGGGGGAGAGCGCGTACTCGTACGCCGTCGCCCGCACCCATCCGGCCGGATCCCGGTCGACGGCCACCTCCGGCCAGCGCTGCCAGGCCACTTGGAAGGCCCGCTCCACGGACTCGCGCGCCAGCTCACGCCGCCCGGTGAGCAGATACGTCTGCCGTACGAGGGCGGGGGCGCAGAACTCGTAGAGGGCGTCGAACGCCTGAGTGGGCGTCAGAAGCCGTTGGCGGGACGGGGGTTCGGAGTCCCCGCCGGAATCGCCCTCGCCCTCCACCGGAACGCCGGCCGGATCGTCCGGGTCCCCCTCGCCGGTGTCCCCGTCGCTGCCATCCCCACCGCCGGTGACTGGTCCGTCGGTGTCCTGGTCGTCACGGTCCCCGCCGTCAGCGTCGTCGTGGCCGTCGGTGCGGTCCTCGCCGTCACGGTCTCGGCCGTCAGGTTCGTCGCCGTCAGATCCCTTGCCCTCAGGGCCCCGCCCGTCCGCGCCCGCGTCCTGCCCGGCCGGCGAGGATGTGGTGCCGACTGATCCCGCACCGTCCGTGTCCGTCGACACGAGGGCGTCGCCGACTGTGCCGGCGGGCACGAGGACGAGCTGGGACCGCTGGACCCGCTCGCCAGTGTCGTCCGCCACGGACTCGGGCGCGCACCCCGCCTCCTGTTCGGCCAGCAGTTTCGCGTACGCCTCCCGTTTGCGGCCGCGCGGCGCCGAGCGCCCGCTCTCCCAGGCACGCACGGTCTCGCGGCTCACGCCCAGGCGGGCCGCGATCTGTGCCTGGGTCAGCCCGGCCGCCTCACGCAGGCGTCGGCGCCGCTTGGGGGACGGAAGAGGGGTGGCAGGACTCTGCGTCACCGGGCGCCCCTTCGTGCGAAAAAGTACATAAACGTATATTGAGCGACACATCCGGGGTTTGCCTGTTACGGGGATAAAGCGCGTGTCGTTGGCAGCATGGCGTGCGTGACCCATCTGACCGACCGCAGTTCGTCGTTGTCGTACCTGCGCCTCAGGTGGCGCGACCGATCCCCGGGCCTGGGCACGGGCGCGCTGGGCGGCGCCCTCGCGGCGGGGCTCGGCCTCGGCTCGCTCGCCGTGCTCGTCATGGTGCTGTGGATCAGCTCCCCGTATCCGGACAGCGGGCCGAGCGGCGCCCTGCACGTCGCCGCGGCCCTCTGGCTGCTGGCCCACGGTGTCGAACTCGTCCGCACCGAGACCCTCTCCGGCGTCCCCGCCCCCGTCGGCGTGACCCCGCTGCTGCTGGTCGCGCTGCCCGCCTGGCTGCTGTACCGGGCGGCGCGGGACGCGGTGGAGTCCGTGCAGGTCCCCCGTACGGCGTGGGCCGGTGTGGTCGTCGGCTATCTCGCCGTCGGCGGTCCGGTGGCGCTGTACGCGTCGGGCGGGGAGCCGCGTCCTTCCTGGATCTGGACCGTGCTGTGCCTGCCGGTGCTGGCTGCCTCCGCCGCCGGGGCCGGGGTGTGGGCGGCTAACGGCCCTCCGGAGGGGCACCTGCCCCCGGCCGTGCGCCGTGGGCTCGGCCGGCTTCCCTCCGGCGTACGCCGTCTCGTCCTCGCCGTCGTCGCGCCCGAGGAACGGGACAGGCTGGCGGCCGTGCTGCGGGCGGCCGGTGCGGGGGCGGCGGCCCTGGTCGGCGCCGGCGCGCTGCTCGTCGCGGTCTCCCTGCTGTGGCACGGGGGGCCGGCCCGCGCCTCCTTCGCACAGCTCACGGGGGTGTGGTCGGGGCGCTTCGCGGTCCTGCTGCTGTGTCTCGCCCTCGTGCCGAACGCGGCGGTGTGGGCGGCGGCGTACGGGCTCGGGCCCGGGTTCGCGCTGGGGGCGGGGCAGGTGGCGGCGCCGCTGTCCGACGCGGTGACAGGGCCTCCGCTGCCGCCGTTCCCGCTGCTGGCCGCGGTTCCGCAGGACGCGGGGACGCCGCTGGGCTGGCTGGCCGCGGTGGTTCCGCTGGCCGGCGGGGTGACCGTGGCGTGGTACGTGGCGAGATCCGCCTCCCGGGAGCGGGCGGCGGCCTGGCCCTGGCGGCGCACGATGGGTATCACCGCAGCCGCCGCCGCGGTGTGCGGGCTCGTGCTCGCGCTGCTCGCCGGAGCCGCGGGCGGACCGCTGGGCGTGGCCGCCCTGGCCCGGTTCGGTCCGGTCTGGTGGCAGGCCGGGGGCGCCGCCGCCGGGTGGACCGCCCTGGCCGGGATTCCGGTGGCGCTGGTCCTGCGGGGCTGGTGGCTTCGGGAGCCGCGCGAGCAGGAGCAGCAGCCGGCCGCCGCCGAGCCGAAGCGGACGGTGCCGGTCCCGGCCCCGAAGCCGGGGCGCAAGTCGAGGCGGAAGCAGGCGTCGAAGGGCCCCTCGACGGGAGCCCCGACGCCGGGGAGCCCGGCGAAGCGTGAGCCGGTGGTGCCGCCCCCGGCGGTACGGGACCCGGGCGGCCCCGGTCGGGAACCGGCGTCCGGGGTGGGGGACGTGGGCAACCCCGGTCCGGAACCGGCGGCCGGCGCGGTACGGGACGCGGGCAACCCCGGTCCGGAACCGGCGGCCGGCGCGGTACGGGACGCGGGCACAGGTGCCCAGGGAACGAAGGCGATGGCGGACCTGTACTCGGGACCGGGCGAGGCCGGGACGCTGAAGGACGCGGCTTCGGGCGAGCCCGGCGTGGAGCCCACGGAGGCACTGAGACCGGCACCGGCACCAGCACCGGCACCAGCACCGGAGCCGGGGTTGAGGTCGGAGTCGGCCTCGGCCTCGGCCTCAACCTCGGCCCCGGCCCCGGGCTCGGAAAAGTCGCCCGTACCCCCTGCTGTAACGCCGGAGCCGGCCCCGGTCACGCCCTCAAACGCGCACCCAACCTCGGCCGCGACCTCGGACGCGCACCCGACCTCCGCCGTAACCGCGACCTCAGACGCGCCCTCTCACCCGGCTCGCAACGAGGCGACCCCGAACCGCGATTCAGCCCGCGAAGCGGCGACCCCGACCCGCAACCCGGCCCCCGACCCGGCGACCCCGAACGCCACGCCCCCCGGGGACGCGACGCAGCACGACACGGCCGGTCCCGGGGAACCGGAGTCGACCGGCGGGGCGGCCTCACGGGGGCGTACTCCGAGGACGGCCGAGCCGGCGGCCGGTTCCTGGTTCGGGCGGAGGAAGCGCCCGCGTCGCGGACGGGACGGTGCCCGCACCCCCGAGCGGGACACGGGACGGCGGACGTCCCGGTCGGCATCCGTACCGGTGGACGACGATCCCGATCTGGCGCCGTACGACCTGCTGCCGTCCGACGCCCCGGGCTGGCACGACGACGCGTCCCGCGCCTCCCGCTGGGCGGCCCTGAAAAAGGCGGCGGCGCCCGCGGACCCGCCGTCGCGCCCCGGGTCCTGACCGGACCCGGGACCGCCGGGCGTCAGCCCGTGCCGAGGATTCCGCGCAGCTCCTTGGGGAGCAGGTCGTCGCAGGACTTCTTGGCCGTGGCGGTGAGGGCGTCGTTCGTGCAGGTGTAGTAGTCGCTGTAGACCAGCTGGGCGGTGAAGGTGGCGGCGACCATGGCGAGCGCCAGGGACGCGGTGACCAGGCCGCTCACCGCGGCGCTCGTCTGCGGCCGGGCGGGCTGCTCGGGAGCCTGGGTGCCCGGCTCCGGGGTGCGGGGCTTGGCGCGGACGGAGCTGACACCCCAGTACATGGCCAGCGCGCCGAGCAGCAGGGCCACGTACGGCCAGCTGAAGAGCGCGAAGAAGAAGGCCCACATGCCGGAGAGCAGGGAGTAGCGGGCGCGGCGCTGGGCCGGGTCCGCGGGGTCCCAGCGCATGCCGCTGCCGGAGCCGCCGGGTCCGCCCTCGCGGTTGTCGCCCTGGCCGCCGTTCTGGCCGCCCTGGCCGGGGGCGCCGGGGCGGTCGCCGAAGCCGCCGCCCTGCGCGGGCCCGGGCTGGCGGTCGCTCCACTGGCTGCCCCAGGGGGAGCGCCCGCTCTCGTCCTGGTCGCCCTCGGCGCCGCCCTGGTCGGCGGGCCGGCGGGGCTGCCACGGCCGGTCCGGGGTGCCCTCGGGCGGCGGTGCGAACGGGTTGTGGTCCCCGTCGGACCCCGAACCGGAGTCCGCACCCGAGGAGTCGCGTCCGCCGGAGGAGTCACGCTCGCCCGAGGAGTCGCGGCCGCCCGAGCCGTCGCGCCCGCCGGTGGACCCGGGCCCGGGGCTGGGGGCGTCCCCGTTCTCCTGCGGCGACATGGGCGAAGGGCGCCGCTCGCGCAGCAGGAGCGGAGGGAGTCGGAGACTGCGGTCCGGCATCAGGTGTGCGTCTTCCCCTAAGTGGTTCTGGCGGGCGGGGTGGCCGCGAGCTCTGCGCTCACGGCGTCCGCCCCGGGTGTTCGAGGCCGGGGCTCGCGCCCCGGCGGTCCGGGTCCGGGACTCTCGCCCCGGGGTGTGCGGTGCGGGACTCGCGTCCCGGGCACCCGTGCCCGCGACACTCGGCCGGGGCCCGGCCCCGACGTGACGTCCGGGACCCGCGCCCGGGCAGGCGTGCCCGTCCAGGTCAACGTCCCACGTGTGCGGGGCGTTCCCCGCGTCGGGCGGCGTTCCCGGGACGGAGCCTCACCGCACGCTACCTTCCGGCCCCGCCCCCGTCCCGTGGGGGCCGCCCGGTGTGCCGGTATCGTTGCTGCCGGTCGGCCGCTTCGTAGACTTCCCCGTATCCCGGGGCGCGAAGCATTCGTACGACCGTACAAAACGCTCCCCCGAGAAAGGGCCCCGCCGTGGCCAAGGCCAAGCGCCTCGTCGTGCTGGTCTCCGGATCAGGCACGAACCTCCAGGCACTGCTCGACGCCATCGCGGCCGAGGGCGCCGAGGCCTACGGAGCCGAGATCGTGGCCGTCGGCGCGGACCGGGACGGCATCGTCGGTCTGGAGCGCGCCCGGCAGGCCGGACTGCCCACCTTCGTGTGCCGGGTCAAGGACCACGGGACCCGCGAGGAGTGGGACGCGGCGCTCGCCGAGGCGACGGCCGGCTACGAGCCGGACCTGGTGGTCTCCGCCGGGTTCATGAAGATCGTCGGCAAGGAGTTCCTGGCCCGGTTCGGCGGACGGTTCGTGAACACGCACCCCGCACTGCTGCCCAGTTTCCCGGGAGCCCACGGCGTACGCGACGCGCTCGCGTACGGCGCGAAGGTCACCGGATGCACCGTCCACTTCGTCGACGACGGCGTCGACACCGGCCCGATCATCGCCCAGGGCGTGGTCGAGGTGCGGGACGAGGACGAGGAAGCCGCTCTGCACGAGCGCATCAAGGAAGTCGAGCGAAGGCTGCTCGTCGATGTCGTGGGGCGGCTCGCCCGCCACGGCTATCGCATTGAGGGACGAAAGGTAGTTATCCAGTGACCGCCGACAGCAACAAGCGGCCCCTTCGCCGGGCGCTCGTCAGCGTCTACGACAAGACCGGTCTGGAAGAGCTGGCCCGCGGGCTGCACGAGGCCGGGGTCGAGCTCGTCTCCACCGGCTCCACCGCATCGAGGATCGCCGCCGCGGGCGTCCCGGTCACCAAGGTCGAGGAGCTGACCGGCTTCCCCGAGTGCCTGGACGGCCGTGTGAAGACCCTGCACCCGAAGGTGCACGCGGGCATCCTCGCCGACCTGCGCCTTGAGGACCACCGCCGGCAGCTCGCCGAGCTGGGCGTGGAGCCGTTCGACCTCGTCGTCGTCAACCTCTACCCGTTCCGCGAGACGGTCGCCTCCGGCGCCTCGCCCGACGAGTGCGTCGAGCAGATCGACATCGGCGGCCCGTCCATGGTCCGCGCGGCCGCCAAGAACCACCCGTCGGTCGCCGTCGTCACGAGCCCCGCCCGGTACGGCGACGTCCTGGCCGCCGTGAAGGACGGCGGCTTCGACCTCGCCACCCGCAAGCGGCTCGCGGCCGAGGCGTTCCGGCACACCGCCGCGTACGACGTGGCCGTCGCCTCCTGGTTCGCGGACGGGTACGCCCCCGCGGACGACAGCGGCTTCCCCGAGTTCCTCGGCCACACCTACGAGCGCAAGAACACCCTGCGCTACGGCGAGAACCCGCACCAGGGCGCCGCGCTGTACGTCGACGGCACGGGCGGCCTCGCCGAGGCGGAGCAGCTGCACGGCAAGGAGATGTCGTACAACAACTTCACGGACACGGACGCCGCGCGCCGTGCCGCGTACGACCACGACGAGCCCTGCGTCGCGATCATCAAGCACGCCAACCCGTGCGGCATCGCGGTCGGCGCGGACGTCGCCGAGGCGCACCGCAAGGCGCACGCCTGCGACCCGCTGTCCGCGTTCGGCGGTGTGATCGCCGTCAACCGTCCGGTGTCGAAGGAGATGGCGGAGCAGGTCGCCGAGATCTTCACCGAGGTCATCGTGGCGCCCGGGTACGAGGAGGGCGCGCTGGAGGCGCTCACCAAGAAGAAGAACATCCGGGTGCTGCGGGCGGACCGCGGGCCGGCCAACCCGGTCGAGGTCAAGCCGATCGACGGCGGTGCGCTGCTCCAGGTCACCGACCGGCTCCAGGCCGACGGCGACGACCCGGCGAACTGGACCCTCGCGACCGGTGAGGCGCTGAGCGCGGACGAGCTCGCCGAGCTGGCCTTCGCCTGGAAGGCGTGCCGTGCGGTGAAGTCGAACGCGATCCTGCTCGCCAAGGACGGCGGCTCGGTCGGCGTCGGCATGGGCCAGGTCAACCGCGTGGACTCCGCGAAGCTGGCGGTCGAGCGGGCGGGCGCCGAGCGTGCCCGTGGCTCGTACGCGGCCTCGGACGCGTTCTTCCCGTTCCCCGACGGCCTGGAGATCCTCACCGCGGCCGGGGTCAAGGCGGTCGTGCAGCCCGGCGGTTCGGTCCGTGACGAGCAGGTCGTCGAGGCCGCCGAGAAGGCGGGCGTCACGATGTACTTCACCGGGACGCGGCACTTCTTCCACTGACCCGCGCGCGTCGGGCGGATCACGTACGACGGCGGCCTCCGGCACTCCCCTTCGGGAGGGCCGGAGGCCGCCGTCGTGTGCGTGTGCCCCGTACCGTGGCCGGCCGCGGTACCCGCCTGCCGTCAGTACCGCGGGCGGTTGAACCAGGCGGCGCCGTCCTCCTTGCCGACGAACACCGCGATGAGGATCGCCATCACGGTGTGCGCCAGGCCGATGACGATGAACGGGTAGATGCCGAGGATCGCGGTGAGGATGCCGAAGACCAGGATGGTGACGCGTACACCGTTGCCGCCGCTGCCGACCTTCACGCCGAGCCAGATGGCGAGGATGCCCCAGGCCAGCACCGCGACGGTGACGCCCCACAGCACGCCGGCCGAGTAGTCGGCGAGCTGCTGGAACTGGACGTCGTCCTTGAGGGTCTCGTCGTTCTTCGCGGCGGAGACGGCCACCGCGGACAGCGCGATCAGGATGGCACCGAGGATCTGCAGACCGCCGATGACGAAGAGCATCACGCGCGCGGCCTTCACCCCGCCCGGGATCACGGCCGGGCCGCCGGGGTAGCCGCCCGGGTAGCCGCCGCCGTACGGCTGCTGGACCGGCGGGGCCTGCGGGTAGCCGTAGCCGGGCTGCTGCTGCGGCGCGCCGCCCTGGGGATAGCCGTAGCCGGGCTGCTGACCGCCCTGCGGGGGGCCGTAGGGGTTGTTCGGGTCGCCGAAGCTCATGGCGGGGTTCCTCCGATGCCTGATGCGGGGACTACGCGCGGCACGGTTCGGAGGAGAGTTCTACAGAGCGGTCCGTCCCCCCGGTACTGCCCGCGGCACTGTGCGGCTCATCGTTCTAAAACTTTCGCTCATTTGTCCAGCGGTCATCCATATGTGTTGTGCAAGTGCAACATCCATGATCTTGGCGGACCCGCGTGGTAGAGGGCCGCGCGGCGGCAAGGGGAGCCCGGATTGGAACCGGGGCCGGGTCATCCGCGAGGATGGGGTCATGACCGCCCAGATTCTCGATGGCAAGGCCACCGCAGCCGCGATCAAGTCCGATCTGACCGCCCGCGTGGCGGCCCTCAAGGAGAAGGGCGTCACGCCCGGCCTGGGGACCGTCCTGGTCGGCGACGACCCCGGCAGCCAGAAGTACGTCGCGGGCAAGCACCGCGACTGCGCACAGGTGGGCATCGCCTCCATCCAGCGCGAACTGCCCGCCACCGCCACGCAGGAGGAGATCGAGGCGGTCGTCCGCGAGCTGAACGAGGACCCGGCCTGCACCGGCTACATCGTCCAGCTCCCGCTGCCCAAGGGCATCGACGAGAACCGCATCCTGGAACTGATGGACCCGGACAAGGACGCGGACGGCCTGCACCCGATGAACCTCGGGCGGCTGGTGCTGAACGAGCCCGCCCCGCTGCCCTGCACCCCGAACGGCGTCCTGACCCTGCTCCGCCGCTACGGCGTGGAGATCAAGGGCGCCGAGGTCGTCGTGGTCGGCCGCGGCGTGACCATCGGACGCCCGATGCCGCTGCTGCTGACCCGCCGCTCCGAGAACGCCACGGTGACCCAGTGCCACACCGGCACCCGTGACCTCTCCGCCCACCTGAAGCGGGCCGACATCATCGTCGCCGCGGCCGGTTCCGCGCACCTGATCCGGCCCGAGGACGTGAAGCCCGGCGCCGCCGTGCTCGACGTCGGTGTCTCGCGCAGCGCCGAGGGCAAGATCGTGGGCGACGTCCACCCCGGCGTCGCCGAGGTGGCCGGCTGGATCTCCCCGAACCCGGGCGGCGTCGGTCCGATGACCCGCGCGCAGCTGCTCGTCAACGTGGTCGAGGCGGCGGAGCGCAGTGTCGGCTGACGGCAGGCCCGAGAACGCCGCGCCCGCCGAGGGCTCGGCCGCGGGTCCCGAGGCCACGACGGCCACGGACGGCACCGGCACGGCGGACGCGGGCACCGGGGACACGTCGGGCGCGAGCATCGACGAGGTGATCGGCACCAGCGCGGAGCCGACCGTCCGGGACGCCGTCAGCGCGCCGGACGCCCAGGGCAGGCCGCGCCGCACCACCCGGCGCTTCCCGCTGTTCACGCGGGACACCGCGCGGCCCGAGGGCGGCGGCCGGGCGGCACCCCGGGACGCTCCCGCGCCCGCCCGCCAGTGGCCGATCCTCGTCGTGCTGGCCGGCGTCGGTCTCGGTCTGCTGCTGACCGCGTTCGACGCGTTCCGCGCCGGCACCATCCTGATCGGCGTGGCCCTGCTGGCCGGTGGCGCGCTGCGCTGGGCGGTGCCCGACGTGGGCATGCTCGCCGTCCGCTCCCGCTTCACGGACATGGTCACGTACGGCGTGCTGGGCGTGGCCATCGTGCTGCTCGCGCTGATGGCGCAGCCGAATCCGCTGCTGGAGATCCCCTTCCTGGACGACACGCTGCACTTCACGATCCAGTGAGCGGCCGGTGGCCCGCACTTTCCCCCGGAGAGTGCGGGCCACCTGCGTCACCGCCGGTCCCGGAGGACGTCCGTGGTCCCGGCGGCACGGGCCCCGGCGCCGAACTCGCCCCCCGCGGGCTCCGGTTTCCCCTCGGACGCGGCGGGTGCCGGTGACCACCGCCCGCGTCCTGCCCCCGAACGTAGGCGCCGCCGCCCGCGCCACGCGTCCACCGGTGGTCCGAACTCCGGCCGCACCCGCGGTGGTAGCCCCCCGGTTCCTGCAACTTCCGCGGTACCGCGGAAGGTTGACGCCGCTGTCCGGGAGGCGGCGTTACGCTGCGGCGATGCGCATCCGGCCGTCCCGTCCGTTCGCCGTCGACACGCTGATCGCGGTGGCCATGGTGACCGTGGCCGTCCTGCTGGGCGGGGAGTCGGTGCGCCAGGGCTGGCCCGCGCTCGACGGACCCGCGTACGCGCTGGTGGCCCTCGCGCATCTGCCGACGGCGTTCCGTGGCAGGGCGCCGCTCGCCGTCTTCGCCGTGGTGGAGGCCGCCGCCGCCGCGTACATCACCACAGGCCACTGGCCGGTGGTGTGCACGTTCGGGCCCATGCTCGCCCTCTACACGGTGGCCTCGCTGCGCCCGGCGCGGACCACGGCCGTCTGCGCGGGTCTGCTCGTCGCGATGTGGGTCTACGCGGGCGTCGTCAGCGAGAGCGGCGCCATGGCGTCCGTCGTCGGCCAGGCCCTGCTCTTCTCCGCCGTGCTGTGGCGCTTCGGGTACGTGGCCCGGCGGTCCGCCGAGCTGACGCGTGAGCTGCGCGCCGAGCAGGCCGAGCGGGCCCGCCGCGAGGTGGCCGAGGAACGCGGCCGTATAGCGCGGGAGTTGCACGACGTCGTCGCCCACCACATGTCGGTGATCTCCGTGCAGGCGGGCCTCGCGCGTTTCGTGTTCGACTCCGATCCGTCCACCGCCCGCTCGGCGCTTGGCACCATCACGCAGACGAGCGCCGAGGCCCTCGACGAACTGCGGCGCATGCTCCAGGTGCTGCGCGAGGAGGACCTGCGGGACCCGGACGCCCGCCCCGCCGCCCCGATGCCCGGCCTCGCCCGGCTCGGCGAACTGGTCGAGCGGGTCCGGGCCGGCGGCGTCCCCGTCGACCTGCGCGTCGAGGGCACGGCGCGCCCGCTCGCTCCCGGCGTCGACCTCTGCGCCTACCGCGTCGTGCAGGAGGCGCTCACCAACGTCCTGAAGCACGCCCGCGGCGCCGGGGCCACCGTCGAAGTCGCCTACGGACGCCACGATGTGACGGTCCGCGTCACGGACGACGGGCAGGGGGTGATTCAGGACAGAGTCCCGGCTGTCGGCGGGCACGGCTTGATCGGCATGCGGGAGCGCGCCAAGCTCTACGGCGGGACGATCAGCATCGGCCCGCGGAGCGGGGGCGGGTTCGCCGTGCGGCTGACCCTCCCCACGTCGGGGCAGGCCGCACGCCAGGGGGACGACCGGACGCCATGAGCGGATCACGCACGCGCAGCGGAGCCGGCCTCCACGCCCGGCGGAGAAGGCGCACCGGATGACTCGGGTGCTCGTTGTCGACGACCAGTTCCTCATCCGGGCCGGTCTCGTGGGGCTGCTGGACGCGGCCCCCGGCTTCGAGGTGGTGGGGCAGGCGGCCGACGGCGACGAGGCCGTGCGGCTCGCGGCCGAGACCCGGCCCGACGTCGTCCTGATGGACATCCGGATGCCCGGCACCGACGGCATCCGGGCCACCGAGCGCATCCTCGCCGAGGCCGCCGAACCGGCCCCGCGCGTCCTCGTCCTGACCACGTTCGACCTCGACGAGTACGTGTACGGGGCGCTGCGGGCCGGTGCCTCCGGGTTCCTGCTCAAGGACTCGGGGCCGGAGCGGCTGCTGGCGGCGGTGGCCGCGGTGGGCGGCGGCGACGCGCTCTTCGCGCCGAGCGTCACCCGCCGCCTGGTGGAGGCCTTCGCCCGGCAGGGCGGCTCCGCGTCCGGCGGTGAACCCCCGCCGGATCTCGCCGCGTTGACCTCGCGCGAGAGGGAGGTCCTCGAACTCACCGCCCGCGGACTGTCCAACCTGGAGATCGCCGACCGCCTCTACATCAGCGAGGCCACCGTCAAGACGCATCTGAACCGCACCATGACCAAGCTGGACCTGGACAGCAGGGCCCAGGCGGTGGTGGTGGCGTACGAGTCGGGGCTGGTGACCCCCGGCGGCTGAGCCGCCCAGCCGGGACCGAAGCCGGCGTCCGCCCGGCCGGGACCGAAGCCGGCGTCCGTCCGGCCGGGTCCGAAGCCGGTGTCCGCCCGGCCGGTCCGAGGCGGCCCCCGTCCGGCGGGCGGGACCCGCGCCCGGGGGCGGGGTGACCGCGGCCCATCCTCTCCCCCGAGTAAGGACGAGCCGCGGCCGGGCGGGTGTTCCGCCCGGGTTCCACACTCACGCACGGTGAGCGCCCTGTTCAACAGCAGACCCTTCGCTGTGGCACGGAAGTGACCATTCCGCCACGGTGTCCGCGCTCCGCAACGGGAACCGCCCTCACCGGGCCCGGCCACCCGGTCCCGGTCCCGCCGCCGTCGCCGGTGTGCGACTGCTGGTGCATCCGGTCGGTTCCGGGACCCAAGTGACCGCGCAAGCGCTCCTCTTGTGCCGCTGTGCGGTCAAGTTCGGGATCCGCCGCGACGGCACCCCGCGGCGGGGCTAGCGTGTCCGACCGGGGCGGTCCGGGACCCCCTGTGCGAGGGACAGGGGTTCGGGAACGCGGCACGGCCGCCGTGGATGGGCCCTGGACCGCCGGCCGGCGGCGTGCGACGGTGCGAGGACCGCCTCGAAACGCTCCCGTGCGCCCCCGCCCCGGGAACTGAGAGCCTCGCCCGGAGCATCCCTGTGGGTAGCCAGAACGGGGACTCGGCACAGGGCGCCTCGCGCGGGAAGGCGCGGCGGAGATCAGGCTCGTACGGGGGGAAAAGAGGGGGAGGCAATGCCTCGTTGGAAGGCCCTGCCGGATGAACTCGATCCGCAGGTCAAGGAGTTCGCGGGTCAGCTGCGCAGGCTCGTCGACCGCGGCGGGCTGAGCGTCGCGGCGGTGGCGGACCGCACCGGGTACAGCAAGACGTCCTGGGAGCGGTATCTGAACGGCCGGCTGCTGGCGCCCAAGGGGGCGATCGTCGCGCTGGCCGAGGTCACCGGCACCAGCCCTCTGCACCTGGTCACCATGTGGGAGCTGGCCGAGCGCGCCTGGAGCCGCTCGGAGATGCGCCACGACATGACCATGGAGGCGATCCGGATCTCCCAGGCGCGCGCCGCGCTCGGGGAGTTCGGGCCGCCGCCGGGCAGCGGTACGGGCGGCAGACAGGCCCGCAGGGGCGGCAGCGCGACGGCTACACCGGGGATCGCCGGACCGGCCGGGGTGATGCCCACGGTGCCGCCCCAGCCGTCGTCGCGGGACGTGGAGGACGCCTCGCGGGGGTCCGGCGGTGACGGGGCGCGCGGCTCCGGCGGGTCCGGGCGCGGCGGTGGGTGGGGGCTCACCGGTCCGCCGCCCCGCCCGTCCGCGCCGGCCGACACCCGGCCGCCGGACGGCGGTTCACCCGACGGCGCCCGGCGCAGGCGGCGCGTCACGATGTTCCTCGCGGGCACCGTCGGCACGCTCGCGGTGATCGCGGCGGCCGTCCTGCTCAGGGACGGTGGCGGGGACGGGGGGAACGAGGGCGCGCCCAGGACGCCCGCCGCCTCCGCGAGCACCCGCGCCGACCTGCCGGCCGGGGTGAAGTGCAGCGGCAAGGGCTGCACCGGCAAGGACCCGGAGAGCATGGACTGCGGAGGTCAACTGGCCAGGACCACCAGCAGCGTCACCGTCGGCGCGACCCTCGTCGAGGTCCGCTACAGCAAGACCTGCGGCGCCGCCTGGGCCCGTATCACCCAGGCGGCACAGGGCGACCGGGTCGAGGTGTCCTCCGCGGCGGCGGCCGCGCAGCGGGGCTCGGTCGACGGGGACACCGACGCGTACACCCCGATGGTGGCCGTGCGGGACGCCGGTGACGCGAAGGCCTGCGCGACCCTCAAGTCGGGGCAGAAGGGCTGCACTCGGTAGGCGTGACGGCGTACGCGGGGGCGCGCGCGGTGCCCCCGCGCGCTGGTGTGCGGAAAAACATCGCCGTACGGGGGAATGGCCCACGCCGGGCGGGGCAGGCGAACCGTACCCCCACGGGATCCGGTTGCGTTCGGGAGACAGACCCCCCTTCCCGGCCACCCCGGTACCCCCCGGCGGCCGCCGCGTCCCCCTCTCCCGGACGGGCGGCCGCCTCTTTCGTGCCCCGTACGGCGGCTGTGGGACGGGCCACACGAGACCCGGCCGTACGGCGCCGCGGATGCGCGATAGCCTGACCGCGGATCTCTCTTGACGCCGAGAGATCGATCATCTGTACCCCTGATCGATCATTGCGGCGGTCGGCGCCGGCCATCCGGGCGGCGGCGGGGATCCTGCACCCGGGGCAGGGACGCCCCACCGCCAGCTGTCATACGGAGAACGCCATGACCCGCACTCCCGTGAACGTCACCGTCACCGGCGCGGCCGGCCAGATCGGCTACGCACTGCTCTTCCGCATCGCCTCCGGCCAGCTGCTCGGCGCTGACGTTCCGGTCAAGCTGCGCCTGCTGGAGATCACCCCGGCGCTCAAGGCCGCCGAGGGCACGGCGATGGAGCTCGACGACTGCGCCTTCCCGCTCCTCCAGGGCATCGACATCACCGACGACCCGAACGTCGCCTTCGACGGCACCAACGTCGGTCTGCTCGTCGGCGCCCGCCCCCGCACCAAGGGCATGGAGCGCGGTGACCTCCTGGAGGCCAACGGCGGCATCTTCAAGCCGCAGGGCAAGGCCATCAACGACCACGCTGCGGACGACGTCAAGATCCTCGTGGTCGGCAACCCGGCCAACACCAACGCCCTGATCGCCCAGGCCGCCGCCCCGGACGTACCGGCCGAGCGCTTCACCGCGATGACCCGCCTGGACCACAACCGCGCGCTGACGCAGCTCGCGAAGAAGACGGGCACGACGGTCGCCGACATCAAGCGCCTGACCATTTGGGGCAACCACTCCGCCACCCAGTACCCGGACATCTTCCACGCCACGGTCGCCGGCAAGAACGCCGCCGAGACCGTGAACGACGAGAAGTGGCTCGCCGAGGACTTCATCCCGACCGTCGCCAAGCGCGGTGCCGCGATCATCGAGGCCCGCGGCGCGTCCTCGGCCGCGTCGGCCGCCAACGCCGCCATCGACCACGTGTACACGTGGGTCAACGGCACCGCGGACGGCGACTGGACCTCCATGGGCATCCCGTCGGACGGCTCCTACGGCGTCCCGGAGGGCCTCATCTCCTCCTTCCCGGTCACCACGAAGGACGGCTCCTACGAGATCGTCCAGGGCCTGGACATCAACGAGTTCTCCCGCGCCCGGATCGACGCCTCCGTCAAGGAGCTCGAGGAGGAGCGCGAGGCGGTCCGCGGTCTCGGCCTCCTCTAGGCCCCGCCCAGCCGGCTCACACTCCGTCAGCCCCCACCGGGAAGCACTCCGGTGGGGGCTGACGCATGCGTACGGAAAGTACGTATCGAACGTATGTGCTTTGTCGGCATATGGGCACTGGAACGGGAGTAACCCTCGCTATCGTCGTGACGGACGGTCCGCCGGGGGTTCACCGGCGGGGCCGGGGGAGACATGGCGGGGGTGGTCCCGTTGACGGGATCGGATCGGCGGTACGCGCACAGCGAGTCCACGCGGCTGCTGTGCGCCGGGGTACATCTGGACACGCGGTTCAGGGCGCGCGTCATCGACGAACTCATCGGACACGAGGAGCGGCCGGCCGCTCCGTCGCTGGGCGTCGACGTCGTCTCGGTGCTCGCGCACGCCGTGCGGGCACGGCAGCAGGAGGTGTCCACCGCGCTGTTCCTGTGCGCGGTCTGGGTCGTCTTCCTCGCGGCGGAGGCGGCGATGGCGGGGCACGCCATGGAGTCCGCCGGAGAGCCGGTCCCCGGCCTCGCGGAACTCGACGCGCTGCTCAGCGCCTCCACCGTCTTCTTCTACGCGGGCGTGTGCGGGCTGCTCTGGGCGGCAGGGGCGGCCTCGGGCGAGGGCACGACCATGTACGCGGTGAGCCGTGCGGAGTCCAGGCGGCTCCGGCTGCCCCGGCGGGCGACCGCCTGGGGGCTCACGCTGCTGGCCCGCGGCCTGGAACTCGTCTACTGGGGGTACGCGCTCCACCGGCTCCCGGACGATCCGTTCCCGCTGCTCTTCCCGCTCGCGATCACCTTCGCCACCTGGGTGCACCGCTCCCGCGTGGCCGAGGTGATGCGCACGGAATTGGGCCGGGACGCCTTCCCCGGTACGGCGCCCGCGACGCCCGCCGGGAGCGAGCGCCAGGTGCGGGTCGCCCGCGCCATCACGTGGGAGCAGCACGCGGGCGTCGCGCTCTACGACGCCCACCGGCCGTTCGTGGGCGCCGGGAAACCGCACGAGCCCTGGTCGTTCGCCATGGAGATCACCCCGGCCAGGCGGCTCGGGCGCCTGAACGGGGGCCTGCCCGACGGGTACGGCGGCGGTCTGCCGGACGATCACGAGGCCGATGACGACGAGGCCGGCGGCCCGGCCCGGGTGCGGCTCACGAACCGCCAGATCATCGACCTGGTCCGCCCGAAGCTGGAGGCGCTGCGCGAGTCGGCGGCGCTGACCAGCCGAGACCGGCTCAAGGACCTGGAGATCGAGGAGTTCGTCTACCTGCCCTCCGGGGTCGGCCGCGGCGAGGGGGTGTACGACGCCGCCTCGGTCCGGACGCACGTCGAGGGGGCGGTCGACGAGGGCGGCGAGGCGCGCCGGCACTTCCTCCGGGTCCGGGTCGGCGCCTGGCACGAGCAGGTGGTGGTCTCGGTGCTGGTCCGCGTCCACACCCAGGGCCGGATGCTGGTCCTGGAGGTCGTGCCGCACGTCCTGGGCCCGATCGCGGAGGAGTACCGGCACGTGGACCTCATCGCGGCCCGCCGCGAGGACGAGGCGCTGCGCGAGGGCGTACGGACGCTGCTGTCCGGACCCGCGACGAACGTCGTGGCCGGGATCTCCGCCGTCCGCACCCTCGCCCAGTGCCTGCGGACCTGGCTGGCCCACCCCGAACAGGCGCCGCCCGACGCGCCGTTGCTCTCCGTGCGGGAGCTGGGCAGCACGGACCGGCTGTCACTGTTCCAGGAGATGGACGTCAGCCGGTACGTCAAGACGGTCGAGGACCGCATCGCGAGCGGGGTGCGCGAGGCGCTGCGGCGCAGCGGCTGCGAGACGGGCAGTTTCGAGCAGAACATCGTCAACGTCGCCGCGGGCGGCCAGTTCATCGGGCAGATGAGCGGCGGGACCGCGGTGGGCCGGATCAGCAGGAGCGCCGTCACGACAGGCGGCGGGGGCGCGGTCTACGGGGAAGGGGACACGGGATGAGCGACGGCACGGGAGGGCGGGTCGGCCGGATCGACCGCAGCGCGGTGAGCTTCGGCGACCACGGCAGGGCCGAGTACCGCGAGGCACCGCGGACGGCGGCCGACGAGGCGACCGAGGCGCTGCTGGAGGCCGTCCGCACCCTGCGGGAGCATCTGCCGCTGCTCACGCGGACCGAGGGGACGGCCGTACTGGACGGTGAACTCGCCGTCGTACAGGGGGAGATCGAGCGGACCGGAGAGGTCGATCCGCAGCGGCTCGGACGGCTGCGGCTGCGGCTGGAGACCGCCGCAGCCGCGGTGGCCGGGCTGGCGTCGACGGCGGCCGTGGTGCAGGCGATCGCGCAACTCGCGCGCTAGGACCAGCTGTTCGGGCCAAGGGGGTCCGTGGCGGGCGGGCGTCCGGTGGCCGTGGTGCCGCTGGGAACGGCTGCCGCTGCGGCACCCGGGGTGATCCGAGGGGCACCCCGCCGGTCAGGCCCGGGTCGCGTGCGATCGCGGGGGGTGAGGAATGGGGAACGACATGCGACAGCGGTGGGACGCCGACGGCCAGCGGTGGGTGGACGACGACGGAGCGGGCGGGTCGGCCGGACGGCCGGGCGGTGCCGGGCCGGCGCGGGACCCGGAGCGGGAGGGCGGCGGGCCGGACGGCGCGGGCCCGGGCGGGGCGGCGCGGGATCCGCAGCAGCAGTGGTGGGCGTCGGCGCAGACGCAGTCGGCCGTGTTCCCGCAGCCCCCGCCGCCCCCTCCTCCGCAGGGGCAGCCGCAGGCCCCGCCGCAGCCCCAACCCCCTTACGCGGGGCCGCAGTCGTGGGGTGCACCCGTGCCCGGCACCGGTCCGCCACCGCCCGGGCCGGGCAGCCCACGCAGGCTGCTCCTCGTCATCGTCGCCGTGGCGCTGCTCGCCGGGGGCGTCGGCGGCGGGGTGTGGGCGCTGAACCGCGACGACTCCACCGACCGGGCTGGCGGGGCGCGGTCGTCGGTGACGGTGACCGCCACGCAGGGGGTCCCCTCGGCCCAGGGATCGGGGAGCGAGGAGGGCGGGGGCACCCTCGCGGAGGGCGGGTCGCCCACGGCGAGCCCTTCCGCGTCACCGTCCCCCGGCTACAGCCGGTCGGTGGACGCCGTCGGCTACACGGTCGACGTGCCGGAGGGCTGGGTCCGCTCGGTGGACCGGCGCGCGGGGAAGCCGTCCGTCGTCCACTACACAGCCCCCGGCGGCGGCGCCGAGCTGGAACTGTTCGAGGTCATCGAGAGCAGCCCGGCCGACTCGCTGTACCAGGCCGAGAACGACCCCTCGTTCGGGTTCGTCACCAAGCTGGCCGGCTACCGCGTCCTGGACCGGCAGTCCGGTGACGACTGGGCCGAGATCGGCTACCGCTACGACGACGTGCAGGACGGCGCCCTCCAGGTCGTCGACCACCGCTTCCAGGCGGCGGACGGCACGGCGTACGCGATCCGCTCCGTCGGCGCCGAGGGGACGGACGTGCTGAGTCCGCTGCGGGCGGCGCTCAGTTCGTTCTGCCCGACGGGCGCGAGCTGCCCGAGCGCCTGACCGGCCGGCCGCGCGACCCGTCAGCCCGGGATACGCGAACCCGGCCGGCCCGGCGTGCGGCCGAGGCGCTTCTCGAACCAGTGGGCGGCGTAGACGTTGTCGTCGTAGCGCGGGATCTCCGTGTACCCGCAGGCCCGGTACATGGCCTGGGCCTCGGTGAGGACGGCGTGCGTGTCGAGCCGCACGGTGCCGAGGCCGCGTTCCAGGGCCTGGCGCTCCAGCTCCCGCAGGATGCGCCGGGCCAGTCCGAGCCGCCGCGCGTCCGGGGTGACCCACACGTGCCGGATCTCGCCCACGCCTCGTCCGAGCCGGCGCAGCGCCCCGCACCCCACGGGCCGCCCCTCCTCGTACGCCACGACGAAGGCGCCCGCCCGGCCCGAGACCTCGGTCGGCCGGACCAGCGCCGAGGCGTCGAAGCCCTCCGGGAAGCGCGCGTCGAGGTCGGCCGCGTACGCCGCGAGGCACGTCCGCGCGTCGCGGGAGGCGCCGTCGACGACCTCGACGGCGATGGCGGCGAGCCGCAGCAGTCGCTCGGTGACGGCGACGGCGGCGGTCAGCTCGCCGCGCTGCTTCTCGCTGAGCCCCCGCAGCAGCCCGGCGGCGAGCCCGTCGGCCCGCCGGTTCTGCTCCGTCACCTCCGCGCGCCCGGCGGCCGTCAGCTCCGCCACGCGCAGCCGGCTGTCGTCGGGGTGCACGGTCACCCGGATCAGTCCCTGGGCCTGCAGGGTCTTGGTCATCCGGCTCAGGTACCCGGCGTCGAGCCCCAGCCTGCACCGCAGTTCCCGCAGCGAGGTGCCCTCGCCCACCTCGAAGAGCAGGCGCGCCTCGCCGAGCGGACGCTCCCGGCCGAGGTAGTGCTCGTCGAGCGCTCCGACCCGCCGGGTGAAGTACCGGTTGAAGCGGCGAAGCGTCCGTACGTCGTCCACTGAGACTGGCTCCATATTTCTTTGACCTTAGTCAAAGAAAAGGCCGTGTGTCCATGGCTGCGCGGGGGCGCAGGGCCGCGAAAGGGCCCCTGAGTGGCACGGTATGCCCCGTTTCGCCGGGCGGTGACCCCATTTCCCGTGGTTATTCAGTGACCCCGCGCACTTTCGGCCAGGGGTTCGCATGCATGAGGGGCCGATGGGCAGGTGCTCACGGCCCCCAAGGGTGACCGAGCGTGACGCAGGGGCAGGAAACAGGAACGGAAGGCGATGCCGCTCATGGCGCGACAGACCGAACGACAGGCACAGCAGACCATCCACGCGGGCGGGCAGTGGCGCGACGCCGCTTCCGGTGCCACGCGCGAGATCCTCGATCCCGCGGATGCCGAGCCGTTCGCCTTGGTCGCGGAGGGTGACGAGAAGGACGTGGACCTGGCGGTCGAGGCCGCCCGGCACGCCTTCGACGAGGGGCCCTGGCCCCGCACCCCCGTCGCCGAGCGCGCGGCCCTGCTGCGCCGCGTCGCCGACCTCCTCGTGCGCGACCGCGAGGAGCTGGGGCTCCTGGAGAGCCGCGACGCGGGCAAGACCGTCGAGGAGGGGCGCGTCGACATCGACTGCGTCGCCGACGCCTTCCGGTACTTCGCCGACCTCGTCGTCGGGGAGGGCGGCGGGCGCGTCGTGGACGCCGGCTCCGCGGACGTCCACAGCGTCGTCGTGCACGAGCCGGTCGGCGTCTGCGCACTGATCACCCCCTGGAACTACCCGCTGCTCCAGGCCAGTTGGAAGATCGCTCCGGCGCTCGCCGCGGGCAACACCTTCGTGGTCAAGCCGAGCGAGATCACCCCGCTCACGACGGTCGCCCTCGTGGAGCTGCTCGTCGAGGCCGGACTCCCCGCCGGGGTCGCCAACATCGTCACCGGCCCGGGCCACACCGTCGGCGCGCGGATGGCCGAACACCCCGGCGTCGACCTGGTCTCCTTCACCGGCGGCCTGGTCAGCGGCACGAAGGTCGCACAGGCCGCCGCCGTCACCGTCAAGAAGGTCGCCCTGGAACTCGGCGGCAAGAACCCCAACGTCGTCTTCGCCGACGCCTGCGCGACCGAGGAGGGCTTCGACACCGCCGTCGACCAGGCGCTCAACGCCGCGTTCATCCACAGCGGCCAGGTGTGCTCGGCGGGCTCCCGCCTCATCGTCGAGGAGTCCGTGCGCGAGCGCTTCGTCGCCGAACTCGCCGCCCGCGCCGGGAGGATCAGGCTGGGACGCGGCACCGAGGACGGTGTCGAGTGCGGCCCCCTCGTCTCGGAGCAGCAGCGGGAGAAGACCGAGGCGTACGTCGCGTCCGCCCTCGCGGAGGGCGCGGTGCTGCGCAGCGGCGGCAAGCGCCCCGAGCCGTCCGAGGCCAGGCCGGCCACCGGCTACTTCTACGAGCCGACGGTCCTCGACGGCTGCCACCGGGAGATGAGGGTGGTCCGCGAGGAGGTCTTCGGGCCCGTCCTGACCGTCGAGACCTTCCGGACCGAGGACGAGGCCGTCGCGCTGGCCAACGACACCGAGTACGGGCTGGCCGGCGCCGTGTGGACCGCCGACGCCGGCCGCGCCCGCCGGGTCGCCGGACGCCTCAGGCACGGCACCGTCTGGATCAACGACTTCCACCCCTACCTCCCGCAGGCGGAGTGGGGCGGCTTCGGCAAGAGCGGCGTCGGGCGCGAGCTCGGACCCGCGGGCCTCGCCGAGTACCGCGAGGCCAAGCACGTCTACCAGAACCTCGCGCCGAAGCCCGTCCGCTGGTTCGCAGGCTGACACCGGCCCCGCCACCACCACCCGACCGGACCGCCCGACAGCGCGCACGCACCCCCAGCCGGACCGTCCCCCCGACACCGGCGCGCGCCGACCGGACCGTCCCCCCGACCGCCGCGCACCCACGACCGATTACGCGCAGCACCTTGTACGACCGGAGGAGCACCTCTTCATGTCCGAGCACGAGAACACGTACGACTACGTCGTCATCGGCGGCGGCACCGCGGGCTCCGTCATCGCGTCCCGCCTGACCGAGAACGCGGACGTCACCGTCGCCGTCATCGAGGGCGGCCCCAGCGACGTCGACCGCGAGGACGTCCTCACCCTGCGCCGCTGGATGGGCCTGCTCGGCGGGGAGCTGGACTACGACTACCCGACCACCGAGCAGCCGCGCGGCAACTCGCACATCCGGCACAGCCGCGCCCGGGTGCTCGGCGGCTGCTCGTCCCACAACACGCTCATCGCGTTCAAGCCGCTGCCGTCCGACTGGGACGAGTGGGAGACGGCGGGCGCGCAGGGCTGGGGCGCCGCCCCGATGGAGCCGTACTACGAGCGGCTCCTGAACAACATCGTGGCGGTGGACGAGAAGGACCGGAACGCCATCGCCCGCGACTTCGTCGACGCCGCGCAGACCGCGCTCGGCGTGCCGCGCGTGGAGGGCTTCAACAAGAAGCCGTTCACCGAGGGCGTCGGCTTCTTCGACCTGGCCTACCATCCGGAGACCAACAAGCGCTCCAGCGCGTCCGTGGCGTATCTGCACCCCGTCATGGACGAGCGGCCCAACCTGACGATCCTGCTGGAGACCTGGGCGTACCGGCTGGAGCTGGAGGGCACCCGCGCCACGGGGGTGCACGTCCGCGGCAAGGACGGCACCGAGACCCTCGTACGGGCCAGGAACGAGGTGCTGCTGTGCGCGGGCGCCGTGGACTCGCCGCGGCTGCTGCTGCACTCCGGCATCGGTCCCCGGCAGGACCTGGAGCGGCTCGGCATACCCGTCGCGCACGACCTGCCCGGGGTCGGCGAGAACCTGCTCGACCACCCCGAGTCGGTGATCGTCTGGGAGACCGACGGACCCATCCCCGAGAACTCCGCGATGGACTCCGACGCGGGCCTGTTCGTGCGCCGGGACCCCCGGCAGCCGGGCCCCGACCTGATGTTCCACTTCTACCAGATCCCGTTCACGGACAACCCGGAGCGCCTCGGCTACGAACGCCCCGAGCACGGCGTCTCGATGACCCCGAACATCCCCAAGCCGCACAGCCGCGGACGGCTCTACCTGACCAGCGCCGACCCGGCCGAGAAGCCCGCCCTGGACTTCCGCTACTTCACCGACGAGGACGACTACGACGGCCGCACGCTCGTCGACGGCATCAGGATCGCGCGGGAGATCGCGAAGACCGAGCCGCTGGCCGGCTGGCTCAAGCGCGAGGTGTGCCCCGGGCCCGACGTCACCGGCGACGAGGAGCTCGGCGAATACGCGCGGCAGGTCGCGCACACCGTGTACCACCCGGCGGGCACCTGCCGGATGGGCGACCCGGAGGACGAACTCGCCGTGGTCGACCCGCAGTTGCGTATCCGCGGACTCGACGGCATCCGGATCGCCGACGCGTCCGTCTTCCCGACCATGCCCGCCGTGAACCCCATGGTCGGGGTCCTCATGGTCGGCGAGAAATGTGCCGATCTGCTCGGAGGCGAGGCCCGATGACCGCGATCCTGGAAACCCCGCAGACCCCCGGGACGCCGGCGGACGCGTCCCCCGTGTTCTCCGTGCGCAACCTGTGGAAGGTCTTCGGCCCCAAGGCCGAGCGCGTGCCCGCCGATCCCGAGCTGGCCGCGCTGTCGCCCGCCGACCTGCGCGCCCGCACCGGCTGCACCGCCGCCGTCCGCGACGTCGGCTTCGACGTGCACAGGGGCGAGGTCTTCGTCGTCATGGGCCTGTCCGGCTCCGGCAAGTCCACGCTGGTGCGCTGCCTGACCCGGCTCATCGAGCCGACCTCCGGCGAACTGGCCATCGACGGCGAGGACGTGCTCGCCATGGACCGCGGGCGGCTGCGCGAACTGCGCCGCCGCCGGGCCGCGATGGTCTTCCAGCACTTCGGCCTGCTGCCGCACCGCTCCGTCCTCGACAACGTCGCCTACGGCCTGGAGATCCAGGGCGTCGGCCGCGCGGAGCGCCGCGAACGAGCCGCCGAGGTCGTCGCCAAGGTCGGCCTCGAAGGCATGGAGCAGCGCAGGCCCGGACAGCTCTCCGGCGGCCAGCAGCAGCGCGTCGGACTCGCCCGGGCGCTCGCCGTCGACCCCGAAGTCCTGCTGTTCGACGAGCCGTTCAGCGCGCTCGACCCGCTGATCCGGCGCGACATGCAGGAGGAGGTCATCCGCCTGCACCGCGAGGAGGGCCGCACGATGGTCTTCATCACCCACGACCTGAACGAGGCGCTGCGTCTCGGCGACCGCATCGCCCTGATGCGCGACGGGCGGATCGTCCAGCTCGGCACCCCCGAGGAGATCGTGGGCTCGCCCGCCGACGACTACGTCCGCGAGTTCGTCCGCGACGTGCCGCGCGAGCAGGTCATGACCGTACGGTCGGCGATGCGCGCCGCGTCCGCCGCCGAGGCGGGGCGCGGCCCGGCCGTCGCCCCCGGGGCGACGGTCTCGGAGGCCATCGAGGCCGTCGCCCGCTCCGGCTGCCCGGCGCGCGTGGTGGACGACGGCCGGTGCGTCGGGGTCGTCGACTCGGAGGCGCTGCTCGGAGTGGTGGCCGGCACGGACCGGTCCGGCGACGGCGAGGGGGCCCTCTGATGGCCACCGCCACCGCGCCCGTCGGCCATACGGGCCCGGCGGACCGGGCCAGGAACCTCCTGCGCCACCGGGCCGCCGGCAAGCTCCTGCTGCTCGCCGTGATCGCCGCCGTAGCCGTCCCGCTGCTCGACGCCCGCTGGTCGAGCGGCTCCTGGCCGCACGCGCTGACCGTCGACCTCACCGGACCGCTCGGCACGACCAGCGACTGGATCGTCGACAACCGCGACAGCCACCCGCTGTTCCTGTACTTCTTCGGCCACGTCAGCAACGCCGTCGTGCTCTCCGTGCGCGCCGTCTACCTGGTGCTGCTCGCGGCGGGCTGGGCCGGCGTGACCGCCGTCGCGGCCGCCGTCGCCTGGCGGGTCGCCGGGGTGCGGCTCGCGCTCGGCACGGCCGCCGCGTTCCTCGCCTGCGGGCTGCTCGGCATGTGGGTGCCGACCATGCAGACCCTGGCGCTCATGGTGGTCGCCGTCGTCGTCTCCGTCGTGCTCGGTCTGCTGCTCGGCCTCGCGGCGGGCCTGTCCGACCGCACCTTCCGGGCGCTGCGCCCGGTCCTCGACACCATGCAGGTGCTGCCCGCCTTCGCCTACCTGCTGCCCGTCGTGCTGGTCTTCGGGATCGGCGTCCCCGCGGCCGTCCTCGCCACGGTCGTGTACGCCGCCCCGCCCATGGCCCGGCTCACCGCGCTCGGCCTGCGCGACGCGGACACCGGCGTCATGGAGGCCGTCGCCTCGCTCGGCGCCACGGCCCGCCAGCGGCTGCTCACCGCCCGCCTGCCGCTGGCCCGCAAGGAACTCCTCCTCGGCCTCAACCAGACGATCATGATGGCGCTGTCCATGGCGGTCATCGCCTCCGTGATCGGCGCCGGCGGTCTCGGCGACCGCGTCTACCAGGCCCTCGCCTCCGTCGACGTGGGCGCCGCCCTCGCGGCCGGCATCCCGATCGTGCTGCTCGCCGTCGTCCTGGACCGGGTGACCGCCGCGGCGGGGGAGCGGCTCGGGGCGGACACCGAGGCGAAGGGCCCGCACTGGGCGTACCCGGTCGCCGGGGCCGTCGCCGTGGCGGTGGCCGGCCGGCTCGCGGGGCGCCTCGACTGGCCCGACGCCTGGACCGTGCACATCGCCGAGCCGGTGAACCACGCCGTCGACTGGATGACCGACCACCTCTACTCGGGCGTCCCCTACGTCGGCGGCACCGCCGACTGGGCGGGCCACTTCACCACCTGGGTCCTCGACCCGCTCCGCGACGGCCTGCAAGGGCTGCCCTGGTGGGCGGTGCTGCTGCTCGTCGCCGCCCTCGCCTGGCTGATCGGCACCTGGCGCACCGCGCTCACCGCCGTCCTCGCGATGGCCGCGATCGGTGTCCTCGGCGTCTGGAAGCCGTCCCTGGACACGCTCTCGCAGGTCCTCGCGGCCGTCGCGGTGACCCTGGTCATCGGCTTCGCGACCGGCGTCGCGGCCGCCCGCAGCGAACGTGTCGAGCGGGTGCTGCGCCCGGTCCTCGACGTCTTCCAGACGATGCCGCAGTTCGTGTACCTGATCCCGGTGGTGGCGCTGTTCGGCATCGGCCGGGCGCCCGCCGTGGCCGCGGCGGTCGTCTACGCGCTGCCCGCCGTCGTCCGGATCACCACACAGGGGCTGCGCTCGGTCGACCCGGCCGCGCTGGAGGCCGCGCGCTCGCTCGGTGCCACCAGCGGACAGCAGCTGCGCCAGGTCCAGCTCCCGCTGGCCCGCCCGGCCCTGCTGCTCGCCGTGAACCAGGGCGTCGTCCTGGTCCTGGCCGTCGTCATCATCGGCGGCCTGGTCGGCGGCGGCGCGCTCGGCTACGACGTCGTGTTCGGCCTCGCCCAGGGCGATCTGGCCACCGGACTGGTCGCCGGCGCGGCGATCGTCTGCCTCGGCCTGATGCTCGACCGGGTGACCCAGCCGACGCGGCGCCGCACCGAGAAGGGAGCGTGACATGTCCCGCACGCTGACGAAGACACGTATGACCGCCGCGCTGACGGTGCTGGCGCTGGCCACCGGCTGCGGCGCCGCCGACATGACGAAGCAGGGCTCGCCGTTCGCCAACGCCCGGGGCGCGAAGACGGTGACCCTGTCGGTGCAGTCGTGGGTGGGCGCGCAGTCGAACGAGGCCGTCGCGCAGTACCTCCTCGAACACGAGCTGGGCTACCGCGTCGACACCGTCCAGGTCGACGAGGTGCCCGCCTGGGACGCGCTCAGCCAGGGCCGCGTCGACGCGATCCTGGAGGACTGGGGCCACCCGGAGCAGGAGAAGCGGTACGTCGAGGACAAGAAGACGATCACCCGCGGCGGGAAACTCGGCGTCACCGGGCACATCGGCTGGTACGTCCCCACGTACTTCGCCGAACAGCACCCGGACGTCAAGGACTGGAAGAACCTGGACAAGTACGCGGACCGGATGCGCACCGCCGAGAGCGGCGGCAAGGGCCAGCTGCTCGACGGCTCCCCGTCCTACGTCACCAACGACAAGGCGCTGGTGGACAACCTGAAGCTCGACTACCAGGTCGTCTTCGCCGGGTCCGAGGCCGCGCAGATCACCCAGATCAAGCAGTTCGCCAAGGAGAAGAAGCCCTTCCTCACCTACTGGTACTCGCCCCAGTGGCTCTTCGAGAAGGTGCCCATGACGGAGGTGAAGCTGCCCGCGTACAAGGAGGGCTGCGACGCCGACCCGGAGAAGGTCGCCTGCGCCTACCCGCACACCCCGCTCCAGAAGTACCTCAACGCGGACTTCGCGAAGAAGGGCGGCAAGGCGGCGCGGTTCCTGAAGAACTTCCGGTGGACGACGGAGGACCAGAACGAGGTCTCCCTGATGATCGCCGACGACAAGCTGTCGCCCCAGGAGGCGGCCGAGAAGTGGGTCCGCTCGCACGAGTCGACCTGGCGGGCGTGGATGCCGTCCTGACCTCCGGTACCGGCCGCCGGGCGCCTCGCAGAGGGCACCCGGCGGCCGGCCGCCCCGCCGGTTACTTGTGCTGACCCGCCTCGTAGTGGCCGGGCACGAGCCGGCAGGTCACCCCGAAGCGGTTCCAGGCGTTGATCACCGTGATCGCGGCGATCAGCTGCGCCAGCTCGGCCTCCTCGAAGTGCTTGGCGGCCGTCGCGTAGACCTCGTCCGGCACGAAGCCGTCCGTCAGGACGGTCACCGCCTCGGTCAGCTCGATCGCCGCGAGCTCCTTCTCCGTGTAGAAGTGCCGCGACTCCTGCCAGGCGCTCAGCTGAAGGAGGCGCTCGACGCTCTCGCCCGCGGCCAGCGCGTCCTTGGAGTGCATGTCCAGGCAGAACGCGCAGTGGTTCAGCTGGGACGCGCGGACCTTCACCAGCTCCAGGAGCACGGGGTCCAGCCCGCGCCGGGCCGCCACGTCCAGCTTGACCATGGCCTTGTAGACGTCGGGCGCGAGCCTCGTCCAGTCCAGCCGGGGGCCCTCCTCGGGGGTGTACTCGGGGGTCGTCGTGTTGTCGTCGTTCGTCGTCATGCCCTCGACCCTACGAGCGGAGTAGCCCAGGAGTATGGTCCATTTACATGGCGGAACAGTGGGCCACTTCCCCGGGTGCCGACGGCGGCGACGAGCGCGGTCCGGGTGCCGCGAGGGGCGCCTCGCTCGGCGTCGACCTGCACCTCGAACCGTCCGGCCCGGGCGTGCGCCGGGGCCTGACCGACGCCCTGCGCGACGCGGTCCGCGGCGGCCGCCTCGCCCCCGGCACCCGCCTGCCCTCCTCCCGCTCCCTCGCCGCCGACCTGGGCATCGCCCGCAACACGGTCGCCGACGCCTACGCGGACCTCGTCGCCGAGGGCTGGCTCACCGCGCGCCAGGGCTCCGGCACCCGCGTGGCCGAGCGGACGGTCCCGCAGCCGGCCCCGGAACCGTCCCCCGCCGGCCGCAGACAGGGCCGCCCCGCCTACGACCTCGTCCCCGGCACCCCCGACCTCGCGTCCTTCCCGCGCGCCGAGTGGCTCAGGGCCGCCCGCCGCGCCCTGACCGCCGCCCCGTCCGGCGCCCTCGGCTACGGCGACCCCCGCGGCCGGCCCGAACTGCGCACCGCGCTCGCCGGCTACCTCTCCCGGGCCCGGGGCGTACGCGCCGACCCGGACCGCATCCTGATCTGCTCCGGGTTCCTCGGCGGACTGACCCTGCTCGGCGCGGTGCTGCGGCAGCGCGGCCTGCGCACCCTCGCCGTGGAGTCCTACGGGCTCGACGTGCACTGGAACCTGCTGCACCGCTCGGGCCTGCGCACCGTGCCCCTGCCCTTCGACGGCCTCGGCACCCGCCCGGACGACCTGGCGGGCACCCGGGCGGTGCTGATGACGCCCGCCCACCAGTTCCCGATGGGGGTGCCGCTCCACCCCGACCGGCGGGCGGCGGTCGTGGACTGGGCCCGCCGCACCGGCGGCCTGATCCTGGAGGACGACTACGACGGCGAGTTCCGCTACGACCGCCAGCCGGTGGGCGCGCTCCAGGGCCTCGGCCCCGACCAGGTCGTGTACATGGGCACCGCCAGCAAGTCCCTCGCCCCCGGGCTGCGCCTCGGCTGGCTGGTGCTGCCCCCCTCGCTGGCCGCCGAGGTCACGGCGCTGACGGACGGCGGCGGCTGGTCCTCCGGGGTGCTGGACCAGCTGACGCTCGCGGAGTTCATCACCTCGGGCGCCTACGACCGCCACGTCCGCGCCGCGCGCCTGCGCTACCGGCGGCGGCGCGACGCCCTGGTCGCCGCGCTGGCCGCCCGCGCCCCCGAGGCGCGCCCCACCGGCATCGCGGCGGGCCTGCACGCCGTCGTCCGGCTGCCGCCCGGCACGGAACAGGCGACGGTCCGCGCGGCGGCCTGGCACGGCCTCGCCCTGCACGGCCTGTCCCGGCACCGCCACCCCGACGCCGTGACCGACCCCCTGGACGCGCTCGTCGTCGGCTACGGCACACCCCCGGACCACGCCTGGGCGGGAGCGCTGGACGCGCTGTGCCGGGCCCTGCCGTAGCGGCGCCCGGACGGTGCCCTAGGGCCTGTCGTTTGGATCAGGCCGGTGTCGCGGGGTCTGGCACGCACATCTGCGGCGTTGTCGTCGGTCGCCGACTCCCCCACTCTCGGCTCCGCTCGAGCGGGGGGACCCCCATCGCTTCGACTCCCTCCTCCGCCTTGCAGCTGCACGCACCAGACCCCGCTCGGGTCGGCCGGGACGAACCGTCTGTCACGGCCGACCTGATCCAAACGACAGGCCCTAGGTCGTGTCCGCGAAGTCCCGCCTGTTCCGCGACGCCTGGCACGCACTCTCGCCGCACCGGGCGAAGCCCCGAGTACGTCCAGTACGAGGGTCTCCGCCCGACACGGCGAGAGGACGCACCAGACGCCCCGGAACCCGCCCTCCGGGCGGACGACGGGACTTTGCGGACACGACCTAGAGGCCCAGCACGCCCCGCAGTTGGGCGAGCCCCCAGTCCAGGTCCTCCTCGGAGATCACCAGGGGCGGGGCGATCCGGATCGTCGCGCCGTGGGTGTCCTTGACCAGGACGCCCCGGTCCATCAGCTTCTCCGAGACCTCCCGGCCCGTGCCGTGCTCGGGGGCGATGTCGACCCCCGCCCACAGGCCGCGTCCGCGCACCGCCGTCACCCGGCCGGTGTCCGCCAGCCGGCCCAGCTCGCGGTGGAGACGGTCCCCCAGCTCGGCCGCCCGCCGCTGGTACTCGCCCGACCTGAGCATCGCGATCACCTCCAGCGCGACCGCGCAGGCCAGCGGGTTCCCGCCGAACGTCGACCCGTGCTCGCCGGGCCGGAACACGCCGAGCACCTCGGCGCTGGACACCACCGCCGACACGGGGACGACGCCGCCGCCCAGCGCCTTGCCCAGCACGTACACGTCGGGCACGACCCCCTCGTGCTCGCACGCGAAGGTCCGCCCGGTGCGCCCGAGCCCCGACTGGATCTCGTCCGCGACGAACAGCACGTTCCGCTCCCGGGTCAGCTCCCGCACCCCCCGCAGATAGCCCGCCGGCGGCACCAGCACCCCCGCCTCGCCCTGGATCGGCTCCAGCAGCACCGCCACCGTGTCCTCGGTGACCGCCGCCCGCAGCGCCGCGAGATCCCCGTACGGCACGACGTCGAAGCCCGGCGTGTACGGCCCGAAGTCCGCGCGCGCCTCCGCGTCCGTGGAGAAACTGACGACCGTCGTCGTACGCCCGTGGAAGTTGCCGGCCGCGACCACGATCCTGGCCCGCCCGTCCGGGACGCCCTTCACGCGGTAGCCCCACTTCCGGGCCGTCTTCACCGCGGTCTCCACCGCCTCCGCTCCCGTGTTCATCGGCAGCACCAGCTCCATGCCGCACAGCTCGGCCAGCTCCGCGCAGAACGCGGCGAACCGGTCGTGGTGGAACGCCCGCGAGGTCAGCGTCACCCGCTCCAGCTGCGCCTTGGCCGCGTCGATCAGACGGCGGTTGCCGTGCCCGAAGTTCAGGGCCGAGTAGCCGGCCAGCAGGTCGAGGAAGCGGCGCCCCTCGACGTCCGTCATCCAGGCGCCGTCCGCCGTCGCCACGACGACCGGCAGCGGGTGGTAGGTGTGCGCGCTGTGCGCCTCGGCCGAGGCGATGAGCGCCTGTGCGGTCTTTCCAGCGGTCACGGGATCTCCGATTCTCACGGCGGGGGAGCCGCGTAGGGCCGGGCCGGGGCGGGGAGCGGGCGGGGCCGGGACTGTGGGCTCCTTCCTATCGTCGCTCGCATGGTGGACCGGGGAACCCCCTGATCCGGCGCGCCCGGTAGGCTGACCGCGGGCCGTGACTGGCGCGCTGGGATGGGACCGACCATCGGGGAGCGGCCCGTGCCGTGGACTGCCGGGGACCCGTCCCGGACCCCGGGCCGGGACAGGCCGAGGGGACCGGAGGGCCGCGCGGGAGGACACGGGCACCGAGTGCCGAGCGCCTGGGCCGAACCGTGATCGAACGCCACGACCGGAGGCCGTCATGCCAGAGCCCCTCTCCACCGAGTCCACCGCTTTCCGCAGCGCCCTCGACGTGATCCGGGCCGTCGAGCCCCGGGTCGCCGACGCCATCGGCCAGGAGGTCGCCGACCAGCGCGAGATGCTCAAGCTGATCGCCTCCGAGAACTACGCCTCCCCGGCCACGCTGCTGGCCATGGGCAACTGGTTCAGCGACAAGTACGCCGAGGGCACCGTCGGCCGCCGCTTCTACGCCGGCTGCCGCAACGTCGACACGGTCGAGGCCCTCGCCGCCGAGCACGCCCGCGAACTCTTCGGCGCCCGCCACGCCTACGCCCAGCCGCACTCCGGCATCGACGCCAACCTCGTCGCCTTCTGGGCCGTCCTCGCCGACCGCGTCGAGGCCCCCGCCCTCGCGAAGGCCGGCGTCCGCAACGTCAACGACCTCTCCGACGCCGACTGGGCCGAGCTGCGCCACGCCTTCGGCAACCAGCGCATGCTCGGCATGTCCCTGGACGCGGGCGGTCACCTCACCCACGGCTTCCGCCCGAACATCTCCGGCAAGATGTTCGACCAGCGCTCCTACGGCACCGACCCCGCCACCGGCCTCATCGACTACGAGGCCCTGCGCGTCTCCGCCCGCGAGTTCAAGCCGCTGATCATCGTCGCCGGCTACTCGGCGTACCCCCGACTGGTGAACTTCCGTCTCATGCGGGAGATCGCCGACGAGGTCGGCGCGACCCTGATGGTCGACATGGCGCACTTCGCGGGCCTGGTCGCCGGCAAGGTCCTCACCGGCGACTTCGACCCGGTCCCGCACGCCCAGATCGTCACCACCACCACGCACAAGTCGCTGCGCGGCCCGCGCGGCGGCATGGTGCTGTGCGACGACTCCCTCAAGGACCAGGTCGACCGCGGCTGCCCGATGGTCCTCGGCGGTCCGCTCCCGCACGTCATGGCCGCCAAGGCCGTCGCGCTCGCCGAGGCCCGCCGCCCCGAGTTCCGCGACTACGCGCGCGCCGTCGTCGACAACGCCCGCGCCCTCGCCGAGGGGCTGACGCGCCGGGGCGCCACGCTGGTCACCGGCGGCACCGACAACCACCTGAACCTGATCGACGTGGCGTCCTCGTACGGGCTGACCGGCCGTCAGGCGGAGACCGCACTGCTCGACTCGGGCATCGTCACGAACCGCAACGCCATCCCCGCCGACCCGAACGGCGCCTGGTACACCTCCGGCATCCGCATCGGCACGCCCGCCCTGACCACCCGCGGTCTCGGCACGGCCGAGATGGACGAGATCGCGGGTCTCATCGACCGCGTCCTCACCGCCGCCGAGCCGGGCACCACCGCCAAGGGCGCCCCGTCCAAGGCGCAGCACGTCCTCGACCCGAAGATCGCCGACGAGATCGCCCACCGGGCCACCGACCTGCTGGCCGGCTTCCCGCTGTACCCGGAGATCGACCTCGGCTGACCCCGGCCGCCGGGTCACCGGCCGGGTTCACCGGTCGATCAGCTCCTGCCGTGGTTCCCGCGGCGGTCCGGCCCCGCGCCGGGCCGCCGCGGCCCGCAGCAGGACGGTGCCGCCGCAGCCGAGGGCGAGCCCCGCGGCGAGCCCCCACAGCGCCCACCGCGCCCGGTCCCGGGGCGCGGGCGCCGCCGCGTCCGGGGCGTCGCCGAGCGGCCCGAAAAGCTCCCCGTCCAGGCGCTCGTAGACGGACCGGGAGGCGCGGTGCCAGCGGATGTCGTCGTCCGGCACGTCGGGCGCCGGGTCCGAACGCACCCAGGGCGTGCCGTCCTCCGCGAGGAAGAGCTGGTCCGCGCGCCGGACGGCGACGTCACCGCCCGGCGAGCGGTCGGTCTGCGGCCAGCCCCCGACTCCGGAGATCCCCCAGACGACGGTGGCCCGCACGCGCGGGAAGTCGCCCTCCGTCCACTCCGCCGGTACGCGCTCCGTGCCCGTGTACGCCGGCTCCAGCAGCTGCCACAGCCGGGCGAAGTCCCGCTCGCCGGAACGCAGCGCGACCGTCCGCCCGGTGTCCCCGGCGACGACCAGCGCCCGGTCCGGCGCGTTCCTGCCGGGGAGGTGCTGGTCGTCCTGTGCGGCGCCCGCCCCGCCCGCCCCGCACAGGACGACCAGCACCGCCGTGAGGAACACCGGCCAGGCCCGTGTCCGCGCCCGTACCCGTCCGACCGTGGCCCGCATGCGCCCACCCCTTTCTCGGACCCGCACTCTCCCGCCTCGCGGCCCGTGTGTCACGCCTCACGTCCCCGATCGGACGTCCCCCGCCCGCCGCGGCCCGCGCTGTGTTCCTCGTCTCACCGGCGACCGCCCGGCAGGAAGGGCCTTCCACCCCCCGATTCCCGCCCGGAATGTCCGTACCGGCGGGAACGCGACGTCGCGCCCCCGCACCTCGGCCGCGCCGTCCGGCCCTGATCGGTTCCCGTCTGTTCCCGGCCAGTTCCGGACCGGGTCCGGGTACCTGAGAGAATGGTGAACATGGCCTCTGACCGCCCGCCCGTCACCCACCACCGCCCTCAGGGGGATGGCTCCGCCATGCAGCGTCGTCCGCGAGTGCTCTCCGGGATCCAGCCCACCGCAGGCTCGTTCCACCTCGGCAACTACCTCGGCGCCGTCCGCCAGTGGGTGGCGCTCCAGGAGTCCCACGACGCGTTCTACATGGTCGTCGACCTGCACGCGATCACCGTTCCGCAGGAGCCCGCGGCCCTGCGCGCCAACACCCGGCTCGCCGCCGCCCAGCTGCTCGCCGCCGGGCTCGACCCGGACCGCTGCACGCTGTTCGTCCAGAGCCACGTCCCCGAGCACGCGCAGCTCGCCTGGGTCATGAACTGCCTCACGGGCTTCGGCGAGGCGAGCCGCATGACGCAGTTCAAGGACAAGTCCGCCCGGCAGGGTGCCGACCGCGCCTCCGTCGGCCTCTTCACGTACCCGGTCCTCCAGGTCGCGGACATCCTGCTGTACCAGGCCAACGAGGTCCCGGTGGGCGAGGACCAGCGCCAGCACATCGAGCTGACGCGCGACCTCGCCGAGCGCTTCAACGGCCGCTTCGGCGAGACGTTCACGGTCCCGAAGCCGTACATCCTCAAGGAGACGGCGAAGATCTTCGACCTCCAGGACCCGTCGATCAAGATGAGCAAGTCGGCGTCCACGCCGAAGGGCCTCATCAACCTGCTCGACGAGCCGAAGGCGACCGCCAAGAAGGTCAAGAGCGCGGTCACCGACACGGACACCGTCGTCCGGTACGACCAGGAGCACAAGCCGGGTGTCAGCAACCTGCTGACCATCTACTCCACGCTCACCGGAGCCGGTATCGCCGATCTGGAGCAGAAGTACGCCGGCAAGGGCTACGGTGCGCTCAAGACGGACCTGGCCGAGGTCATGGTCGACTTCGTGACGCCGTTCCGGGAGCGCACCCAGCAGTATCTGGACGACCCGGAGACGCTCGACTCGATCCTGGCCAAGGGTGCCGAGAAGGCCCGCGCCGTCGCCGCGGAGACGCTCTCCCAGGCGTACGACCGGGTCGGTTTCCTGCCGGCCAAGCACTGAGCGCCGCGCCCGGCGGACCGTACGGGTTCCGTACGACATCCGGTACCGGGCCGCGCCGCCGTACAGTCGATAGCTGATGCAGTGGACGCCCCCTGCCCAAGGGACGCGAAGGAACGACCGGGCGACCGGCTCGACCGACGACAGGAGACGACGTGGGGACCGTAACGATCGGTGTGTCGATCGCGGTCCCGGAGCCTCACGGCAGCCTGCTCCAGGAGCGGCGCGCGGGCTTCGGCGACCCCGCGGCTTGTGGCATCCCCACGCACGTCACCCTGCTGCCGCCGACCGAGGTGGACGCCTCGGCGCTGCCGGCGATCGAGGCGCACCTCGCCGAGGTGGCGGCCGCCGGGCGCCCGTTCCTGATGCGGCTGGCGGGCACGGGCACGTTCCGGCCGCTGTCGCCGGTCGTCTTCGTCCGGGTCGTCGACGGCGCCGAGGCCTGCGGCTGGCTCCAGAAGCAGGTCAGGGACGCCTCGGGGCCCGTGGCCCGCGAGCTCCAGTTCCCGTACCACCCGCACGTCACGGTGGCGCACGGCATCGACGACGCCGCGATGGACCGGGCCTACGAGGAGCTGTCCGGGTACGAGGCCGAGTGGCCGTGCACCGGCTTCGCGCTCTACGAGCAGGGCGCCGACGGGGTGTGGCGCAGGCTGCGCGACTTCCTGTTCGGCGGCGCGGTGGTGCCCCCGCAGGGGGGCGCGCCCGCGGAGCGGGACACGACACTTCCGGCGCGCTGACGCCGACGAGGAACGCCCGGCGTCCGCGTCCGCTGCCACGGGGAGAGAGCCGCCGAGCCCGTCGTGGAGTCCGTCACGCCGGGCCCGTGACCACGTACGCCGGACGAGGGCGCCCGGGAGGGCCCGGCGAGCGCGCCCGGCGCCTCCTGCCGCCGTCAGACGGGCAGTCGCCGGAACACCGAGCGCGGCACGTGCCGCAGCGCCGCCATCACCAGCCGCAGGGCGCCCGGCACCCACACGGTCTCGGAGCGCCGCCGCAGTCCCGTCTCGACGGCCAGCGCGACCGCCTCGGGTGTGGTCGCCAGCGGCGCCTCGGTCATCCCGGCCGTCATCCGCGTCCGCACGAACCCGGGGCGGACGACCATCACGTGCACGCCCGTGCCGTACAGCGCGTCGCCGAGACCCTGCGCGAAGGCGTCCAGGCCGGCCTTGCTGGAGCCGTAGATGAAGTTGGAGCGCCGGGCGCGCTCCCCGGCGACCGAGGAGAGCACCACCAGCGAGCCGTGGCCCTGGGTCTGCAGCGCCCGGGCGCTCACCAGGCCGGCGGAGACCGCGCCGGTGTAGTTGGTCTGCGCGACCCGCACCGCGGCGGCGGGCTCGTTCTCGTCGCGCGCCTGGTTGCCCAGGACGCCGAAGGCGAGCAGCACCATGTCGATGTCGCCCTCGGCGAAGACCTTGCCGAGGACCGTCTCGTGGGAATCGGGGTCGAGCGCGTCGAAGGCGACGGTACGGACGTCCGCGCCCAGCGCCTTCAGGTGGGCCGCGGCCTTGTCGAGCGCGGGGGAGGGGCGGGCGGCGAGCCACACCGTGCGGGTGCGGCGGGTGATCAGCCGGCGCGCGGTGGCCAGCGCGATCTCGGACGTGCCGCCGAGGATCAGCAGGGACTGCGGGATGCCGAAGGCGTCCTTCATGAAAACACTCCTGGGGGCGAGCCGATGGGACAGCACTCTTCTAAGGGGCGGGCGGAGGGGGCGCTCGCGGGGAGCGCCCGCCTCACAGGCCGAGCCGGCGGGACAGGTCCGAGGTGAAGACACCGCGCGGGTCCAGCTCCGCGCGCAGCGTCCGGAAGTCCGCCAGCCGCGGGTACATCCCGTCCAGCAGCTCCGGTCGCAGGCGGGAGTCCTTGGCGAGGTAGACGCGTCCGTCGGCCGCGGCCACCTCCTCGTCCAGCTCGTCGAGGAAGGCGCCGAGGCCGGGCAGGTTCGCGGGGATGTCCAGGGCGAGGGTCCAGCCCGGCAGCGGGAAGGAGAGCCAGCCCGGGTCGCCCTCCCCGAACCGCTTGAGCACGGCGAGGAAGGACGGGCACCGGCGCTCGGAGATACGTCGCACGATCCGGCGCAGGGCCTCCTCCTTCCCGTAGCCGACGACGAACTGGTACTGCACGAAGCCGCCGCGCCCGTAGACCCGGTTCCAGTGCGGGACCCCGTCGAGCGGGTGGAAGAAGGTGGAGATCCGCTGGAGCTCACCGGTCCGCGAGCGGGGTGCCCTGCGGTACCAGAGCTCGTTGAAGAGGCCCACCGTCGTCCGGCCGAGGAGCCCCTCCGGCACGAAGGACGGGGCGGCGGGGAGGCGGCCGGGGCGGAACTCCAGCGGGTGCCTGCGGGTCCGGTCGGGCAGGGCGTCGAGCGGCGCGTGGTCGCCGCGGGTCAGCACCGAGCGCCCCATGGCCGCGCCCCGGGCGAGCAGGTCGATCCAGGCGACCGAGTAGCGGTAGCGGTGGTCGGTGGCGGTGAGCCGGGCCATCAGGTCGTCGAGGTCGTCCGCGCGCTCGGTGTCGACGGACATCAGCGAGGTCTCGACGGGCTGGAGCCGGACGGCCGCCGTGAGGATCACGCCCGTCAGGCCCATGCCGCCGGTGGTGGCGTCGAACAGGGGCGTGCCGCGGGTGACCGTGCGGATCTCGCCGTCGGCGGTGAGCAGTTCGAAGGAGGCGACGTGCCGGGAGAAGGAGCCGGACACGTGGTGGTTCTTGCCGTGGATGTCGGCGCCGATCGCGCCGCCGACCGTGACGTAGCGGGTGCCGGGCGTGACCGGCACGAACCAGCCCAGCGGGAGCAGCACCCGCATCAGCCGGTGCAGGCTCACCCCGGCGTCGCAGAGCACGGTCCCGCCCGCCGAGCCGTCGGCCGCGACCGGGGTGGCGTCGATCGCGTGGACCCGGTCCAGTCCCGTCATGTCGAGGACGGCGCCGCCCGCGTTCTGCGCGGCGTCCCCGTACGCCCGCCCCAGCCCCCGGGCGATCCCTCCGCGCGCCCCGCACTCCCGGACGGCGGTGACCGCCTCCTCGTAGCTGCGCGGGCGGACCAGGCGGGCGGCGGTCGGGGCGGTGCGGCCCCAACCCGTGACGGAGACGGTGTCGGAAGGCATGCCCGTGACCGTATCGCCGGAATGGGTGCATACCGGCGGAATCGGTGCGGCCTTGACGGGTCCTCACCGAAATGGGTGATTAATGGGATGTCGTCCAAGATTGCCGTAATTCTGGGACCACTCCCTAGAAGAGTGAGATCACATGGACGACCTTGACGACATGGACCGTCGGCTGCTGTCGGCATTCCACGGCTGCGGGACCGATCCGCGCGTGGCGGCCGTCGCGCGCGCTCTGTCCTGGGCCGGGGAGCACGGCGCGCTCTGGCTCGCGGCGGGACTCGCGGGGGCGGCCGCCGACCGGGAGCGGCGCGGCGCCTGGCTGCGCGGCACCGCGCTGATCGCCACCGCGCACCTGACCAGCATGGGAGTGAAACGGCTGGTGCGGCGCCCGCGCCCCGGACACGTCGAGCCCCTGGTCCGCACCGCGGGCCGGCACTCCTTCCCCAGCTCGCACGCCACGTCCGCGGCGGCCGCCGCGGTCGCCTACGGAGCGCTCGGCGCCCACGCGGTCCCCCCGCTCGCCGCGGCCATGTGCCTCTCCCGGCTGGTCGTCGGCGTCCACTACCCCTCCGACGTCGCCGCCGGCGCGGCGCTGGGCGCTCTCACCGCCCGGCTCGGCGCCCGCTGGATGGGGGTGGCCCGATGACCGAACGCACGGCGGTCCTGCCGGCCCCGAGCCCCGCCCCGCCGGCCGTCGCACGCGGCGGTGTCGCCCTCGGCCTGCTGAGGACCGCGCGCCCCCGCCAGTGGGTGAAGAACGTCCTGGTCGTGGCCGCGCCGGCCGCTGCGGGCGAGCTGTTCTCACGCCACGCCCTCACCCAGCTCGCGCTCGTCTTCACGCTGTTCACCGCGAGCGCAGCCGCCGTCTACCTGGTCAACGACGCCCGGGACGCTGCCGCCGACCGCGCCCACCCCGTCAAGCGCCACCGCCCGGTCGCCGCCGGACAGGTCCCGGTCCCGCTCGCGTACGCCGCCGGCGGGGTCCTCGCCGTCCTCGCCCCGGTCCTCGCGGCCTGGCTGTGCTCGCCGCTCACCTCGGCGCTGCTCGCCGCCTACCTCGGCATGCAACTGGCGTACTGCCTCAGCCTCAAGCACGTCCTGGTCGTCGACCTCGCCGTCGTCACCACCGGGTTCCTGATGCGCGCGATGATCGGCGGGCTGGCGCTCGGCATCCCGCTCTCGCGCTGGTTCCTGATCACCACGGGCTTCGGGGCGCTGTTCATGGTGTCCGCCAAGCGCTACTCCGAGGCCGTGCAGATGGCCGGCCGGGCGGGCGCCACCCGCGCGCTGCTCACCGAGTACACCACCGGCTACCTCCGCTTCGTCTGGCAGCTGGCCGCCGGCGTCGCCGTCCTCGGCTACTGCCTGTGGGCGCTGGAGGAGGGCGGCGTGGCCAGCACCAGCGTGCTGCCCTGGCGCCAGCTGTCGATGGTCGCCTTCATCCTCGCCGTGCTGCGGTACGCCGTCTTCGCCGACCGGGGCACCGCGGGCGAACCCGAGGACGTGGTCCTGCGCGACCGCGCGCTCGCCCTCATCGGCCTGGTGTGGCTGGCCATGTACGGCCTCGCCGTCGCGAACTGGTGAGCGTCACGCGGCGGTCCCCGGCGCGCGACGTGGGAGCGCCCGCGCCGGACCGCGGGAACGCCGCCAACCCCGGGAGCCCCGGGAGCGCCGGGAGCCCTGGGAACCTCGGGAACGCCGCCAACCCCGGGAGCCCCGGGAGCGCCGGGAGCCCTGGGAACCTCGGGAGCGCCGCCAACCCCGGGAGCCCCGGGAGGCGTGCCCTCCTGCGGGAGCTGCTCGGCTTCGCCGCCGTCGGCCTCCTCGCCTACGCGGCCGACCTCGGCCTCTTCGTCTGGCTGCGCGGGCCCGCCGGCCTCGACCCGCTCACCGCCAAGGCCCTCTCGTTCGTGGCGGGCTGCTCGGTGGCGTACGCGGGCAACGCGCTCGGCACCTACCGGCACACCGGCACCCGGGGGCTGCGCCGGTACGCCGTCTTCTTCGCGGTGAACGTCGCGGGCGCCCTCGTCCAGCTGCTCTGCATCGCCGTCAGCCACTACGGTCTCGGTCTCACCTCGCAGCGCGCGGACACCGTCTCCGGCGCGGGCGTCGGCATGGCGCTCGCCACGGTGCTGCGGTTCTGGGGCACCCGGACATGGGTGTTCCGACAGGAGCGGGGCAGAGTCGGATCATGGACTGGCTGAAGAAGCTCCCGGGGGTCGGCCCGCTCGTCGTGCGCCTGACGCGGACGCACGCGTGGCGGTCGTACGAGCGTCTGGACCGGGTGAAGTGGACCCGCCTCGCGGCGGCGATGACCTTCATCAGCTTCGTGGCGCTCTTCCCGCTGCTGACGGTCTCCGCCGCGATCGGCGCGGCCACGCTCAGCGCCGGCCGCCAGAAGGAGATCCAGGACAAGATCGCCGAACAGTTCCCCGGCATCTCCGACCAGCTCGACATCAACGGCCTGGTGGAGAACGCCGGCACGGTCGGGATCATCGCCGGTGCGGTGCTGCTGTTCACCGGCATCGGCTGGGTCGGCTCCGCGCGGGAGTGCCTGCGGGCCGTCTGGGAGCTGGACGACACCGACGAGAACCCGTTCCTGCGCAAGCTCAAGGACGGCGGAGTGCTCCTCGGCCTCGGCGGCGCCGTCCTCGTCACCCTCGCCGCGTCGATCGTCGCCTCCGCCCTGGTGGGCTGGACGGCCGACCGGCTGGGCCTCGACAAGGGCGGCTGGGGAAGCGTCCTGCTGCACGTCGCCGCGTTCCTCGTCGCCGTCCTCGCCGACTTCCTGCTCCTGCTGTACGTCCTGACCCTGCTGCCCGGCGTCGAACCGACCCGGCGCCGGCTGCTGGTGGCCGCGCTGACCGGCGCCGTCGGCTTCGAACTGCTCAAGCTGCTGCTCAGCGGCTACATCCAGGGCGTCGCCTCGAAGAGCATGTACGGCGCCTTCGGCGTGCCCGTCGCGCTGCTGCTGTGGATCAACTTCACCGCGAAACTCGTGCTGTTCTGCGCCGCGTGGACGGCGGAACCGAGCCGGGAGGAGGACCGGCCGGTCAGCGCCGCGTCCGACGGCGTACCAGATCCGGCAGCGGCCACCGGCGGTTGACCACGAACACCCCGGCGGCGAGGAGCACCAGCAGCCCGCCCGTGACGGCCAGGGCGGTGGCGATGCCGCTCGAACCGCCCTTGCCGGCGGAGGAGGCGGCCACCGGCTTCGCGGAGGCGGCGCCGTCCGGGGTGCCGGACGCGGTCGACCCCGGCTGCGCCGTCGCCTCGGCGCCCTTGGGCAGCACCAGCATGCCCACCGGCGTGACCTTGCCGGCCGCCTGGAAGCCCCAGTCGAAGAGGCGCGCGGTCTCCTTGTAGACCTCGTTGTGCTCGTCCTTGTCGGGGTTCAGGACGGTGACGAGCAGCACCCTGCCGTCGCGTTCGGCGACGCCCGTGAAGGTGGCGCCCGCGTTGCTCGTGTTGCCGTTCTTCACCCCGGCGATGCCCTGGTACGGGGTGACATCGCTGTCGCCGGACAGCAGCCGGTTGGTGTTCTGGATCTCGAAGGACTCCCGGGACGTCTTGCCCTTCCCGCTCTTCTTCGTCTCCCCGGGGAACGCGGCCCGCACGGTGGAGCAGTACTCGCGGAAGTCCGCGTTCTGCAGCCCGGAGCGGGCGATCAGCGTCAGGTCGTACGCCGACGACACCTGGCCCTTCTGGTCGTAGCCGTCCGGGCTCACCACGTGGGTGTCGAGGGCCTGGAGCTCCTCGGCGTGCGCCTGCATGTCCTGGACGGTCCGCTCCACGCCGCCGTTCATCGCGGACAGGACGTGCACGGCGTCGTTGCCGGAGCGCAGGAAGACGCCGAGCCACAGGTCGTGGACCGAGTACGTCTCGCCCTCCTTTATCCCGACCATGCTGGAACCCGAACCGATCCCGGCCAGGTCGGAGACCTCCACCTTGTGCTTGTCGGTCTTCGGGAACCTCGGCAGCACGGTGTCCGCGAAGAGCATCTTCAGAGTGCTCGCCGGGGGCAGCTTCCAGTGCGCGTTGTGGGCGGCCAGCACCTCGCCGGACTCGGCGTCGGCGACGATCCACGAGCGCGCGGTCACGTCCTTGGGCAGCACCGGGGCGCCGCTGCCGAGGTTCACCTGCGTCCCCGGCCGGCCGAGGCGCGCGCCGCCCACGGTCGACATGTCCGCCGGGGGCGGGTCCGAGGGCTTCGACGAAGGGGAGGGGGCCGGCGTCGCCGTCGGCGTCGCGTCGGCGAAGGCGGGCGCCGCGAGGGAGAGGGACAGCGAGAGCGACAACAGGGCGGCGGAAGCGGCCGGCAGGCGATGCCTGGCGTTCTGTTTCGAGGCGGGCACGGTCGAGAAAGTACAGGGCCGCGCGCGCGAAGTCCCGCCGCCCTCCCCACCCCGGCCACGGTGTCCGTTCGGCGGCGGCGATACTGAACGCATGAAGCTCAGCCGCCCCGTCTCCTGGTTCCTGCTCGCCTTCGGGGTGTGGAGCTGGGTCATCTGGATCACTTTCGTCAAAAATCTCGCCGCGGACGGCAGCGGGCTCGCCTTCGACGACGGCGACCCCACGGCGTACTTCTGGGTGCACCTGACTCTGGCCGTCGTCTCCTTTGCATTGGGGACGATCGTCGGGGGCATCGGGTTGCGCGGCCTGCGGGCATTGCGCCGGACGCCATAAGGCCCGCGGGCCGCGCTGTCCGACGGGTCGGATCTTCATGACTGAGGGAACTGCGGGGGGTACGGCGTCATGGTCATCGTCTTCGTGCTGATCGGGGCGGCCGTGCTGGCCGCGTTCGGCGCGCTGCACTGGTACGCGTGGCGCCGCCTGGTCCGCGACACCACCCGCGGACCCGGTCCCGCCCGGCGCGCCGGCACCGCGGTGTTCGTGGCGGGGCCGGTGCTGATGTTCGCCGGTCTGGCCGCCGAACGGGGCGGGGCGCCGTTCCTGCTCCAGCGGGTGCTGGCCTGGCCGGGGTTCCTGTGGATGGCCCTGTCGATGTACCTCCTGCTGGCGCTGGTCGCGGGCGAGTTCGTCCGCCCGCTGCTGCGCCGGGCGGACGCCCGGCGGACGCCCGCGGGCACGGGCGGCGGAGCGCGGCCCGACGACGACCGGCCCGCCGCGCAGACGGACCCGGACGCGCCGGCCACCGCCGAGCCCGCCGAACCGGCGGCAGTCGGAGGACCCGGGCCCCCACGCGGCGCCCTTCCCCGCTCCGGTTCCGGTACGGAGCCGGCCCCCGAGGACACCTCCGGCGCGCCGGCTTCCGAGGGCGCGAAGGACCGGTCGGGCGACGGCCCTTCGCGGCGGCTGTTCGTCTCGCGTGTCGTGGGCGGCGCGGCGGCGGCCGTCGCCGTGGGCACCGTGGGGTACGGGACGTACGGCGTCCTGCGCGGGCCCGCCGTCAAGCGGGTCACCGTCCCGCTGGCCAAACTGCCGCGCGCCGCCCACGGGTTCCGGATCGCCGTGGTCAGCGACATCCACCTCGGGCCCGTCCTCGGGCGGGACTTCTGCGCCCGGGTCGTCGACACGATCAACGCGACGCAGCCCGACCTCATCGCCGTCGTGGGCGACCTGGTCGACGGCAGCGTCAAGGACCTCGGGCCGGCCGCGGCGCCCCTGGCCCGCCTGCGGGCGCGCCACGGCGCCTACTTCGTCACCGGCAACCACGAGTACTTCTCCGGGGCCGAGCAGTGGGTCCGCGAGGTCCGCGAACTGGGCCTGCACCCGCTGGAGAACGCGCGCACGGAGCTGGCCGGCTTCGATCTCGCGGGCGTGAACGACGTGCAGGGCGAGAGCGAGGGGCAGGGGCCGGACTTCGCGAAGGCCCTCGGGGACCGGGACCCGGCACGCGCGTGCGTGCTCCTGGCCCACCAGCCGGTGCAGATCCACGACGCGGTCGAGCACGGCGTGGACCTCCAGCTCTCCGGCCACACGCACGGCGGCCAGCTCTGGCCCGGCAACTTCGTCGCCGAACTCGCCAACCCTACGGTCGCGGGCCTGGAGCGGTACGGCGACACCCAGCTCTACGTCTCCCGCGGCGCGGGCGCCTGGGGCCCGCCGGTCCGGGTGGGCGCCCCCTCCGACATCACCGTCGTGGAACTGGCGTCGAAGCAGGCGTGACCGGGCCCGCGTGACGGCGCCCTGAACCGGCGCGGGTTCAGAGGACGGAGGCGGACCGGGCGGTGACGTCCGGTGCCCGGGCCGGCCACCGGAGCCGGGGCGGCCCCCGGGGCTAGGCGGGGCAGGGGCCGTGGGGCGGTCCAGCAGGGTCCGTCCTGTGCACGGGCCGGCCTCCCGGACCTGGGGTGGACCCTCCGGGCTAGGCGGGGCAGGGGCCGTGGGGCGGTCCGGCAGGGTCCGTCCTGTGCCGGCCTCCCTGACCCGCGCCGGCCCCAGCGGGCTACGCGGGGCAGGGGTCGTGGGGCCGGGCCGGCAGGGTCACCGTCACGGCCAGCCCCTCACCCGGCGCCGTACGCACCGCCACCTCGCCGCCGTGGGCCGCCACCACGCCCTGCACGATGGACATCCCGAGGCCGCTGCCCGCTCCGCCGCCCGCCCGGAAGAAGCGGTCGAAGACCCGCGCCGCGTCGTCCTCCGCGAGCCCCGGCCCCTCGTCCGCGACGCACAGCCGCACCGCCCCGTCCGCGCGCTCCAGCCCCAGCCGCACCGGCACCCCGGCGGGCGTGTGGGTCCGTACGTTGCCCACCAGGTTGCCGAGGACCTGCCGCAGCCCGGACTCGTCGGCCCGCACCAGGATCGTGCCCTCGGCGTCCACGCTCACCGGCCGGTCCGGCTGCTGGGCCCGCAGATCCTCGGCCGCGTCCCGCACCAGGGCGCTCAGGTCCACGCTCCGGAAGCGCAGCTCGGGACGCTGGTCCAGGCGGGCCAGGGTGAGGAGTTCGTCGACCAGCCGGCCCATGCGGTCGGCCTCCGCGTTCACCCGCGTCCAGGCCCGCTCCCGTTCCTCGGGGTTCACCAGCATCCCCCGCTCGTAGAGCTGGAGGTAGCCGCGGATCGCCGACAGCGGGGTGCGCAGCTCGTGCGAGGCGTCCCCGACGAACCGGCGCAGCTGGGCCGCGCTGCGCTCCCGCGTCCGGTAGGCCGATTCGACCTGCTGGAGCATGGAGTTGAGGGCGAGCCGCAGCTGCTCGACCTCCTGGGTCGGGTGGTGGCTCGAGGGCACGCGCCGGGTCAGGTCCCCCTCGGCGATCGCGGTCGAGGTCTCCACCATGGCCTCCAGCGGACGCATCCGGCGGCTCACGCTGACCATCGTCAGCGCGGCCAGCAGCGCCAGGAGCAGCGTCCCGAAGGCCAGGTCGAGCCGGAGCGCCTTCTCGATGCCCTTGTGCAGGCCGTCGGTCGAGGTGGCGAGCAGCACGTACGAGCCGTCGGCCAGCCGCACGCCGGTGGCCCGGTAGGGAGTGCCGCGCACGCTGACGTCCCGCGGCTCGGCGCCGGCGGCGAGGCCGCCCGGGTCGTCCACCGCGGCGGCGAGGTCGCGCTGGCCGCGGGTCGGCGCGAAACCGCCCATGCTGACGGCCTCGCCCGAGCGGTCCGCCAGCGCGAAGATCATGTCCGGTTCCGGTGAACCGTCCGTAGGTGAGAGGAGGCGGTCCCGCACGATGGAGAGCGCGGCCAGCGAGTCGATCTGCCGCAGTGTGAGCCGCGAACTCCCCAGCGAGGAGCGCGTCTTGACCAGCTCGGCGTCGACCTGGTCGAGCAGGTAGTGCCGCATGCCCATCAGGCTCACGGCGGTGGCGACGACGATGCCGAGGGCCAGCAGGCCGACGTTCGCCAGCGTCAGCTTCCCGCGCAGCGAGTGGATCCCGTGCCGCGGGCGCCAGAGCCTCACGCGAGCCCGTATCCGACGCCCCGCCGGGTGGTGATCACGGGCGCGCCGAGGGCGTCGAGCTTGCGCCGCAGATAGCTGATGTAGGTCTCCACGACCGTCGACTCGGACGGCGCGTGCTCGTACTGCCAGACGTGGCGCAGCAGTTGCTCCTTGGGCACGATCCGGCCGCCGTTGCGGACCAGGAACCGCAGCAGCGCGTACTCGGTCGGGGTGAGTTCGACGGTGCGCCCCGCGCGGTGGACGCGGTACGTCGACTCGTCCAGTTCCAGGTCGCCGTAGCGCAGGGGCGGGCGCTGCGGCAGCACGTCGGCGGAGCGGGTGCGGCGCAGTACGGCCGTGATCCGGGCGATCACCTCGTCGATGTTGAACGGCTTGGTGATGTAGTCGTCGCCGAAGCCGAGCGCGCCGACGATCTCGGCGGGCGCGTCGCGGGCGGTGAGGAAGACGAGCGCCAGATCCGGTTGCCGCGCGCGCAGTTCGCGGCCCAGCGCCCGCCCGTCGCCGTCCGGCAGCATCACGTCGAGCAGCGCCGCGTCGGGCCGGGTGCGCTCGGCGAGGGTGAGCGCCTCACGGACGGTGCCCGCCGTCATGACCGTGAACCGGTGGTAGCGCAGGGCGATGGCCAGCACGTCCGCGATGCTCGGCTCGTCCTCGACGACGAGGACGGTCGCGCCCTCGTGCTCGGCGGCGGGCGCTCCCTCGTGTCCGGTCATGCCCCCCAGTATCCGCACAGCCGTGGGCCCTTGGGGCGGCTCCCGCTTTGGAGTTCCTTGAGAGTCATGCGTGTGTCGTGTCGCCGGGACCGCGTGCCCCGGGATCCTGGGGGCTCAGGACCTGGGGGACCCGATGAAGGAGCGTAGAGCGTGACGACATTGGCACGGTGGTGCTATCGGCACCGGCTGGTGGTCCTGTTCCTGTGGCTGGGGGCCCTGTTCGGGCTGGGCGCGGCGGGATCGGCCGCCGGTACCGACTACTCGAACGTCTTCTCCCTCCCCGACACGGACTCCAAGCGCGCGTTCGACCTGATGGAGAAGGCCTTCCCGGAGAGCTCGGGCGACACCGACACGGTGGTCTGGAAGGTCGACGAGGGCACGGTGCGGGACGCGTCCGTACGGTCCCGGATCGAGCCCGCCCTCGCGGAGATCGGCCGCATGGAGGGCGTCGGGCAGGTCGCCGGTCCCTACGCCGGGCGGGAAGGCGCGGCGCAGATCAGTGAGAACGGGAAGATCGCCTACGCCCGGGTCACCTTCGAGGAGCAGGCGAACGCCGTCCCCAAGGAGCTGGTGCAGGACGTCGTGGACCGCGCCCAGGAGGCCGAACGTGCGGGCCTGAGCGTGGAGTTGGGCGGCCAGGCGATCACCCGGATCCAGGAGCCGCCGACCGGTTTCGCCGAGGTCGTCGGCATCGCGGCGGCCGCCGTGGTCCTCTTCCTCGCCTTCGGCGCGCTCTTCGCGATGGTGCTGCCGATCGTCGTCGCGATCGCGGGCGTCGGCACCGGACTCATGTCGACGACGCTGCTCAGCCATGTCACCGACGTGCCCGAAGTCGCTCCGCTGCTCGGCTCGTTGATCGGTCTCGGCGTCGGCATCGACTACGCGCTGTTCATCGTCACCCGGCACCGGCGGGGCGTCCTGCGCGGTGCCGCCCCCGAGGGCGCGGCGGTCACCGCCCTCAACACCTCGGGCCGCGCCGTGCTGTTCGCGGGCGGCACCGTCTGCATCGCGCTCGCCGGCATGCTGGTGATGAACATGCGCTTCCTGGACGGCGTCGTCATCGCGACCTCCCTGACTGTCGTCCTGAGCGTGCTCGCGGCCACCACCCTGCTGCCCGCGCTGCTCGGCCTGCTCGGGATGAAGGTCCTCAGCCGCCGCCAGCGCCGCCGGCTCGCCGAGACCGGGCCGGAGTCGCACGAGGCGAGCGGTCTCGCGGCCCGCTGGTCGGCGTACGTCCAGCGCCGCCCCCGTTCGACGGCGCTGGTGGCCGTCGTCGTGATGGCCGCGCTGGCCGTCCCCGTGCTGTCGCTGCGCCTCGGCACCAGCGACCAGGGCAACCAGCCGGCGTCCACGACGACCCGGCAGGCCTACGACCTGCTCGCCGAGGGCTTCGGACCCGGCTTCAACGGACCACTCCAGGTCGTCGTGGAGCGCGGTGACGCCGCCGGTCTGGTGTCGGCGATCGAGGCGACCGACGGGGTGGCGCAGGTGGCCGCGGCGCCGCCCGCGCGGGGCATCACCGTCATCCAGGTCGTGCCCGAGACCTCCCCGCAGTCCGAGGACACGGACCGGCTCATCGACGAGCTGCGCGACGAGGTGATCCCCGGGTCCGGCACCGAGGCGTACGTCGGTGGGGTCACGGCCGTCTTCAAGGACTTCGCGTCCGTGACCGGGGACCGGCTGCCCTACTTCGTCGCGACGATCATCGCGCTCGGCTTCCTGCTGCTGCTCGTCGCCTTCCGCTCCCTGGTCGTCCCGCTGACGGCCGCCCTGATGAACCTGATCGCGGCCGCCGCGTCCTTCGGTGTCCTGGTCGCGGTCTTCCAGTGGGGCTGGGGGGTGGAGGCCATCGGCTTCGGCAAGGAGGGCCCGATCACCTCCTTCCTCCCGGTGATCATGCTGTCGCTCCTGTTCGGCCTCTCGATGGACTACCAGGTGTTCCTGGTCAGCCGGATGCACGAGGAGTGGGTGCACACCAAGGACAACGCGCGTGCGGTCCGCGTCGGCCTCGCCGAGACCAGCCGGGTCATCAACTGCGCGGCCCTGATCATGATCTGCGTGTTCTCCGCGTTCGTCCTGAGCGGCGACACGGAGGGCGCCATGGCGGGCATCGGACTGGCCGCCGCCGTCGCCCTGGACGCCTTCATCCTCCGTACGGCCCTGGTGCCGGCCGCGATGCACCTGCTCGGCCGCTCGAACTGGTGGCTGCCGGCCGGGCTCGACAAGCGCCTGCCGCATCTGGCGGTCGAGCCCCGCGAGGAGGCCGAGCCGGAGCCGCGGGCCGGCGGGGGAGGGGCGACGGTCGTCCACGGCCTCGTCCGCGACGCCGACGGCGAACCGGTCGACGGCGCGGTCCTCACCCTGCTCTCCAAGGGCGGACGCCGGCTGGACCGGGTGCACTCGCTCGCCGACGGCTCCTACATCGTGTCGGTGCCCTCGCCGGGGACGTACCTGTTGGCGGCGACCGCGGCCTCGTACGGCTCCCGCGCCCACCACGTCGTCGTCACCGGCGAACCGCTGGTGCACGACGTGGAGCTGGCCTCGTCGGACGAGGTGGACGCGGTGAACTAGAGGCGGACGCACCGCCGGGCCCGGGCACGGGACGCGCACGTCTCGCGCCCGTGCCCGGCGGCGCGCCGCTCACGTCACAGGAGGCTCACCCGCATCGTCCGGCGGATCCGCGTCCCCGGATTTCCGCGCCCTGGCCGCCGGGTCCGGCAGCACCCGGGTCATCCCCGGCAGGAAGTCCGTGAACAGCTCGTGCACCTCGTGGACGAGGGGGCGCAGCACCCGGAACCGCGCCAGCGAGACGCCCCGCGTGGTGAGCCGTGCCCCGCGCTCGGCCAGCCGGTAGCTGCGCTCGCGTCCCTCCGTGCGGTCGAAGACCCAGTACAGGACGAGGCCCATCTGGGAGAGCCACATCAGCTCCGGCAGCACGTCCCGCAGCTCGTCGGGGACCTTCGCCTTCGAACCGGCGAGCACCTGCCGGTGCATGGCGATGGCGGCCTCGCGCGGGCCCTGCGACTCCGGGGAGAAGGGGCTGAGCGGGCTGTCGGGGTCGGCGGCGTTCTTGAAGAACTGCGCCGCGAACTCGTGGTAGGGCTCGGCCACGTCCAGCCACGCCTTCAGCACCCCGGCGATCCGCGCCTCCAGGTCCTTCTCCCGTTCCAGGACGGGCCCCACCGCCACCTGGTGCTCGACCCCGATCCGGTCGTAGAAGCCCTGGATCAGGTGCTCCTTGCCGGCGAAGTAGTAGTAGGCGTTGCCGACCGAGACACCGGCCTCCTTGGCGATGGCCCGCATGGTCGTCTTGTCGTACCCGCGCTCCTGGAACAGGCGCAGCGCCGTCTCCAGGATCAGCGCACGGGTCTGCTCGCTCTTGGCCGGGCCCTTGTCCGGGCCCGGGGCGGAGCGCTTGCCGGGGCTCCCGCCGGGGGCGGGGGCCGCGTCGGATCCGGGGCTGTCGTTCGCTGCTGGCACGGGAACAGAGCCTAACGAGTGGCGCAGGCGCCGCCGTCACAGGCGGGCGGGGTGTAGACCCAGCCGTCCTTCGGGTCGTACGCCCATCCGTCGCTCCCGTGGTAGACCCGGCCGCCCCAGCCGTCGGCGCCGCCCCGGTGCGTGCGGCGCCACTTCGCGGCGGCCAGCATCGCGCCCTTGGCGAGCTGCGCCCCGGCCGGTGTGCTGAGGCGGTGGGCGAGCGGCCGGTGGTCGCGCAGTGCCCAGAGGCAGACGACCCAGGCGGCGGAGCCGCGGTAGAGCTGGCCGGCGTCCCCGATGACGGTGATCTCTTCGAGGGTGGCCCGGTGGTCGAGGCCGGGGAAGCGGCGGCGCGCCTCCTCGGAGCCCGCGGGGACCAGCCGCAGCGGCACCAGCTGCGGTTGGCGCACCAGCCAGTCGCGCAGGAACGAGCACAGCCCGCACTGGGCGTCGTACAGGACCGTGAGCCCGCGGACCGGGACGCGCGAGGCGTCCCGGGCCGGGCCGGCGGCGGTGGCCGTGGGGTTCACCCCGCTCACATCCCGGCCGAGGGGGCGACCCACTCCTGCGGCGCGACGGGCGGGAGCTGCTCCCGCTCCATGACACCCCGGCGGCGGATCTTGTTCAGGACGAACACGTTGCCCAGGTGCATGACCCCGAGGACCAGCAGCACCACGCCGAGCTTGGTCGACAGGGCCTCGAAGACGCCGCGGGCGTCGGCGATCTCGTCGTCCTGGTTCAGGTAGAGGGCGACGAAGCCCAGGTTGACCAGGTAGAAGCCGACCACCAGCAGGTGGTTGACCGCGTCGGCCAGCTTCTCGTTCCCGTGCAGCACGTCGGCGAGGAAGATCCGTCCGTTGTGGCTGAGCGTGCGTGCCACCCAGACGGTCAGAGCGATGCTGACCAGCAGGTAGATGACGTACGCGACGACTGTGAGATCCATGATCCCCACCCCTTGTTGAACACGTTCAAAACGTTGTCGTGCACGACTGTAGACCTGCTTTTGAACATGTTCAAGTCAGGGTGGGGGTCCGTCGCGGCTCCCGGCTACGGCTGTACGGTGCGCGCGAGTTCGGGGCGCTTGCCGTAGTCCGTGAAGCCGATGACGTTGCCCCACGGGTCGGCGATCTCCACGGTCCAGCCGGTCGCCCCCGGGAAGGGCGCGTCCAGGGGCTGGATGCCGGCCGCGGCGAGCGCGTCCGCCGTGGCCCGCGCGTCCCGCACCTCCAGCCACACCCGGGGCGTGGCCCACGGCGGCTGGCGGTGGCTCAGCTCCTCGTCCAGGCGCAGCAGCAGGCCGGGCGTCTCCTTGCCCACCTTCAGCAGCGCGATCCCGGCCTCGTCGAGCCGGAAGGCCACGGGGAACCCGGCCCGCTCGTAGAAGCCCACCGCCTCGCCGAGATTCCCGACGGGCAGCACCACATTGTCGAAACCGAGCAGCTCGTACGACTCGTCATCTGACATGCCGTCAGGCTAAAACGGCATCCGTACTTCCCCAGGAAGCGCGACCCGCCGGTCACCGACATGGCGGAGGGCGCGGTTAGCCTCTGGCGAGGATCCGCTCGAAAGGCGCTGAGTGATGAACGTTTCGCTGTTTCCCCTTCCGCCGCGGGAGGTCGACAGTGGGTTCGAGCACGTGATGTCCCGCTATTACGCCCTCGAGTCCGAGGAGGCCGCCGGACTGTGCGACCTCGGTGAGGACTCGGGCGTGGTGGAGCAGCTGCTCGTCCGTGCCGGCGCAGGGGACGAAGTGCTTGCCGCCGTGTCCGGGGAGAACGTTCTCGGGGACGACGGTGCGGGAACCGTCTGCACGTTCGTGCCCGTGGAAGAGGTGGCGCGGATCGCCCGCTTCCTTTCCTCGGTGAGTGTGCACGAAGTGATGCAGAGCGCCCCGGAGGTGCTTTCCGGCATCCTTCGAGGGGGAATTCCGGCGGGTTACCTCGACGATCTGCGGGAGTCCCTGGACGACCTCTGGAAGCTGTACGGCCTCGCGGACCGCGAGGGGCTGTGCGTGGCCCAGGTGTACGAGGGCTGAGGAGCGGCGCCGGGCAGGCCGCCCCAACACCGGGCAGGCCGCCCCGGCATCGGTCAGGTGACCCGTTGTCAGACCCCCCGCCTACTGTCCTCCCCATGGCAACGGTGACGATCGTCGACGAGACGACCAGTGGGGATCGCGGGGCGGGCTGGGGGATCGAGATCGCCGAGGAGCGGCTCACGGTGGGTGAGCTGATCCGGCGGCGGGTCTTCCAGGAGGTCGCCGAGTACAACGCGCGCATGCCGCGGGTGTTCCAGGGGCTGGTGCAGCCCGAGGACACCGAGCGCGTCCTGAACGGCTACGCGCTGCGCACGCCCCGGCGGATAGACCCCGAGGCGCAGACGGCGCTGGCGCTGAAGGCGTTCGCGGGCAACGGCTTCCTGGTGCTCGTGGGGGACCGCCAGGTCACCGGCCCCGACGAGGAGATCGACCTCGTGCTCGGCACCGAGGTCACCTTCCTGAAGCTCGTCGCGCTGGTGGGGGGCTGACAGCCGTGCGGACGAACACGTACGCGGAGCGCGTCCGCGCGCACGCCGCCGACGGGAACATGGGGAAGCTGGCCGACGAGGCGCTGAAAGCCGCCGTCGCCGCCAAGGGGCACTGGGGCGGGCTCTGGACCGAGATCACCGACGCCCTGCGGGACCTGCCCCGGGAGGACCGCGTCCGCCTCGCCGGCGCCCTGGCCGAGCGGTACCACTCGCTCGGCGAGGACTCGGACGCCCGCCGCAACCTGCTCACCCTGATCGACGTCGTCGCCCAGGACCTGCCCGGCGACCCCCTCGCCACGGAGCGGCTCAAGGAACTGGAGCGCATCGGCGGACAGCACTCGGTCTGGTACGGCTCCCGCCTCGACGTCCTCGCCGAGGCCGAGCTGGCCGCGGGCCGCGCACTGCCCCCGGCGGTCGTCGCCGTCTACCGTCGCTCCGCCCTGGAGGCCTACCGCGCGCCCGGCCTCACCGAACTGGCCGGACGGCTCACCGAGCCCGTCCTCAACGTCGGCGAGGAATGGGCCGAACACGCGATGCGGCACGACGACGGCCCGGACGGGCCCTGGCACGCCCTCCTCGCCCACGCCGCGACCGCCACCGCCTCCAAGCCCACAGCCAAGTGGGACAAGCGGGCCCGCGCGCTGGTCGACGCCCTCGGCGCGGACCGCGTGCGCGCCGCCGTGCTGCCCTGGCTGGCGCTCGTCGGCCGCCCCCGGACCTTCCCGCTGGACAACGGGCCGTACGGGCCCGACGTCAACAGCGCCTACGACCCGTACAACGCCAACGCCCTGCGGGGACTCGCCTGGCTGCTCTCCCTGCTGCCCCCGCACCCCGAGACGGCACGCACGCTCGGCACCCTCGTCGAGACCTCCCTGAGGAAGGTCGCCGGCCTCGGCCCCCGCAACCCCAAGGTCGCGAACGCCGGCGTCGTCGCCCTGGCCCGCGTCGACAGCGAGGCCGCCCTCGCCGAACTGGCCCGGCTCGCCACGAGGGTGACGTACAAGAACACCGCCAAGCTGATCGACGGCGCCCTGGAGGCGCGTGCCACCGCGCTCGGACTGCCCCGTGAGGAGATCGAGGAGCTGGCCGTCCCGGCGTACGGGCTCACCGAGGTCGGCGGCGCCGAGCTGCGCCTCGGCGAGGCCACCGCGGTGATCGGTGTGCGGGGCACCCGGGCCCTGCTGAGCTGGCGCAACGCCGCGGGCACCCCGGTGAAGACCGTCCCGGCCGCCGTCCGGCGCGACCACGCCGACGAGTTCAAGGAGCTGAAGGCCGCGGTCAAGGACATCGACAAGATGCTGTCGGCGCAGAGCGAGCGCCTCGACCGGCAGTTCCTCGCCCGCCGCACCTGGACCTACGGCCCCTGGCGCGAGCGCTACCTGGACCACCCCCTCGTCGGCACGCTCGCCCGCCGGCTCATCTGGACCGTCGACGGCACCCCCGTCGGATTCGCCGACGGCGAGCTGCGCACGCTGACCGACACCCCGGTCACCACAGGCGAGCGCGTCGAGCTGTGGCACCCCGTGGACCGCGATCCCGCCGAGGTCGTCGCCTGGCGGGACTGGCTGGAGCGCCACGCGGTCACCCAGCCCTTCAAGCAGGCGCACCGCGAGGTGTACCTGCTCACCGACGCCGAGCGCGCCACGGGCACGTACTCGAACCGGTTCGCCGCGCACGTCCTGCGCCAGCACCAGTTCCACTCCCTCGCCGCCGTCCGCGGCTGGCGCGACAAACTGCGGCTGTGCGTGGACGACGAGGCGCCGCCCGCCACCCGGGAGCTGCCCCAGTGGGGACTGCGCGCCGAGTACTGGATCGAGGGCGAGGGCGAGGAGTACGGCGTCGACACCACCGAGTCGGGCAGCTATCTGCGGCTGCGCACCGACCAGGTGCGCTTCTACCCGATCGGCGCCCCGGAGAACTCGGCGCACTGCGGCGGCGGCGAGTACCGCATGTGGCTGCGCGACGGCGAGGAGCCCGTGGAACCGCTGCCGCTCACCGACATCCCGCCCCTGGTGCTCTCCGAGGTGCTGCGCGACGTCGACCTGTTCGTCGGTGTCGCCAGTGTCGGCAACGACCCGACCTGGCAGGACGGCGGCCCCGGCGGCCGCTTCCGCGAGTACTGGACCTCGTACGGCTTCGGCGAGCTGAACCAGAGCGCCGAGACCCGCCGGGCGCTCCTCGAACGCCTGATACCCCGGCTGGCGATCGCGGACCGCTGCCGTCTGGAGGGCCGCTTCCTGCACGTCGCGGGCGACCGCCACCAGTACAAGATCCACCTCGGCTCGGGCAACATCCTGCGCAGCCCGAACGACCAGTACCTGTGCATCGTCCCGAAGGCGGGCACCGGCGGCTCCGGCTACCTGCCCTTCGAGGGCGACCGGACGCTGGCCGTCGTGCTGAGCAAGGCGATGCTGCTGGCGGACGACCTGAAGATCACCGACCCGACGATCCTGAGCCAGCTGTAGCCGGGCCCCCGCACGCCCCCGAACGCCGAAGGCCCCGCTCCCGGGAAGGGAACGGGGCCTCGGACCGGGCTCGGCCGGGAGGTCAGATGCGGCGCGTGATCAGCGCGCGCTTGACTTCCTGGATCGCCTTGGTGACCTCGATACCGCGCGGGCAGGCGTCCGTGCAGTTGAACGTCGTGCGGCAGCGCCACACACCGTCCTTGTCGTTGAGGATCTCCAGGCGCTGCTCGCCCGCGTCGTCACGCGAGTCGAAGATGAAGCGGTGCGCGTTCACGATGGCGGCCGGACCGAAGTACTGGCCGTCGTTCCAGAACACCGGGCACGAGGACGTGCACGCGGCGCACAGGATGCACTTGGTCGTGTCGTCGAACCGCTCGCGGTCCTCGGCCGACTGCAGACGCTCGCGCGTGGGCTCGTTCGTCTCCTTCGTGATGAGGAAGGGCATCACGTCGCGGTACGCCTGGAAGAACGGGTCCATGTCGACCACGAGGTCCTTGAGCACCGTCAGGCCCTTGATGGCCTCGACCGTGATCGGCTTCTCGGGGTTGATGTCCTTGATCAGCGTCTTGCAGGCGAGACGGTTCTTGCCGTTGATCCGCATGGCGTCCGAGCCGCAGATGCCGTGCGCGCAGGACCGGCGGAACGTCAGCGTGCCGTCGAGGTCCCACTTGATCTTGTGGAGGGCGTCGAGGACACGCTCCTTCGGGTCGATCTCCAGCTGGAAGTCTTCCCAGGTCGCCTCGGCCGAGATCTCCGGGTTGTACCGGCGGATCCGGAAGGTGGCGGTGATGTAGGGGGAATCGGCGAAGCCCGCCTCGGGCTTGCCGGCGCTGTCCGCCTTGTCGAGGGTCGGGGTAGCCATCAGTACTTACGCTCCATCGGCTGGTAGCGGGTCTGGACGACCGGCTTGTAGTCGAGACGGATGGACTCGGTGCCGTCGTCGCCGACCTCGCGGTACGCCATGGTGTGGCGCATGAAGTTGACGTCGTCGCGGCTCGGGTAGTCCTCGCGGTAGTGACCGCCGCGCGACTCCTTGCGGGCGAGCGCGGAGACGGCCATGACCTCGGCCAGGTCGAGCAGGTTGCCCAGCTCGACGGCCTCCAGCAGGTCCGTGTTGTACCGCTTGCCCTTGTCCTGGATCGAGACGTTGCGGTAGCGCTCGCGCAGCTCCGCGATCTTCTCGACCGCCGTCTTGATCGTCTGCTCGGTGCGGAACACCATCACGTTGGCGTCCATGCACTCCTGGAGTTCCCGGCGGATGTCGGAGACCCGCTCGGTGCCCGTGGAGCTGCGCAGCCGCTCCACCTGGGAGACGACCAGCGAGGCCGGGTCCTCGGGCAGCTCGACGTACTCGGCCCTGGCCGAGTACTCGGCGGCGGCGATACCGGCCCGCTTGCCGAACACGTTGATGTCGAGCAGCGAGTTGGTGCCCAGGCGGTTGGCGCCGTGCACCGAGACGCAGGCGACCTCGCCGGCGGCGTACAGGCCCGGGACGACCGTGGTGTTGTCCGCGAGGACCTCACCCTGGACGTTGGTCGGGATGCCGCCCATGGCGTAGTGCGCGGTGGGCTGGATCGGGATCGGGTCCGTGTAGGGCTCGATGCCGAGGTAGGTCCGCGCGAACTCGGTGATGTCCGGCAGCTTCGCGTCGAGCTGCTCCGGCGGGAGGTGCGTGAGGTCGAGGTAGACGTGGTCGCCCTCGGGACCGCAGCCACGGCCCTCACGGATCTCCGTGTAGATGGAGCGCGAGACGACGTCACGGGACGCGAGGTCCTTCATGACCGGCGCGTACTTCTCCATGAAGCGCTCGCCGTCCTTGTTGCGGAGGATGCCGCCCTCACCGCGGGCGCCCTCCGTCAGCAGGATGCCCATGCGCCAGATGCCGGTCGGGTGGAACTGGAAGAACTCCATGTCCTCCAGCGGCAGCCCGCGCCGGTACACGGCGGCCTGGCCGTCACCGGTCAGGGTGTGCGCGTTGGACGTCACCTTGAAGAACTTGCCGGTGCCGCCGGACGCGTAGATCACGGCCTTCGCCTGGAAGACGTGGATCTCGCCGGTCGCCAGTTCGTAGGCCACGACGCCCGCGGAGACCTTGACGCCGTCGACCTCGGTGATCAGCTGGTCCAGGACGTAGAACTCGTTGAAGAACTCCACGCCCTCCTTGACGCAGTTCTGGTACAGCGTCTGGAGGATCATGTGGCCGGTGCGGTCCGCGGCGTAGCAGGACCGGCGGACCGGGGCCTCGCCGTGGTTGCGGGAGTGACCGCCGAAGCGGCGCTGGTCGATGGTGCCGTCCGGGGTGCGGTTGAACGGCAGGCCCATCTTCTCCAGGTCGAGGACGGAGTCGATGGCCTCCTTCGCCAGGATCTCGGCGGCGTCCTGGTCGACCAGGTAGTCACCGCCCTTGACCGTGTCGAAGGTGTGCCACTCCCAGTTGTCCTCCTCCACGTTGGCCAGCGCGGCGGCCATGCCGCCCTGCGCGGCGCCCGTGTGGGAGCGGGTCGGGTAGAGCTTCGTCAGGACGGCGGTGCGGCTGCGCTTCGTCGCCTCGATGGCGGCGCGCATGCCGGCGCCGCCGGCGCCGACGATGACGGTGTCGTACTTGTGGATCTTCATGATTCTCGCAGCCCCGTGCCTAGCGGATGTTCGGGTCGAAGGTGAAGATCACCAGCGTGCCCAGCAGGATGGTGAACACCGTGGCGGTGTAGAGCAGGCCCTTGAGCCACAGCCGGGACGTCGTGCGCTCGGCGTAGTCGTTGATGACCGTGCGCAGGCCGTTGGCGCCGTGCAGCATGGCGAGCCACAGCATGGCCAGGTCCCAGGCCTGCCACCACGGGGACGCCCAGCGGCCGGCCACGAAGGCGAAACCGATCTTGGACACGCCGCCGTCGAGGACGAGCTGGATGAGCAGGTGGCCGATGACCAGGACGACCAGGACGATGCCGGACAGGCGCATGAAGAGCCAGCCGTACATCTCGAAGTTGCCACGGGTCGACTTCGGGGTCTTCTGGGTCCGCTTGCGCGGGGCCTCGATGAGGGGCGCCGGGTTGTCGACGCTGTACAGCGAGGCGCCCTCGACGGGGCCGATACCGGAGGTGGTGGTCTCAGTGGACATCGGCGTCAGCTCCCGAATACTTCGCGGAATGCGTGACCGAGGACCGGGTACAGCGCCCCGGCCATCAGCACGACCCAGATACCGACGACGGACCAGAGCATCTGCTTCTGGTAGCGCGGGCCCTTCGACCAGAAGTCGACGGCGATGACACGCAGGCCGTTCAGCGCGTGGAAGAGGATGGCGGCCACGAGGCCGTACTCCAGCAGCGCGACGATCGGGGTCTTGTACGTGGACACGACCTTGTCGTAGTCCTCGGGGGAGACACGGACGAGAGCGGTGTCCAGGACGTGTACGAACAGGAAGAAGAAGATGAGGACGCCGGTGACTCGATGAGCCACCCAGGACCACATTCCTTCCCGGCCGCGGTACAGCGTTCCAGCCGGCACGGAAGAACCCTCCGGGAGCGGGGATTGGGGCCGCGCCGGCTTCTGTGTCGGACGGGCCCGGCCGGGTACGGTCCACCGGCCCCGGCCATCGTAGCGACGAGTTGTCGGAACGCTTACAGCGGGCCCGTCTGTGTGATCAAACAGGCAATCAAACAGGCACGTACGGGCTATCAGGTCGGCCCGAATCCGCCGATTCCGGGCGTGCGGCGCCTGGGGCGCCCGGATCGTCGGGGCCTTCGAACGTGTGGACAAGACGCGCAATCCGGCCACGGGCGAGTCGCCTGAGTTCCTCGGCCGCCAGGACCCGCTCCTCCTCCGGGTCGTTGCCGAGCCGGGAGCGGATTCCGGCCAGTACCTGGTCGAGGGCCTCGTCGGGGGCGAAGTCGTCCAGGCAGATCACGAAGACATGCCCGAAACGGCTCTCGTACGCGGCGTGCGCGGCGCGGAGGGCGGTGTGGGCGGCGGAGTAGGCACCCTCGGGCAGGACCGTCAGCGACTCGCCCGCCAGCGCCTCGGCGAGGTCGGCGGCGGTCAGGTCGTACGCCGCCTCGTCGGCCGCGGCGAGCAGTGCGCCCAGGTCGGGGTAGGGCCGGTGCTCGGACAGGCGCCGGGCCCAGCGCGGGCTGCGCAGGCAGCTGAGCAGCGTCTGCTCGACGGCGTCGGCCGGTGCCGCGTTGAACGGCTCCAGGCGGGCCGGGGACCGGGAGGCACCCTTCTGCTCGGGCAGGGCGACCTGGCCGGGCAGGTGGGGGAGACGGTGCGAAGGCAGCGTGGGTCCTCGGCGATGGGACGGTGACGCCCGGGGGACGGCACGTGCGGGTCGGCAGGGAAAGGTGTGACAGATGTGCCGCCACGCTATCGATCCCGATCAGGACCTGTTCGAAGAATGCCGGGAATTCACCCGCACGAGAGAGTTTCGATACATCCGGTGGACGGTGGGGAGGCGGAGACGTTGGCTTGGGTTCACCGTGGAGGAGTAACAGGAGGTGTACGAGAGAGCCGTACGGGTGCTGCACCAGGAAGGCGTAAGAGGCTGTGGGTGACGTGGAGTGGACCGTGGTGGCCGAGGCGTGGGGCGTGACGCGGTGAGCCGGGGCAGGCGGCGGGCGCCCGGCCGGGCGCGGCGGCGGCCGGTCGGCAGGAACGGCGTGCTGGCCGCCGCGGGCGTGCTGGTGGCCGGCGCCACCGCGGCGACCTTCGCGTTCTGGCCGTCCGGCGACGGCGGGCCCGCCGGGGCGGCGGCCCCCACGGAGCGCGGTTCGGTGGCGTCGAGGGCCCCGGCCTCCCCCACCCCCTCGCGCTCCTACGCCCTGTCGACGACACCCCGCACGATTCCCGCCGTCCGCGAGCACACCCCGGCCCGCGGCCCCGGCTGGCGTCCCGCGACGGGCGGGCGTGTCGTGGTGGACGACGCCGGACTGGAGGACGAGGGACGGCTGCTCGCCGGTGAGCTGAAGCTGTCGTACGCGGGGGAGACCGAGGCGAGGGACGGCGACGTCCGGCTGACCCTGAACGGCGCGGACGACGGGGGCGCGAACCCGGAGTCGTACACCCTGACGGTCAAGAACCGGCGGGTCACCATCGCGGCCCCCGGCCAGGCGGGCGTCTTCTACGGCACGCGCACCCTCAAGCAGGAGGTGCACGGCGGCGGCACGGCGGCCGAGGGCGTCGTCCGCGACCAGCCGGCCAAGCCGCAGCGCGGGCTGATGCTCGACACGGCCCGCAAGCACTTCACGGCCGCCTGGATCGAGGACCGGATACGCGAGCTGGGCGACCTCAAGTTCAACCAGCTGGGGCTGCACTTCTCCGACGACCAGGGTTTCCGCATCGAGTCGGACACCCACCCGGAGATCGTCTCCAAGGAGCACCTCACCAAGGCCGAGGTCCGCCGCATCCTGAAGCTCGCGGCGAGCCGGCACATCACCGTCGTCCCCGAGATCGACTCGCCCGGCCACCTCGGCGCGGTGCTCGCCGCCCACCCCGACCTCCAGCTGCGCAACACACAGGGCGTGCCCACCCGCGGCGCGATCGACATCTCCAAGCAGGCGTCAGCGGACCTGCTCGACGACCTGCTGAACGAGTACGCCGAACTCTTCCCCGGCCCGTACTGGCACGTCGGCGCCGACGAGTACCAGGCGCTGACCGTGTCGAACCCGGCGGCCTCCTTCCCCCAGCTGGCCACCGCGGCCGTGAACTCCTTCGGCTCCGGCGCGGGCATCGCCGACCTGGCGACCGGCTGGCTCAACGACCGCGCCGACGTGGTGCGCGGGCACGAGCGGACCGCGCGGGCGTGGAACGACGGCTTCTTCGACGGGGGCAAGGTCCAGGCGGACGACGACATCCAGGTCGCGTACTGGACCGGCAAGGAGATCGGCGCGCGGCAGCCCGTCGAGTACCTGAGCGCCGGCCGCAAGGTGATCAACTACAACGACGAGTACCTCTACTACGTGCTCGGCGAGCCGCAGACCTTCGTCTACCCGACCGGGCAGCGCATCTACGAGCAGTGGACCCCGCTCGTCCTGCGCGGCAGCGCGCCGGTGCCCGCCAAGTACGACGGCCAGATCCTCGGCGGGAGCTTCGCGGTCTGGTGCGACCTCTCGCAGTCGCAGACGCAGGAGCAGGTGGCCGCCGGGATCCGCATGCCGCTGGCGGCCACGGTCCAGAAGCTGTGGGACCCGGACAAACCGCCGCTGTCCTGGCCGGACTTCCAGAAGCTGGCGAACCGGCTGCGCTGATCGCTCTGGACGCCGGGCGCGGGCGGACCGTAACGTCCGCGTGCCGGAGCGGGTCCTGGGGAGAGGTCGCGCCCGGCTTCCTCGTCACCGCGCCCCCGGGGGGACCACTCCGTCATGCCCTGCTCGCACTGCCGCCGCGCCGCCGCGCCGCCCGGCGAGACCCTCTGCCACGACTGCGCGGCGACCGCACCGGCCGAGGTGAGCGCACCGGCCGAGCCGCTCGCGGCGGTCGGCGCGGCCACGGTCCCGGCACCCGGGACGGCGGCCGGACCGCCCGTGACGCCGCCGCCCGTGGTCCCGGACGGCCCGTCCGTCGCGCGGCCCGCCCCCAGGCCGCCGGGGGTCAGGCCCCTGCACTCGCCGCAGGGGCCGCTCCTGCTGCGCTCACCGGTCGGCCTCGGTCAGGCGACGGCCGTACTGCTCGGCCTCGTGGCCGCCGCCGACCTCTTCGCGCTCGGAGCGGAGTACGCCGTGCGCGACGTCGTCGGCCGCGGCGCCGCCGGTGTGGCGGACCCCGGCCTCCTGGAGGCCGCCGACCGCGCGGAAGCGCTGTACGACCTGGCGGGGACGGTTCAGACCGCCCTCCTGACCGCCACGGCCGTCGTCTTCCTCGTCTGGTTCCGGCGGGCGCGGGACAACGCCGAGGTGTTCGACCCGCACGGGCACACGATGGCGCGCGGCTGGACCTTCTGGAGCTGGTTCGTGCCGCTGGTGAACCTGTGGTTCCCGCGCCGGATCATGATGGAGATCTGGGACGCGAGCCGCCCGTCGGGCGTCCCGGGCCGGCGCGGGCTCGTCAACTGGTGGTGGGCGTGCTGGGTGATCAGCCTGACGGTCGACCGGCTCGGGCGCCTCGACTACCGGGAGGTGGCCGGGACGGCCGCCGCCGACGCTCAGGTGCTGGTCGAGACCATGATGTTCACCGACGTGGTCCAGCTGGTGGCCGCGGTGTTCGCGGTGCTGGTCGTCCTGCGGCTGACGCGTATGCAGGACCGGAAGGCGCACGAGGGGGCGCTCCCCGCCGGCTTCTGAGGGGATGGCCGCCGGACCCCGGTTCGCGCGGATCGTCCGTATCTCTGGCGGACGGGCGTTCGGGTGTGGTCTATTCGGCGCAAGCCGAACCAACACCGGGGGGGGGGACCGTCCGATGGCCGAAAACGCCCTGTTCCGGTTACTCGACCCGCTCGGAGTGGTGCTCCTGTGACACTCCGGGCCCGTTGCACGCAGTAAGGGGAAGTGCGGGCTCCGTAAGAAAAGGACGCCCTGTCGAGGGACTTCTTGGGATTTCGAGGGAGGCGTTGATGAGCCTGGTGGAACTGGTCGCGCAGGCCGACGACCGTGGCCTGGCGGCGAGTGGGCTGGCTTGTTTGGATCGCTGCGTGCCGCTGCTGGGCGGTGACGACGAGATCCTGCGCCCGCTGTGGGCGAGTCTCGTGGACGGCGAGGCGTGGCAGGACCGGCTGGAGCAGGCCCGCGCGAAGCTGGACCGCGGCGTCCCGGAACCGGCGCTCACCGACGAGGACGAGGCCGCCCTGCTCGCCCGCCGCATGCTCGACGCCGTGCCCGCGCCGCCCACCGGGCCGGCCGTGCGCGCCTGGGCCGACGCGTGCTCGGTGGCGGCCCTGCAGATCCACCGGCTGCTGGACGTGGGCGACGACGGCACGTCCTCGGTGACCGCCCGCCGGGAGGGCCGCACCGACGGCATGTCACCGCTCGTCGCGGCCGAACTGCGGCGCCAGGTCACCGTCCTGGAACTCCTCGCGGACCACGGCGCCGGCGGTCTGCGGCTCGCCCTGGACGTGTCGACGGAGGGGCGGCGCGTGCTGCGCGCCGTGGTGTCGCGGCGAGCCCGCGGACGGGTGTGAAACCCGGCTCCCGCGAGAGTCCTGTGACCGTCCCGGGGCGGACGTGGGGGCGGTGCGGCGATCCTGCGCCGGTGTCGCCGCCACCGCGCGTCGGCAGTGACGATTCCCGCTCCGGGCGCGCTCTTGGGAGTGTGACTGCACAGCAAGCAACCAGGCCCTCGTCCGCAACGAAGCCCGTGCGTTGGGCGGCGGACGCTGTCGCGGCGATGCGCGAAGGTGCGCGGCTGCGGCTCGACTACTCGGCGCAGAGCCTCTGGCGCGTCGACCGGATGATCGAGGAGATTCGCCGGGACGGGGCGCCGTACGCCGCCGTGGAGAGCGTGCTGCGCGGATTCGGCGCGTACGCCGGTGAGGTCGTCGTGCGGCAGACCGGCGCCGAGTGGTGGGAGACGGGCGGCGACCACTGGGTCCGCACGCCCGACGGGAAGCTGTGGGACCCCATCGACGAGGCCCGGCGCAGCTACGCGGGCGAGGGCTCGCTGCGGCTGCTGTGCCGGGACGCGACAGCGCGGCCGTGACCCCTGCTCACCGGGGTCACGGCCGCGCTGTCGGACGCGGGCGGTGCCGCCTTACGGCGTGAGCACCTGGCCCAGGCGTGCGGCCGTCGCCGTGCCCAGCTGGGTGACCCCGTAGTACGCGGACTTGGCCGGCGCGGCGGCACCGCCGGGGACCGGCACGTACAGCAGGGTGCCGTTGCCGGCGTCCTCACCCTCCGCGCCGATGGTGAGGTCGGCGTAGCCGTCACCCGTGACGTCGGTCAGCGAGAGCGCCGAGCCGAGCTTGTCGTCCGTCTCCGTGGAGCCGGGGACGCCCTCCGTGTCCTGCGAGAGCGCCACCGAGCCGTCGCCGGTGACGCCCGTGGAGGTGCCCTTGAGCAGCCACACCGAGCCCGCGTTGGAGCGGTTCTTGGTGTCCCGGGTGATGTCCTCGTTCGGGGCGCCGGTGAGGACGTCCGCGTAGCCGTCGGCGTTGAAGTCGCCCACCGAGACCGAGGTGCCGAAGGCGTCGCCCGACTCGGAGGCGCCCTCCACACCGGTGGTGGACTGGTGGACCGCCGTCAGGCCGGTCGTGGTGAAGCCGGTCGACGTGCCGGGGACCATCGTGATCTGGCCGCCGGAGTTGCCGCCGGACTCGCCCGTGTACGGCTGGCCGACCACGATGTCGTCGTAGCCGTTGCCGTTCACGTCGCCCGCGGCGATGGACCGGCCGCCCTTGACGGTGAGCGTCGACACCTTCGACAGGCCGAGCGTCTTGGAGCCCTTGAACCAGGTCACCTTGCCGGCCCCGGACGCGTCCCGGTAGTTGAGGGCGACGTCCGCGTAGCCGTCCCGGTTGAAGTCGCCGGACGCGGCGTCCGCGTAGGCCAGGGCGCCGGTGACGGTGGTGATGTCGCCGGCGACCTCGTGGCCGTCGCCGAAGCGGGCCGCCCAGTTGCCGCCGGTGCCGGTGGCCGCCGTGAAGACGTCCGCCTTGCCGTCGGCGTTGAAGTCGCCGACCGCGACGGTCGCCCCGAACCGCGCGCCGTTCGGGTTGTAGTCGTCGCCCAGCGCCATCGTGTCGGCGCCGGTGTCGAACGTGGGGCCGTACAGGATCGTCACCGCGCCGCGGTCCGCGTGCGTGGTGTCGTCCTCGCCGGGCGCGCCGATCGCGAGGTCCGCGACCCCGTCACCGTTGATGTCGCCCCAGGCGGTGGCCGCGCCCCACTGGTCGCCGGACTCGGCGGCGCCGGGGACACCGGCGCTGCCCTGGTTGAGCTTGAGCTTCGCGGCGGAGACGGGACCGCCGGTCCCGCCGGGCACCAGCGTGAGCCAGCCGCTGCCCTCCTTGGCCGTGGGGGCGACCAGGTCGCTGACGCCGTCGCCGGTGTAGTCGGCGGTCGGGGCCGCGGAGTTCCGGCCCGGGCTGGAGGCGTAGCGGCGGATCTCGGTGAGCTTGGCGTACAGGTTCTTGCCGGGCGAGGTGGTCGTCTCGACGTCCTTGTACCCGGCGATGGTCTTGAGCGTGACCTGCGTGCCCTCGGCGTACTTGCCGGTGTCGGCGTCGGCGGTCAGGGTGACCGAGCCGCTCGGGTCGCCGCCGTACTGGCCGAGCTTCCAGGCGGCGAGACGCGCCACCGCCTCCACCGCGGCCCGCGACGGCTTGCCCGCTGCCCTGACCGGGGTGCTGGTCGCGTCGCCCTCGAAGTCACCGAGGACGGCGACGCCCATCGAGGCGCCGTTGAAGCCGTACGTGTGCTCGCCGCGCACCGACAGGTCGATGCCGCCCGCGCGGCCCTCGAAGATCCGGCCGCACTTGTCGACCAGGAAGTTGTAGCCGAGGTCGTTGCGCTTGCCGACCTGGATGTCGTACGCCATGAGACCGCGTACCAGGGACGCCGACTGGGCGCAGCTGTAGTCGTTCGTGCCGCCGGTGTGGTGGACGAAGACGGCGTCGATCTCGTCGGCGTACTCCGGCGCGTCCGCCACCGTCGACTCGTTCGCGCCCCACGCGGAGCGCGGGACGACGACCGGCTGGACGACGGTCGAGGGTCGCGGGGAGGGAGCGGGCGACGGGGTCGCGCTCGGCGACGCGGAGGCGGACTCCGGCGCCGACTCGGACTCGGTGGCCGACGCGGGCGGGCTCGCGGGGTCGGACGGGTCCGCGGAGTCCGTCGGCGACGCGGAGTCGGTGGGCGAGGCCGGGTCGGTGGGGTCGGTCGGGCTGTCGACGAAGGCCGCGTTGCTCAGGCTGCCGCTGTCGACGGTGCCGTCGGCCAGGTCGGCCCCGGTGCCGGTCCCCGCCCCCGCGGTCCTGGCCTCGGCGGCGGTCATGCCCGGGTCGACCAGGTTGACCTGGAGTCCCTTGGGCAGCTCCGCGCCGGTGGAGCCGTCGGCGGCGAGGATCCGGGCCTGCACACCGTCGCTCGGGCCGACCCACAGCGGCCGCGAGACGCCGCGGGCCTCCTGCGCGCCCGGCTCGGCGCCGTCGACGGGCCGGAAGGCGACGTCGAGGCTCTGCCAGCCGGTCCACCGTCCGGTCGCGCTGCTGCGGGTGCGCACCTGGGCGGTCCCGTCCAGCTCGGTCTTCGCGCCGGTCCACGAGACACCGACCAGCGAGAAGGCGTCGGTGCCGGTCCTCGGCAGCTCCCGCGCGCCCGCCGCGCCGCTCTTCAGCGCGAGTCCGTGCACCGTCACGGGCCGCTTGCCGCGCGCGGCGTCGGCCGGGCCGTCGCTGGGATTCGCGACGGCGTACGTCACGACACCCGCCCCACCCAGTACGACGGCCCCGAGCGTCAGCCATGTCCTCCGCTTCAGGCTCAACGGCTTGTACGCATGGGTCTTACGGCGACTCAAATGCCCCACCCCTAGATGAACTTCACATAAAGATCACCCATCACACAGGTGACCCTCCATTTCAGCTCACCGGGGCGGGTGCACATCACCGCCGGAAGGTGTGCGCTACATCACTCTTGCCCGTGCGGGCTTCCCATCGGCCCGGAAACGGTTCTGACGGTGCCTCGCACAGCAGTCCGGAGAGTGACGTTCCGCGGCTCCGATCCGCTGGGTGTGCCAGAGACGTGCGGAAGACGCGCGGGACACGTGCGGGATGCGAGGGGGGCTCGTGGCGAAGCGGGGCGAGGTCGACGCCCGGATGCGGTGGCAGGCGGCGGAGTTCGTGCGGCGGGCCACGGCGCGCAACCGGCTGCCCCTGGACTACTCCGTGGACAGCCTGCGGGTGGTCGACTTCATCGTGGACGGGGTCCGCAAGGGCGGGTCCGAGCGGGCACGCGTGCACGACGTGCTGTTCGGCCTCGGCGTCTACACCGGTGAGGTGTTCGTGCGGCGGGCCGGCGGCGTGTGGGTCGAGTTCGACGCCGCGCAGCGGGAGTTGTTCGGGCAGCCGGTCGGGGTGCGGATGCCCGACGGACGGGTCTGGAACCCGCTCGGCAAGGTCGTCAAACGCTTCGAGGTGGGCGCGGCGGAGTCCGTGCGCACGCTGTATCTCCAGGTGCACGGCCGGGCGGCGCGGCCCGCGGGCTGTGACAGGCGGTCCGCGTAGGGCGACTGCCGTGAGAACGGGGACGGCTTGGGTGTCGCGGACGTGAAGGGGCTTCTGACGGGCTGTGACATTTATGTGAGACCTGACGCTGATGACCGTGGGGGGCGTGGACACGGTCGGCCGTGGCACGCGGTGCGGATCCGTGACGACTCGGTGCGAACGAGGACAGTGTTGGGCCAGGGAGGGGAGCCCCGCCGCGTGCAGGCGTACGACGGGGAGCTGGGCGTGGCCGTCGGGCGTGCCCAGGAGGGGGACGAGGCCGCGTTCGCGGTCGCGTACCGGATCGTGCAGCCCGGGCTGCTCGGATATCTGCGCGGGCTCGTCGGGGACGACGCGGAGGACGTGGCGTCCGACGCCTGGCTGGAGATCGCCCGGGACCTCGGGCGCTTCCGGGGGGACGGGGCGGGCTTCCGCGGCTGGACGGCGACGATCGCCCGGCACCGGGCGCTGGACCACTTGCGCCGGCAGCGGGTGCGGCCCAGGGCGACCGCCCTGGAACAGGACCTGCTGGAGCTGCCCGGCACCCACAGCACGCACGACCAGGCGCTGGAGTCCCTCTCCACCGAGTACGCCTTGGAACTGGTCGCCGGGCTGCCGCGCGACCAGGCCGAGGCGGTCCTCCTGCGCGTGGTGGTCGGTCTCGACGGTCCCGCCGCCGCCCGCGTGCTCGGCAAGCGGCCCGGCGCGGTGCGCACCGCGGCCCACCGGGGCCTCAAGCGGCTCGCCCGGGAGCTCGGCGCCCGGGGTGTGACGCATGAGGGCCCCAGGACGCTGGGGGAGTCGGGATGAGCGCCAGGAAGACGAGCGGCAGGAAGACGACGGCCGGGGATGGAAGCGGACATGGGTGAACGGCAGAGCGACGGGAGGCATCCCGCCGGCCGGGCCGTACCTCCGGTCGCCGCGCGGCCGGGCGCCGGGACGTCCCCTTCGGCCGGTGCGGACGCCGAGTCCCTCGTCGAGGCCCTGCTCACCGCCGTGCGCGACCACCCGGTCGATCCGCGCGGGGAGAAGAGCGCCGTCGCCGCGTTCCTGGCCGCCCGCGAGCAGGGGGCGCACGGCGCGCCGGCCCGGCGGCGGGACGACTGGCGGACGTGGGAGCAGCGGCGGGGGAGACGCTCGCTGCGGGCCGCGCTCGCCGCGCTGTTCGCCGGTCTCGCGCTGGGCGGTGTCGCGGTGGCGGCCATCGGTTCCGGGGGCCTGTCGCCCGGCGGAGACGAGGACCGGGACCGGACCCGCCCCTCCAGCGCCCCCGCGGACCACTCCGGCGTACAGCCCGGCGCCACCGGGGCGCCCGGTGGCACGAGCCCGTCAAGCCGTCCCCCGGCCGCCGCGGACACGGAGGCGCACTGCCGCGCGTACGAGGCCGTCGGCGGCCGGGGCAAGTCCCTCGGCTCGACGGCCTGGCGGCGCCTGATCGCCGAGGCCGGCGGCGCGGAGAGGGTCGAGGCGTACTGCGCCGGGCGGCCGGCCTCGGCGAGTGCGCGCGCCGGCAAGCCCGGCAAGGGCGCCGGGAGCGGCCGCCCGATCCCCTCGGCCGAGGCGACCCGTCCGACGCGGCCGGCGGACCCGACGCGGCCCACCGAGCCGACCAGGACGGTCCCGGCCGCGCCGGGGGCGTCGAAGGGCAACGGCAGGTCGGAGTAGGCCGTGTCCGCCCTTGGGGCGCGCGGAGCGGGACGGGAACGAGCGCTGGCTCCGAAGCGGCCGCCGGGGTCCGGGGCGGTTCTTCACGGAGCGGCCGTGGACCGGCGGTTCCTCGCGGGCGGCTGCGGTCCGTGGCCGCCGGACCGGTGTGCCCCGGGCGGTCGGGGTGCGGGGCGGTTCCTCACGAAGTGGCTGCCGGGGTCCGGAGCGGTTTCTCACGGAGCGGCTGCGGTTCGCGGGCGCCGGACCGGTGTGCCCCGAGCGGGCGGGGTCCGGGGGGCCTCACGAAGTGGCTGCCGTGGTCCGGGGCGGTTTCTCGCGGGCGGCTGCGGTCCGTGGACGCCGGACCGGTGTGCCCGGAGCGGGCGGGCCGGGGGCGTGTTCCCCCGCTGTCGATGGCAACTTCCGGGGTCGCCCTGGTCCAGCAGGCGTATGAAAGGCCTCTGGTCAGGCGCATTGCTGTCTGGAGCCGGCTCTTGCTGTCCGTCGGACCGGGCCCGCTTCCAGGCGTTTCCAACTGCCCCTGACTGCTGCCGGCCGCACGCTGGGCACATGCGGTCAGGGGCAGCCGATGCCAACCGTCGGAGGGGGGATAATTCCATTAGACGCAGATCTGTCGAAGTAGAGTTAGACGAATACCGTCGCAGTCGATGTGTGGGAGAGCGTGTGAGGACAGGCCTGCCGAACAAGCCGGACGACGTGATCGACCGTGACCGGGAGTGGGGTTTGCTCGCGGAGTTCCTCACCGATCCGGATCCGGCGATGCGGCTCGGTATCGTGTCGGGGCGACGGCGACACGGGAAGTCGTACCTGCTGCAGGCCTTGTCCGAGCAGGTCGGCGGTCTGTACGTCACCGCGGTCCGCGAAGAGGGGCGGCTGCCCGCGATCCAACGGTTCAGCGACGCGGTCGCCACGCACGCCGGTCTGAGGCCAGGCAGTCTGCGTCTGACCGACTGGCGTGACGTGTTGTCCAACGCACTTGATGTGACGGCCCGCTCGGCGCATTCGCTCCTGGTGATTGACGAGTTGCCCTACCTGCTCCAGCACTCGCCCGAGATTCCGGGACTGCTTCAACAGCTGTACGACGAACGGCAGCGCGGCATCCGGCGTGGTGCTGGGCCGGGGCCGCGATTGATCCTGTGCGGCTCCGCGATGAGCGTCATGCACGAACTGCTCTCGGGAACCAAGCCGCTGCGGGGCCGGGCAGTTGTCGATCTACGACTGGGCGCCTTCGACTACCGCGACAGCCGGGACTTCTGGCAGATCGTCGACCCGCTGACCGCACTGAAGGTGCACGCGGTCCTCGGCGGGGCGCCCGGCTACCGACCGGTGGCCGGCCGACCGCATCCGGACGACGGCTTCGACGCGTGGCTCACCCGCACACTGCTCGATCCGGGCCGAGCGGTGTACTCGCGCACCGAGACCGAGTATCTGCTGCGCGAGGACCCCAGGATCACGCAGCACACCCTGTACTACGACATTCTCACCGCGATCGCGAACGGCGCCACCACGCCCAGCAAGATCGGCGCTGCCCTGGAGCGGCCGCGCAATGCCGTCGCTCACCCCCTGGGCGTGCTGGAGTCCACCGGCTACATCCGCCGGGAGCAGGACATCCTCCGCTCCAAGCACCCCGTCATCACCCTCGCCGACCCGGTCATCCGCTTCAATCAGCTCATCACTCTCCCCCAGGCCGCCGCCGTGGAGCAGGGCTTTGCCGAGCAGGTCTGGGAGCAAGCGGCCCCAACCTTCAACTCCAAGATCCTCGGACCCCACTTCGAGGACCTGGCCCGAGACTTCACCCGCCGTTACGCGCACTCCTTGCTCCCGGGCGGGCTGCCCGGGCCGGTCGGTACCACCGAGGTCGCCGACCAGGCCGCCCGGACCAAGCACGAGGTGGACGTCATTGCCCTGGCCGCAGGCGAGCGCCCGCAGGCTCCCCGTGCCAGGATCGCGGTGCTGGGCGAAGCCAAGGCAACCGCCGCCCGCCGGGGGACCGGTGACCTGGAGCGCCTGGAGCGTATCCGTGCCCTGCTCGCAGAGCAGGGTCACGACACCGCTGCCACGACTCTGGCCCTGTATTCCTTGCACGGCTTCTACCCCGACCTCGTCGATCTGGCGAGTCGTCGCGACGACGTCCTCCTGGTCGATCTGCCTGCTCTCTACGGCAGTTGACCCGCCAGCCGGGGATCGTGCCGAAACCAGCCGGGCCATGGGCGGAACAGCGCGACGCCGGTCTGCTTGCAACAGTTGTCGGAGCGCACCTGGTCGGCCTTCTGGGCGAGCGCTGAGTCGAGGGGGCGCGAGAGCCGACGTCTGTGACGGGTCGGGGCCCGGCGCTGGAAAGGATCACATGAAGTGGCCGGCTTGCTGGTCACGCTCGTAGCGGCATCTGTGCAAAAGCTCAGGTCGGGGCCGCGTTCTCCCGTTGCCGATGGCAACGGCCGGGGCCGCCACCCCCCACAGGAGAGGCCCCGGCCGTCGCGCGGCACGGGCCGCGCGGCGGCCCGTACTCTCTACAGCGCCGTGGGTGCGCTTTCTGTCACACCCCACCGCGTCACGAGTTAGTTGCATGTTCTACGGACATGGACGAGGAGCGGTTTCACGCCGTAACGTGCCTTTCGCGCCGGACTGCGGACCGGAGCCACATCCACGAAGGGCCCACGGACCGCGACCATCCACTGAGGGACCACGACGGCGAGAACCCGGTCCGCGACAGCGGCGCCGGCCGAGGCGCAAGAGGGGCGCGGTGCTGGGGGACGACGCGGAGCTGACCGCCGCGGTGCTTGCGGCACAGGACGGGGACGAGACCGCGTTCCGGACTGTGTACCGCGCCGTGCACCCGCGGTTGCTCGGGTACGTACGGACGCTGGTCGGCGACCCGGACGCGGAGGACGTCACCTCCGAGGCCTGGCTCCAGATCGCCCGGGACCTGGAGCGGTTCAGCGGGGACGCCGACCGGTTCCGCGGCTGGGCCGCCCGCATCGCCCGCAACCGCGCCCTCGACCACATACGCATGCGCGGGCGTCGTCCCGCGATCGGCGGCGACGAGACCGAGCTGACCGGGAAGGCCGCCGAGTCGGACACCGCGGGCGAGGCCATCGAGGCCCTGGCCACCGACAGCACCCTCTCCCTCATCGCGCAGCTCCCGCAGGACCAGGCCGAGGCGGTCGTGCTGCGGGTCGTCGTCGGGCTCGACGCCAAGACCGCGGCCGAGACGCTCGGCAAGCGTCCCGGCGCCGTCCGCACGGCGGCGCACCGCGGTCTGAAGCGGCTCGCGGAGCTGCTCGGCGCGGATGCGGAATCCGCTGGCGCCCTCGGCGCCGTACCCCCACAAAGAGAGCCGCGTCCCCGCGCGGTGACGTCCGCCGGTGTGACGCATACGCGTGCGCGGACGCAGAAGGACATGTGATGGCCGACGAGCAGTACAGGTGGCTGGACCGGGACGCCGCGGAGCGGCTGCTGCGCGGGGAGCCGCTGGAGACCGTCGACGCCGACACCCGCGAGCAGGCGGACCGGCTGGCCGGGGCCCTGCGGGCGCTGTCCTCCGCACCCCCGCTGAGCAGCGCCGAACTCCCCGGAGAAGCCGCCGCGTTGGCCGCCTTCCGTGCCGCTCGCACGGGCGCCGACGACGAGGCCGCGCTGCCCGCCGGCGAGCGCCGTGGCCGCACCGCGGACGCCGGTCTCGTACGCCTCGGCCGGGTCGCGTCGGCCGGGCGGCGGTCGTCCCGGGTCCGTCCCGCGCGGCTCGGTCTGGCCGCCGTGCTGGCCGCCGGAATGATCGGCGGAGTCGCGATGGCGGCGCAAAACGGAGTGCTGCCCACGCCGTTCGGCGGGCACGAGCCGGCACCGGCGGCCTCGGTCTCCGCGGGGGCGACGCCCCGGCAGCCCCTGCTCTCCCCGTCGCCCGGCGCCACCGGCGGCCGCGGACCGGACGCCCCCTCGCCGGACGGCTCCACGCAGGGCGCGTCCGGCGGCTCCCGGCACGACGACGCGGGCGGCGGAGCGGCGAGCGGACAGCCCGACCCGGACGAGAAGGGCACGTCCGGCCGCTCCGACGACAAGCGCGGCGGCCTGCTCGCGTCCTGCCGCGACCTGCGCCAGGGCAAGCAGCTCACCCCGGACCGCAGGCGTGCCCTGGAGGGGGCGGCCCAGGGCTCGGGCCGGGTGAAGAAGTACTGCGACGGTGTCCTCGGGGACGCCGACGGCCGCTCCGGCACCGGCCGGGGCTCCGGGCAGGAGAACGGCGGCAAGGGCGACAACACCGATAAAGGCGATAAAGACGACAAGGGAGACAAGGGAGGCAAGGGCGCCAAGGGCGGTGACGACGACGGCCATCACATAGCGCCGGGCGGCAACCACCACCGGGAGAACGGCGAGTCCGGGTATCCCACGTCCGCGGCCTTCGCCCCGCCCGTCGCGGGTCCCGAGCCGGTGAAGCCCGTCAGGTCCGGACCGTCACCGGTCGCGAGCCCGGCGCCGGTCTACAGCGCGCTGCCGGTACCGGCACCCTCCTGAGCTGCGCGAACCTCTCGCCGTACATGCACCGCAGGGCTCTGACCTGCGGTTTCGTATTTCCATGAACTTTTTTCCGCAGGGGTGTGACGTTTTCGGCCGCCGGGGCGCAGTACTGAGTGAGCCGACTGGTCATCGGCCCTCGCATCGAGCCGGGGTTCCCCCCGTACCCACGGCTCGCTGCACCGAGGCGCGGGCGGGACACGTTCCCCCGGTCCCGCCCGCGCCCCATCTCCTCGCTCCGGGCCCGGTCCGTCACCAGTAGACGACGACCTTGTCGCCCACGGAGACCTGCGCGAACAGCGCCGAGACCTTCGCCTCGTCCCGTACGTTGACGCAGCCGTGCGAGCCGCCCGCGTAGCCCCGCGCCGCGAAGTCGTACGAGTAGTGCACCGCCTGGCCCCCGCTGAAGAACATCGCGTACGGCATCGGCGAGTCGTAGAGCGTCGACACGTGGTGCCGGGACTTGAAGGAGACGGTGAACACCCCCTCGCGGGTCGGGGTGTACTGCGAGCCGAAGCGCACGGCCATCGTCGAGACGGTGCGCCCGTCGATCATCCAGCGCAGGGTCCGGCTGGTCTTGCTGATGCACAGCACCCGGCCGGTCAGGCAGCGCGGGTCCGGCTTCGCGGCGGGCTGCCCGCCGAAGGCGTACAGCTCCCACTTGGTCGGCTCGTGCGTCATGCGCTCCAGCCGCCGCCAGGTCGCGGTGTCGGTCTCGCCGGTACGCGGCAGCCCGCGCTTGCCCTGGAAGCCCTCGACCGCGGCGACCGTCGCGGTGTCGTACGTCCCCGTGGGCCCCTCGAACAGCCAGGCGAGCTGGCGCAGGCGGGCCTGCACCTCGCGTACGTCCGTGCCCCGGTCGCCCGCCGACCAGAGCACCTTCGTGCGGGCCGGCGCCGCCGGGGCGGGCGCGGTCGTGCCGTCGTCGTCCTTCCCGCCCGTGTCCTTCGCCGGGCCGCCCTTGCCGTCGGGCGTGCCGGTGACGTCGATCCGCACCAGCGGCGGCTTCCCGTCCGCGGACCCGTCGGCCGCCGCCTTGCACCCGGCGACGGCGGCGAGCGCCACGAGGACGGCGACGCCCCTCCGCATCCCCCTGCTGTGCATCCCGGCCCCTGTCGTCTCGGAGATGGCCCGCCACGGCTGTGTCACCTGAGATGCTCCCCCCGTGCGGCCGGTTGCGAACCAGGCGGCATTGCCGGGCGGCGTACCGGCGGCAATAGTCGGTACAGGACGCCCCGGCGTCCGCGGACAGGGACCGGACGGGTCTGTGAGCAAGGTCCCAGCGTGGGCCTCTCCACCGCGCGCACGCCCGCCGCTACAGTCCGTCGCAAGGGTCGTCTGTACTAGCGAGTAACCAAGCAAGCGGAGGCACACACCATGGCGCGCGAGTCGGAGTCCGGACTGCCCATCGAGCCGGTCTACGGACCGGACTCCCTTGCGGACTGGGATCCTGCGGAGAAGCTGGGCGAGCCCGGGAAGTACCCCTTCACACGTGGCGTGTACCCCTCGATGTACACCGGCCGCCCGTGGACGATGCGCCAGTACGCCGGCTTCGGCACCGCCGTGGAGTCCAACGCCCGCTACAAGCAGCTGATCGCGAACGGCACCATGGGCCTGTCCGTCGCCTTCGACCTGCCCACCCAGATGGGCCACGACTCCGACGCGCCGATCGCCTCCGGCGAGGTCGGCAAGGTCGGCGTGGCCATCGACTCGATCGACGACATGCGCATCCTGTTCGGCGGCATCCCGCTGGACAAGGTCTCGACGTCGATGACGATCAACGCACCCGCCGCGCTGCTGCTGCTCATGTACCAGCTCGTCGGCGAGGAGCAGGGCGTCCCCGCGGACCAGCTCACCGGCACGATCCAGAACGACGTGCTGAAGGAGTACATCGCCCGCGGCACGTACATCTTCCCGCCGAAGCCGTCCCTGCGGCTGATCGCGGACATCTTCAAGTACTGCCGGGCCGAGATCCCGAAGTGGAACACCATCTCGATCTCCGGCTACCACATGGCCGAGGCCGGTGCCTCTCCCGCCCAGGAGATCGCCTTCACGCTCGCCGACGGCATCGAGTACGTGCGCACGGCCGTCGCCGCCGGCATGGACGTCGACGACTTCGCCCCGCGCCTGTCCTTCTTCTTCGTCGCCCGCACGACGATCCTGGAGGAGGTCGCCAAGTTCCGCGCCGCCCGCCGCATCTGGGCCCGGGTGATGCGCGAGGAGTTCGGCGCCAAGAACCCCAAGTCGCTGATGCTGCGCTTCCACACGCAGACGGCGGGCGTGCAGCTGACGGCGCAGCAGCCCGAGGTGAACCTGGTCCGCGTCGCCGTCCAGGGCCTCGGCGCGGTGCTCGGCGGCACGCAGTCGCTGCACACCAACTCCTTCGACGAGGCCATCGCGCTGCCCACGGACAAGAGCGCGCGCCTGGCCCTGCGCACCCAGCAGGTGCTCGCCTACGAGACCGACGTCACCGCCACCGTCGACCCCTTCGCCGGCTCGTACGTGGTGGAGAAGATGACGGACGACGTGGAGGCCGCCGCCGTCGAGCTGATGGCGAAGGTCGAGGACATGGGCGGCGCGGTCAACGCGATCGAGAACGGCTTCCAGAAGGGCGAGATCGAGCGCTCCGCCTACCGCATCGCCCAGGAGACGGACTCCGGCGAGCGCGTGGTCGTCGGCGTCAACCGCTACCAGCTCGACGAGGAGGAGCCGTACGAGCCGCTGCGCGTCGACCCCGCCATCGAGGCCCAGCAGGCGGAGCGGCTCGCCCGGCTCCGCGCCGAGCGCGACCAGGTGGTCGTCGACGCGGCGCTCGCCGACCTGAAGAAGGCGGCCGAGGGCACGGACAACGTGCTGTACCCGATGAAGGACGCGCTGCGCGCCCGGGCGACGGTCGGCGAGGTGTGCAACGCCCTCCGGGAGGTCTGGGGGACGTACGTGCCGACGGACGCGTTCTGACCCGTCCCGCCGTGTGAAGGCCCCGAGCGGAGTGTCGTACCCCTGTGCGACACTCCGCTCATGCTTGGCGTCATCGACCTCCCCACCTACCTCGCGGGCCTCGTCCTGATCGTGCTGCTCCCGGGTCCGAACTCGCTCTACGTCCTCTCGGTGGCCGCCCGCCGAGGCGTGCGCAGCGGCTATCGCGCCGCCGCCGGTGTCTGGTGCGGCGACGCCGTGCTGATGACGCTGTCCGCGGCGGGCGTCGCCTCGCTGCTCCAGGCGAACGACGTGCTGTTCGGGATCGTGAAGTACGCGGGAGCGGGTTACCTGACGTGGCTCGCGGTGGGCATGCTGCGGGCCGCGTGGAGCCTGTGGCGGACCCGGCGGGAGCGGGCGGAGGTCCGGAGCGCCGAGCCCGTGCCGGTCGCCGGGGAGCGGCCGTTCCGGCGGGCGCTCGTGGTGAGCCTCTTCAACCCCAAGGCGATCCTGTTCTTCGTCGCCTTCTTCGTGCAGTTCGTGGACCCCGGGTACGCCTACCCGGCGCTCTCCTTCGTCGTGCTGGGCACCTTCGCCCAGCTCGCGAGCTTCCTCTACCTCACCGCCCTGATCTTCGGCGGTACGAAGCTGGCGGCCGCCTTCCGCAGGCGCAAGGCCCTGTCGGCGGGGGCGACCTCGGCGGCCGGCGCGCTGTTCCTCGGCTTCGCGGTCAAGCTGTCGCTGGCCAGCTCCGTCTAGGCACCGCCGGGCGCGTGCTCAGCGGCGTCCGGCGCTCCCCGTGACCCGGGCGAGGTAACCGGCCGCGCCCTGTGCCGAGTCGCCGGCCCAGCCCACGTAGCCGTCCGGGCGGACCAGGAACACGCCCGTGCCGTACGCCTCGTAGGCGGGGATGCGGACCGTGCGCGGCGCGACCCCGTCGAACGACGGCAGGCCGGCGTCCGTGCCCACCGCCAGCAGGGTCCAGTGCGGGCCGCGGAACTCGTCGAAGAGCCGCACGCCGCCGCGCCGTCCGTCCGGGGCGCGGTCCCCGGCGTGCAGGGCGTCCTCGGCGAGAGCGGTCCTGGTCTCCTCGGTGAGCGCCGAGTCCCGGTAGCCCAGGCCCAGTTGCATGGTCGCGGCGCCGCGCCTGACCTCTCCGCGGTGGACCTGGGTGGACAGCCCGAGCACGCTCGCGGCGACGGGCCTGCGCTCGTCCTCGTAGGAGTCGAGGAGCGCGTCGCCCGCTCCGCCGGTGAGCACCGCGGCGAGCTTCCAGCCCAGGTTGTAGGCGTCCTGGACGCTGGTGTTGAGGCCCTGCCCGCCGGCCGGGGAGTGGAGGTGGGCGGCGTCGCCCGCCAGGAAGACGCGCCCCTCGCGGAAGCGTTCCGCCAGCGCGGTCCGGGGCTGGAAGGCCGAGGCCCAGCGCACCTCGGTCACGGCGTCGGGCGACAGATGGGAGCGTTCGGCGACGACCTCGCGCAGGCCCTCCAGCGACAGGTCGGGCGTCACGCCCGGCGGGAACTGGGCGGTGACCTGGAAGTCCTCCGTGCCGGCCAGCGGGCAGAGCGCCAGGAAGCCTCCGCCGTCCGCGGGCGGGAACATGTGCCAGTTGTCGCGGTCCAGGCCGGTGATGCGGACGTCGGCGACCAGGGTCGGCTGCGGGTCCACGGTCTCGCCCCGCATGCCGATGCCGAGCGAGCGCCGTACGGCGGACCGGCCGCCGTCGGCGGCGACGGCGTAGCGGGCGCGGACCGCGGGTCCGGCGGTGAACGAGGCGGTGACGCCCTGGGCGTCCTGCACGAGAGCGGTGAGTTCGCGGCCGAAGGCCACGTCCCCGCCCAGCTTCCGCAGCCGGGTGTGCAGGATCTGCTGGGTCCGCCACTGGGGCAGCATCCAGGCCCACAGGTACGGCTCCGCCTCCGTCGGCGTGGGCTCGTCGAACATCCGGTGCTCGCCCTGGCGCACGCCGTCCCGCCAGATCATGCCCACCGGGTAGTGGCCGCCCGCCGCAAGGATCTCGTCCAGGACCCCGAGGTCGTCCATGACCTCCAGGGTGCGCGGCTGGAGACCCTTGCCACGCGACCCGGGGAAGAGCGCGTCGGCGCGTTCCACGAGCAGGGCGCGCACTCCGCGCCTGGCCAGGTCGACGCCCAGGGCGAGGCCGGTGGGACCGGCGCCGACGATCAGCACGTCCGTCTCCACGACGTCCGCGGACATGTCCTTAACGCTGTTAAGTTCCATGTGCCGCAGCATGCACTTAACGGCGTTAAACTGTCAACCGTGACTTCGAAGAAGGCCCCCAAGCTGGACAAGCGGCTGGTCGCCGGCACCGCCCTGCGGCTGCTCGACGACGTGGGTCTCGACGGGCTCACCCTGCGCGCCATCGCCAAGGAGCTGGACGTCCAGGCACCCGCCCTGTACTGGCACTTCAAGAACAAGCAGGCGCTGCTCGACGAGATGGCGACGGAGATGTACCGCCGCATGGTGGCGGACGCGGACGTGCCCGCCGACGCCACCTGGCAGGAGCGGCTCCTGGGCGCCAACCGGGGCCTGCGCGCGGCGCTGCTCGGCTACCGCGACGGCGCCAAGGTCTTCAGCGGCTCCCGCTTCACCGGCATCGACCACGCGGCGCGGATGGAGGAGCAGCTCCGCGTCTTCACCGGCGCGGGCTTCACGCTCGCCCAGGCGGCCCGCGCCACGTCGACGACGTACCTGTTCACCATCGGCTTCGTCATCGAGGAACAGGGCATGCAGCCGCCGCCCGGTCAGTCCGGCGAGGGCTTCGACCTGGCGGAACGCGCCGCGCGCCTGGCCGACTACCCGCTCGCCGCCGCCGCGGGCCCCGTGATCTTCCAGGACTACGAGCAGGGCTTCGAGGAGGGACTGCGCCTGCTGATCGCGGGCATCGAGGCCCGCTACGGGATCGCCTGAGCCGGCGCGGGCAT
>NZ_JBVHTO010000009.1:432208-460443 GCF_055565855.1 Streptomyces sp. NPDC028308
GCATCCGGGCCGGGATCGCCTGAGCCGGGGCCGGGCATCCGGGCCGGGATCGCCTGAGCCGGGGCCGGGCATCCGGGCCGGGATCGCCTGAGCCGGGGCCGGGCATCCGGGCCGGGATCGCCTGAGCCGGGCCCGGACATCCGGGCGGGGCCGTCTGAGCCCGGCGCGGACGTTCGCGGCGGGCCCGGTCAGCGGGCGGTGGTGAGCAGGGCGCGCAACCGGGGCGCCAGCCGGTCCTCGACGAAGTGGTTCAGCAGCCAGGCCAGGACCAGCATCGTGACCACCGTGAGCGGCAGCGTCGCGTACGACGGGATGTGCAGGGTCCGGTGGTAGCCCTCGACGGCGACCCAGCCCAGGTGCTCGTGGATCAGGTAGAACGGGTACGTCAGCGCGCCCGCCACGGTCAGCCAGCGCCAGTTCGCCCAGCCCAGCCAGCCCAGGGCGATCGCGGCCACCGCGAGGAACCCGAGCGTGACGACCAGGATGATGCCGTACGAGGTGCGGTACGAGAAGAAGTCCGGGTTCGGGGCGTGCCACAGACGCATCACCGCGTAGTGCTGGCCCAGCAGCCAGCTCACGCCGACGATGCCCCAGGCGTACGCGTCCCGCCGGTCGCGGTGCACGAGGTAGAGACCGACCCCGCCGACGAAGAACGGCGCGTACTCCGGCATCAGGACGACGTCCAGCAGCGGCTGGTGCGCGGTCTGCGCGATCGCCGCCGCCAGCGTCCAGCCGGCGCAGAAGAGGATCACGCGCCGCCGGTTCGCGCCCGGCAGCACGATGCACAGCGCGAACAGCGCGTAGAAGCGCACCTCCGCCCACAGCGTCCAGCACACCCCGAGCACCCGGTCCACGCCCAGCGGCTGCTGGAGCATCGTCAGGTTCACCAGCGCGTCGCTCGGCGACACCGCCCGGTAGGCCACGACCGGCAGCGCGAAGACCGCCGTCACGAGGATCACCGCGGCCCAGTACGAGGGCAGCAGACGCGAGGCGCGGGAGGCGAAGAACGCCCGCAGGGTGCGGCCCCAGCCGCTCATGCAGATCACGAACCCGCTGATCACGAAGAACACCTGCACGCCGAGACAGCCGTAGGCGAACCATTCGTGCAGCGAGGGGAACTGGTACTTCGGCGAGGTGCCCCACGCCCGGGCGATCTCGCCGTCCCGGCCGCCGTAGTGGTACCCGGCGACCATCAGCGCGGCCACCAGCCGCAGCCCGTCGAGCGCACGCAGCCGCGGTGCGTGCACCCGGGGACCTATCCGGGGAGGGACGTCGGCGGCCTCCGCGGCGGGCGGGACCGGAGCCGGTGCCTTCGTCGCCGCGGTCATCCGAGCGTCGCCCGCTTGAGGGAGCGCGCCCGCCGCGCCACACGGCGGACGGTCGCGTTGCGCGGCAGAAAGGCGAGCTGGGCCGGGACCGCGCCCGGCAGCGCCAGCGACGTCAGCCGTCGGCGCTTGAAGTAGCGCCAGGTGTGCTGGTCCAGATGCCGTGTCAGATACCGCTCGGCGTCCGGGCGCAGCGCCGGGTAGATCTTGGGCTGCATGGCGAACCCGACGGCCCGCACGAGAGCGGTCAGGTCCTCCGTACCGAGTCCCGGGCGCTGCGCGGCGACCGCCGAACGGTCCGTCAGCTCGGGCAGCAACGCGTCCACCACGGTGACCGGGACGCGGTTGCTGTTCTCGTACGGGGTCAGGCGGTCCAGCAGCGTCTCCGTGCCGATCCGCGCGACCGGCAGGCCGTACAGCGCGGACGCCGTGAGCAGCGCGGTGGAGAAGCAGCCGACGACCAGGGCGGGCCGCATCCGCTGGTAGAGCACCTCGGCGAGGACCGGGACGTCGACCACGGTCAGGTCGGCGCCCAGCTTCTCGGCCTCCTTCTCCAGCAGGCGCGACCAGCGGACCGGCGCCGTGGGGTGCGGCTTGAACACCACCGCGCGGTGGCCGAGTTCGACGGCGCCGCGCAGCATCCGTACGTGGAGGTCCTCCTCCTCCTCGGCGGTGAGGATGCCGAGCGCCGAGAGGTACTGCCCGAGCAGCAGCGCCGGTTCCTCCACCACCGGCAACGCGTCTCCCGTGTCGCCGAGTTCGGCGAGGACCTTCGAGAAGGCGTCCGTCGGCACGACCTCGGGCGGGACACCGAACTCCGTGAGCAGCAGGGGCGTGAGGCCCGGCACCAGGTCCAGGTGGAGCAGCCGGGTCACGCGCGTGCCGACCAGCGGGTCGATCTTGTTGCGGGTGGGCCCGTAACTCATCAGCCCGTCCGCGTACACGGTGACGGGCGCGCCCATGAAGATCTGCGCCACGGCGAGGGCCGGGTTCACCTGGATCGACTCGACGGCCAGTTCGACGTCGTCGTCCCCGAGCCGCCAGGCCAGCCGCAGATGGCGTTCCCACAGCGGCACGTCGTCGGGGCGCGGTGCCCAACCCCCGGGGTGGAACGGCGAGATGGTCTCGTTCCACGAGATGACCTCGTCGAACCGGCCGCGCAACCGCTCGAAGCCCGGCATCTCGTCCACGGCGGGAGTCGTCTCCGGGGTCGCCGCGTTGTTCGACACGAGCAGGATGCGCCGGTCGGCGGGCGCGAAGGAGTCCGTGTCCAGCGCCGCGGCGAGCGTCGCCGTGCCGTAGAGCGTGGACGCCATGAAGATCTGCGTGGTCACGCGGCCACCCCCGCGGCCGGAGCCGGACGGCGCCGCAGCCGGCGCAGCCGCGTCGCGCGCTGGACGTCCATCGAGTCGAGTGCCTCGTCGAGCACGTCCTGCGGCATGCGCCGCAGTGCGACGGCGCTCATCGACTTCAATTTCCGTGCCACGGAAGGCTCGAACCTTTCGATGGATCCCAGGTGATGGGAAATGATCGCGCAATACGTGCGCACGGCCTTGGGAAGCAGAATGTCCGCGTCGCGGTCCGCCGCGGTCTCCGACACGACCTGGTCGAAGGCGCGGATGAAATCGAGCTGCCGCACGTCCCCGATCTGCGTCAGCGAAGAGGCGACACCGCGCCGGTAGAACACACCGAGCAGCCCCACCGTGGCGAAGGATTCCGCCTCCCGGTGCAGCTTCCAGATCCACGGCCGGTCCTCGGCCGTCCGCAGCCCGTCGGTGAAGTGCAGCAGCCCGCGGTCGACCAGCCGGCGGTGGTAGATCCCCGCCCAGGCGTAGGCGTAGTCGACGGAGGTGGAGCGGTCGGCGGGCAGGATCGCGTCACGGGGACGCAGTACGACCCCCCGCCGGCCGTGCGGCACCCGGTGCACGGTGCGGGCCCGCGCGGTGCACTGGACATGGTCCGTACGGACGAAGTCGCAGCCCAGATCCTCGATGGCGGCGAGGAGTTGCTCGTAGTAGCCGGGGGCGAGCCAGTCGTCCCCGTCGAGGAACGTGAGGTACTCGCCGCGGGCCGCGTCGATGCCGGTGTTGCGCGCGGTCGCCAGTCCTCCGTTCTTCTCGTGTCTGACATACACCGCGCCCGGGAGCTCGCGCTCCGCGCGCGCGAGAATGTCCGGCGTCTCGTCTCGGGAACAGTCGTCGACGAGGATGAATTCGAAGTCGTCGCGTGTGTTGGCACGCAGACTCTTCAGAGTGTCGGGCGCGTATTGCTGCACGTTGTAGAACGGCACGATGACGGAGAGCTTGACCACCCGAGTGACGTTAGGCGGCGGCCCGGCATTCGTCTTGACCGTTGGTGAGATGCAAGGTGAACGACGCGTGGCGAAGCCGTGAACCGGGCTGATTTCCGGCCCGAACACGGGCCGATTCCCCATTCGTCGATGTGCTGTTAACCGTTTGTTGCATTCGGGTTGGGCCGCACATCGGAATCGCTTCCTAGCGTCTTGGACGTGCCAGCAAGTACCAGGAAGTCCCTGCGGATCGCCGTCCTCGCGGATTCCGACACCCGGTGGAAGTGGGGCTCGCTCACCGCGAGCCGCATCGCCCCCGCCGGATCGGACATCCGGCTCGACGGCTTCCTGCTGCGCGGCCGTGCCACGCCAACCGCCCGCCAGCTCCAGGAAGTCGGCGTCCGCCCCGACTCGCTCCGCGAGGTCACCGGCGTCGAGTTCCTGCGCGCCATGGGCGAGGAGGCGTACGACCTCGTCGTGCTCGCCCTCGTCGGCGGCGCCGTCCAGGCGATGCTGCACGGGCTCGGGCGGGTCTGGGACGGCCGGACGAGGCGGCCGATCGTCGTCACCGGCTACGTCGGCGTCGTCTACGAGAAGCTCGCCGACGGCCTGCTGCTGCGCCACGGCGCGGACCTCGTCCTCGCCAACTCCCGCCAGGACGCGGATCGTTTCCGGGCCGTGTACGAGGGAGTGGGCGCCGACGCCTCGGCCGTGACGGAGGTGGCGCTGCCCTTCCTCGGCGGCGCCGGCTACGAGAAGCACGACCCGTACACGGTCGTCTTCGCCGCGCAGCCCTCCGTACCGGAGAACCGCAAGGACCGTACGTACCTGCTGGAGCGCCTGATCCGGCACGCACGGCTGCACCCGGACCGCGAGGTCCTGCTGAAGCTGCGCTCCAGGCCCGGCGAACACACCACGCACATCGAGGAGCTGCCCTACCAGAAGCTGGCGGAGAAGGCCGACGCGCCCGCCAACTTCCGCCTGGTGTACGGGCACATGGGCGAGGTCCTGGACCGCACCGACCTGCTGGTCACCGTCAGCTCCACGGCGGCCCTGGAATCCCTGCACCGCCGCATCCCCACCGTCGTCCTGACCGACCTCGGGGTGCGCGAGGCGCTCGGCAACCACCACTTCGTGGGCTCCGGCTGCCTGGCCTCCTGGGACCAGCTCGACGCCGGGCACGAACCGGCGCCCGATCCGGCGTGGGTGGCCCGGCAGGGCGTCGCCGCTGGGGGCACCTCCCAGACGGAGTCCGGGGGAGGCTCCTACGAGACGGCCTTCGACAGCGCGCGCGCCCGCATCGCCGAACTGCTCGGCGCCGCCCGGCTCCCGCGGCTCGCGCCCTACTACACGCCCGCCACCGCGCCCGGCTACCTGCCCGGCATCCTCGCCCGCCACCACCTCGCCCCCGACGGCAGCCCGCTGCCCGGCGCACCCGCCGCCGACAAGGAGCCCAGCCCCGTACGGCAGATCGTGCGGCGCGCGGCCCGCGGCGCCTACCGCCACGGCGTCCAGCGCGTGGCGCCCGTCATCCGGCGGATGGGGGAGCTGTGAGCGCCCCGATCCCCTCCCAAGGAGTACACCTGATGTCCCACCCGGAAGCGGGCCAAGCGGCGCCGGTACGCCGTGTGCTCGCGGTGATCCCCGCGCGCGGCGGCTCCAAGGGCGTGCCCGCGAAGAACCTCGCCCCGGTCGGGGGTGTGCCGCTGGTGGCCCGCGCCGTGCGCGAGTGCCGCTCGGCCCGGCTCGTCACCGACGTCGTGGTCTCCACCGACGACACGGCGATCGCCGCCGCGGCCCGCGCCGCCGGTGCCGAGGTCGTCCTGCGGCCCGCCGCCATCGCCGGGGACACCGCGACCTCCGAGGCCGCGGTCCTGCACGCCATGGACGCCCACGAGACCCTGCACGGCGCCGCGGTGGACGTGGTCCTGCTCGTCCAGTGCACCAGCCCGTTCATCGTCCGCGAGGACATCGACGGAGTGGTCCGCGCGGTCGTCGACAAGGGCGCGGACACGGCGCTGACCGTGGCCCCCTTCCACGGCTTCGTGTGGCGCGACGGCGACGACGAACCGACCGCGCCCGCCGCGCCCGGCACCGCGCGCACGGCCGCCGTCGGCGGCACGGACACCCTTCTCGCCGGCACCGCCACCAGCGGCGGCTACGGCATCAACCACGACAAGTCCTTCCGCCCGCGCCGCCAGGACCGCCCCCAGGACCTCCTGGAGACCGGCGCCGTCTACGGCATGGACGCGGCGGGCTTCCGCACCGCCGGGCACCGCTTCTTCGGCCGCACCGAACTCGTGCGCACCGACCCGGCCCGAGTGCTGGAGATCGACGACCCGCACGACCTCGCCCGCGCCCGCGCGCTCGCCCCGCTCTTCGACGCGGGCCGGCCCGGCGCCCTCCCGACCGCCGAGGACATCGACGCGGTCGTACTCGACTTCGACGGCACCCAGACCGACGACAGGGTGCTGATCGACTCCGAAGGACGGGAGTTCGTCTCCGTGCACCGCGGGGACGGCCTCGGTGTCGCAGCCCTGCGCCGCAGCGGACTGTCGATGCTCATCCTGTCCACGGAACAGAACCCGGTCGTCGCCGCCCGGGCCCGGAAGCTCAAGATCCCGGTCCTGCACGGCATCGACCGGAAAGACCTCGCACTGAAGCAGTGGTGCGAGGAGCAGGGCATCGCGCCTGAGCGCGTGCTCTACGTCGGCAACGACGTCAACGACCTCCCGTGCTTCGCCCTCGTGGGCTGGCCCGTGGCGGTCGCGAGCGCCCACGACGTCGTGCGCGGCGCCGCACGCGCGGTCACCACCGTCCCCGGTGGCGACGGCGCGATCCGAGAGATCGCCAGCTGGATCCTCGGCCCTTCTCTCGACTCCCTCGACAACTAAGGAACGTCTTCACCATGAGCAGCAACTCCCGCCTCCGCACCTTCGGTTCGAAGACCGCCGGCCCGGGCCGGCCGGTCTACATCACCGGCGAGATCGGCATCAACCACAACGGTGACCTGGACAACGCGTTCAAGCTGATCGACGTGGCCGCCGAGGCCGGCTGCGACGCGGTCAAGTTCCAGAAGCGCACCCCGGAGATCTGCACCCCGCGCGACCAGTGGGACATCGAGCGCGACACCCCCTGGGGTCGCATGACCTACATCGACTACCGCCACCGCGTGGAGTTCGGCGAGGACGAGTACCGCCAGATCGACGAGCACTGCAAGAAGCGCGGCATCGACTGGTTCGCGTCCCCGTGGGACACCGAGGCCGTCGCCTTCCTGGAGAAGTTCGACGTGCCCGCCCACAAGGTCGCCTCCGCGTCGCTGACCGACGACGAGCTGCTGCGCGCCCTGCGCGCCACCGGCCGCACGGTCATCCTCTCCACCGGCATGTCGACGCCGAAGCAGATCCGGCACGCCGTCGAGGTCCTCGGCAGCGACAACATCCTGATGTGCCACGCCACGTCGACCTACCCGGCGCAGGCGGAGGAGCTGAACCTCCGCGTCATCAACACCCTCCAGGCCGAGTACCCGAACGTGCCGATCGGCTACTCCGGCCACGAGACCGGCCTGCAGACCACGCTCGCCGCGGTCGCCCTCGGCGCCACCTTCGTCGAGCGCCACATCACCCTCGACCGCGCGATGTGGGGCTCCGACCAGGCCGCCTCCGTCGAGCCGCAGGGCCTGACCCGCCTCGTCCGCGACATCCGCACCATCGAGGCCTCCCTCGGCGACGGCGTCAAGAAGGTGTACGAGTCCGAGCTCGGCCCGATGAAGAAGCTGCGCCGCGTCTCGGGCGTCGTCGCGGAGGCGGAGATCGCCGCGGCGGCGGGCGAGCCGGTCGCGGTCTGATCCCTCTCCCCTCTTCCACCCTCACGGAAGCGACGGTCGTACGTCGATGAGCCCCCGCGCCGGTTCCGCCGGCAACCGCCCGAAGAAGCCGGACACCCTCGCGTTCGTCGAGAGCCCGGTGCAACTCCTCAACGTGCTGGAGTGGGCCCACACCCGGAACCTGCGCACGGAGGAGGGCACCGCCCCGGCACCCGGCGCGGGGCTCACGCTCGTCGTCCTGTCGCCGACCGACCCCATGACCCGGGGACAGCTGCGCCGCATGGCGGAGCTGGCTCGCGACGAGGGCTACGACGTCCGGTGGGAGGAGGCCCGCGGCGGCACCGCGGCCCCCTTCCACACGATCGGCGGCCTCGTCCCGCTGCTGCGCAGAGCCCGCCGCATAGTGATGGGAGATCCGTTCTCCCGCTACGTGCAGCTCCTGCTGACCATCACGGGCGCCCGCGACCTGGTGGTCGTGGACGACGGCACGGCGACCATGGAGTTCGTCGCCCAGCTCGGCCGCGGCGAGCGCCTGGTGCGGTGGCACCGGCGCGGCGGCCGGCCCGGCGCGCGCGACGTGCTGTTCGCGCCGGTGTCCGCCTCCGCCCGCCGCCGGCTCACCCCCACCGGCCACCGCTCGGTCGAGGTGTTCTCGTCCATGCCGATCGACTCGGCACCGGACGGCGTCCGCGTCACCCCCAACGACTTCGCCTGGACCCGGGCCCGCTTCGGCCCGCCGCGCATCACCAGGAGCGCCGACCTGGTGGGCACCTCCCTGGTCGAGACCGGCGTGGTCGACCCGGAGCGCTATCTGGCCGCGGTCCGCTCGCTGGCCGCGGCGCACGGCGCGACCCGGTACTTCGCCCACCGCCGCGAGAGCCCCGAGAAGCTCCGCCGGCTGGCCGGCGAGACGGGACTGGAGATCGTCCGGCCCGACCTCCCGCTCGAACTGATCGCCCGCCGCGGCCCCATCGGCCGGACCATCCTCAGCTTCCCGTCGACCGTGGTCCACACCCTGCCGCTGGCGCTGGCCGGCACCGACGTCCGCGTCGCGGTCTGCGACATCGACCCCTCCTGGCTCACCGAGAACGCCTCCCCGCGCGCCGAGGGCTTCCTCTCCGGGGTGACCGGCACGGCCAAGGACGTCCACCGCCTCACGGCGGTCGCGCACACCGCCCCGGCATAGGGCCGGGCGGACGCGGGCACCCGGGAACCGAACACGCGGCGCGAGACGTGCTCCTCGGTGACGGTCGGTCACCGGCCCGTCCCGGCCCGTGCGGACGATCTCGGGTGAGGCTCGCGTCACGCTGGGGGACGGGGCGGCAACGTGCGTATCTGTGGCACCGTGGAGGAAGGGAATGGGCTCGGGCACCCCGGGCGTTGTTCCCCGTGTGGGACTCCGCGGGCTGCGCCGCGGAGCGGTTCGAGAACCGCCCGCCGGACCGGCGGGAGAGGTCGACGGAGACCGAAGGGCCTGATCAGAGCGCCCGGTTCAAGATCCAACCGCCCGGAGAGCCGGGCGAGTTTACCCACCCCGGCCGATACCTATGCGCCGGGCGGCCAGATTTTCTTCCCCTAACGGGCTGAAGTTTTGTTGATCGTGGGTCGGCTGGCCGCCCGATCGCCCTACCCTTCAGAGGGTGAACCAACTGATGTCCCGAGAGTCCGAGGCCGATCATCCCGGGGAAGCAGTGCTTCCCGGCGCGCTGCCCGAGGCACTGCGCGCCGAACTCGTGGCCTTCCGCCGCGACCTGCACATGCACCCGGAGCTCGGCAACCAGGAGTTCCGTACCACCGCGGCGATCAAGGCCCGCCTGGAGCAGGCGGGCCTCGCGCCGCGCGTGCTCAACACCGGAACCGGCCTCGTGTGCGACATCGGGCTCGACGGGGGCGCGCCCGCCGACGGCCGTCCCATGCTCGCCCTGCGCGCCGACATCGACGCGCTGCCCATCCCGGACACCAAGGCCGACTGCGCCTACCGGTCGACCGTCCCGGACCGCGCCCACGCCTGCGGACACGACGTCCACACGACCGTCGTCCTCGGGGCCGGCCTGGTCCTCGCCGGGCTGCACCGCGAGGGGCGGCTGCCCCAGCCCGTCCGGCTGATCTTCCAGCCCGCCGAGGAGGTCCTGCCCGGCGGCGCGCTCGACGCCATCGAGTCCGGGGCGCTGGAGGGCGTCGGCCGGATCATCGCCGTGCACTGCGACCCGAAGGTGGACGCGGGGCGCATCGGCCTGCGGCACGGTCCGATCACGTCGGCGTGCGACCGGCTCGAAGTCTCACTCGACGGTGCGGGCGGCCACACCGCGCGCCCCCACCTCACCACCGACCTCGTCACGGCCGTCGCCCGGGTCGCCGTGGACGTGCCCGCCGTGGTCGCCCGCCGTATCGACGCGCGCAGCGGCCTCTCCGTGACCTGGGGACGGATCGAGTCCGGCCACGCGTGCAACGTCATCCCGCAGCACGCCGAGCTCTCCGGGACCGTGCGCTGCCTGGACCTCGACGCCTGGCGCCAGGCGCCCGACCTGCTGCACGCCGCGATCGACGAGATCGCCACGCTGCACCGGGCGAAGTCCGAGATCAACTACGTCCGCGGTGTCCCGCCGGTCGTGAACGACCCGGTCGTCGCCGACCTGCTCCGGGACGCCATGACCACCCGGCTCGGACCGCACTCCGTCGAGGACACCACGCAGAGCCTGGGCGGCGAGGACTTCTCCTGGTACCTGGAGCAGGTGCCCGGCGCCATGGCCAGGCTCGGCGTCCGCACGCCCGGTGAGCGCGGCGGCCGCGACCTGCACCAGGGCGACTTCGACGCCGACGAGACGGCGATCAAGGTCGGCGTGGAGCTCTTCACGGCCGCGGCCCTGCTCGACGCCCTCGCATAGCCGTCCCGCGCCCCGGCTCGCCCTCCCCGCCCCGTCGGCCCACTCCGGTCGCGGGGCGGGATCGTGCGCAGTAGCGTGAGCGGCGGTTGGAAACAGCCACTCGCGCCGTCACGCTGACTTCACCCCCGTAAGCGGAGCGTGGCGGACGCGAGGGTGGCTGTGTCCACGAAGCGCCCCATTCGAGCCCGTGGTTCACAAGGACGTAACCGGCCATCGGCACGAATGGGTAACGGCCCGGGGAACCCCGTTCCCTCCACGGTCTACGCGCGTTAATGTGCGCCGAACTCAGCACCCACTGCGGGGCTTTGGAGAAGGGGAACTTCGGATGCGTCGTATTTCCAGCCTGACCCGTGTCGCGGTGGGGGTCGCGTCGCTCGCACTCGCGGCCACGGCCTGCGGCGGTACCAGTGACGAAGGCGACGGCGGCGAGAGCAGCAGCAGCGGCGACAAGGGCCTCGCCATCGCGTACGACATCGGCGGCAAGGGCGACCAGTCCTTCAACGACGCCGCGTTCGCGGGCCTGGAGAAGGCGAAGAAGGAGTTCGGCTACAAGACCGCCGACATCGAGCCCAACGAGGGTGAGACCGACGCGGACAAGGAGCAGCGCCTGGCCTCGCTGGCCAAGCAGGGCTACAACCCGGTCATCGGGATCGGCTTCGCCTACGGCCCCGCGATGGAGAAGGTCGCGGTCAAGTACCCGAAGACCAGCTTCGGCATCGTCGACTCCGTCGTCGAGGGCAAGAACGTGGCGTCCCTCGTCTTCTCCGAGCAGGAGGCGTCCTACCTCGCCGGTGTCGCCGCCGCCAAGGCCACCAAGACGAACACCGTCGGCTTCATCGGCGGCGTCGACGTCCCGCTGATCCACAAGTTCGAGGCCGGCTACAAGCAGGGCGTCCAGGACACCAACCCCAAGGTCAAGGTGCTCTCGCAGTACCTCACTCAGACCGCGGAGGAGGGTGGCTTCTCCAGCCCCGACAAGGGCAAGGCCGCCGCCGAGGGCCAGATCGAGAAGAAGGCGGACGTCCTCTACGCCGCCGCCGGCCTGTCCGGCCAGGGCGTCATCGAAGCCGCCGCGAAGGCCAAGGTGTGGGCGATCGGCGTCGACTCCGACCAGTACAAGCAGAAGGCGCTCGCCGCGTACAAGGACTACATCCTCACGTCCGCGCTGAAGGACGTCGGCGGCGCGGTCTACGCGCAGGCCAAGTCGGTCCACGACGGCAAGCCGCTGACCGGCACGCAGACCTTCGACCTCAAGGTCGACGGCGTGGGCCTGGCCGACAGCAACCCGAAGATGGCGGAGATCGCCGGTCTCACCGACGCGGTGGCGAAGGCCAAGGAAGGCATCACCGCGGGCACCATCAAGGTCAAGACCGAGTAGCCGGCCGCCCCGACGGGCGGACACGGTCAGGCGGTACGGAGCGGGCGGGCACCCAGGTGCCCGCCCGCTCCCGTCGTTCCGCCGTGCGGGGGTCACCCAAAGCCACCGCGCCTTTGCGGTCGGCAAGCCTTCGCACGGCGAAGAGGTGGCGTCGGGCACAGCCGCATAACAAGGTGGACAGAAGGGGTTTTCTAGATGGTCTACGCGCGTTAATCTGCGGCGAAGCCAGCGCCGAAGACGATCCGCCAGGCGCTTGTAAGACAGGAGCACAACACATGCGCCGGGTTCCCCGCATCGCGCTCGCAGGCGCTGCGACCGCCTCTCTCGCCCTCGCCCTCTCCGCGTGCGGAGGCACCTCGACCTCCGACTCGTCGGAGTCGAAGGGCGACAAGGGCCTCGCCATCGCCTACGACGTCGGCGGCAAGGGCGACCAGTCCTTCAACGACGCGGCGTTCGCGGGCCTGGAGAAGGCGAAGAAGGAGTTCGGCTACAAGACCGCCGACCTCGAGCCCACCGACGGTGAGACGGACGCGGACAAGACCCAGCGTCTGGTCTCGCTGGCCAAGCAGGGCTACAACCCGGTCGTCGGCATCGGCTACGCGTACGCGCCGGCCGTCAAGGAGGCCGCGGCCAAGTACCCGGACACCACCTTCGGCATCGTCGACGACTCCACCATCGAGGCGAAGAACGTCGCGGACCTGGTCTTCTCGGAGCAGGAGGCGTCCTACCTCGCGGGCGTCGCCGCCGCCAAGGCCACCAAGACGCACACGGTCGGTTTCGTGGGCGGCGTGGACATCCCGCTGATCCACAAGTTCCAGGCCGGCTTCGCGCAGGGCGTCAAGGACACCGACCCGAAGGTCAAGGTGCTGTCCCAGTACCTCACCCAGACGGCGGACGAGGGCGGCTTCTCCAGCCCCGACAAGGGCAAGACTGCCGCCGAGGGCCAGATAGAGAAGAAGGCGGACGTCGTCTACGCGGCCGCCGGTCTGTCCGGTCAGGGTGTCATCGAGGCCGCCGCCGCCAACAAGGTGTGGGCGATCGGCGTCGACTCCGACCAGTACCGCCAGGAGGCCCTCGCCAAGTACAAGGGCGCCATCCTGACCTCCGCCACCAAGGACGTCGCCAAGGCGGTGTACAACCTCGCGAAGTCGGTCGAGGACGGCAAGCCCGAGAGCGGTATCGTCAGGGGCGATCTGAAGTCCGGCGAGGTGGGCCTCGCCGACTCCAACCCGCAGTACAAGAGCGACACGGCCGTCCAGGATGCCGTCGAGGCGGCCAAGGAGAAGATCATCAGCGGCGAGATCAAGGTCAAGACCAGCTGACGAGCAGGACCTCAGGAGCAGCTTTGGGGCTCCGGGGGAGTGCGGGCGGGTGCTCCACACCGCCCGCGCGACCCCGGAGCCGCTCAGTAACCGCGGGGTTACGTCCGCTCAACGGGATACGGAGAGCCTGGCCCTCCGTATCCCGTTCTCGCGGCGCGGCGCCCCTTTCGTTGCCGTAGGGGCGCTACGCGCGTAGACGACCCCCTTTCCCTCAGGAGAGTGCGCCATCAACGCGTCCAGCAGCCCTCCGGCCGACGTGAGCGACGGTCAGGTGACCGCTGTCGAACTCGCCGGGATCACCAAGCGTTTCCCCGGCGTCGTGGCCAACCACGACATCCACCTCAAGGTCCGCAAGGGCACGGTCCACGCCCTCGTCGGTGAGAACGGCGCCGGCAAGTCGACGCTGATGAAGATCCTCTACGGCATGCAGAAGCCGGACGAGGGCACCATCGCCGTCGACGGCACGCAGGTCGCCTTCTCGTCGCCCGGCGACGCCATCGCCCGCGGCATCGGCATGGTCCACCAGCACTTCATGCTGGCCGACAACCTCACGGTCCTGGAGAACGTGGTGCTGGGCAGCGAGAAGCTGTTCGGCATCGGCGGCCGGGCCCGCCGCAAGATCCTGGAGCTCTCCGAGCGCTACGGCCTCGGAGTCCGCCCCGACGTCCTGGTCGAGGAGCTCGGGGTCGCCGACCGCCAGCGCGTGGAGATCCTCAAGGTCCTCTACCGCGGCGCCCGCATCCTGATCCTGGACGAGCCCACCGCGGTGCTCGTCCCGCAGGAGGTCGACGCCCTCTTCGCCAACCTGCGCGAGCTCAAGGCCGAGGGCCTGTCGGTCATCTTCATCTCGCACAAGCTGGGCGAGGTCCTCTCGGTCGCCGACGACATCACGGTGATCCGCCGCGGCACGACCGTCGGTACGGCCGTCCCGTCCGAGACCACGCCCCGCCAGCTCGCCGAACTGATGGTCGGCAGCGAGCTGCCGACCCCGGAGACCGCGGAGTCCACGGTCACCGACCGGCCCGTCATTGAGGTCGACGACCTGACGGTCTTCGCCAAGGGCTCGGTGTCGATGGGCAAGGGATCGGCCAGCCTGCTCATGGACGAGGTGGCGCGCGGCGCCGTCCGGCTCGTGCTCGACCACGTCTCCTTCACCATCCACGCCGGTGAGGTGATGGGCATCGCGGGAGTCGAGGGCAACGGCCAGACCGAGCTGATCGACGCGCTGATCGGCCTCAAGAGCGCCGACTCCGGCGTCATCCGCTTCGCGGGCGAGGACGTGACCTCCTGGTCCACGCGCAAGCGCCGTGAGAGCGGCATCGGCTACATCCCCGAGGACCGCCACCGGCACGGTCTGCTCCTGGAGGCCCCCCTCTGGGAGAACCGCATCCTCGGCCACGTCACCGAACGGCCCAACGCCAAGGGCATCTGGCTGGACCCGAAGGGCGCCCAGGCCGACACCCGCCGGATCGTCGAGGAGTACGACGTCCGCACCCCCGGCATCGACGTCACCGCGGCCTCCCTGTCCGGCGGCAACCAGCAGAAGCTGATCGTCGGCCGCGAGATGAGCCACGAGCCGCGCTTCCTCATCGCCGCCCACCCCACCCGCGGTGTGGACGTCGGCGCGCAGGCCCAGATCTGGGACCAGATCCGCGCGGCCCGCCGCGAGGGCCTCGCCGTCCTGCTGATCTCCGCCGACCTGGACGAGCTGATCGGCCTCTCCGACACGCTCCGGGTGATCTACAACGGCAAGCTGGTCGCGGACGCCGACCCGGCGACCATCACCCCGGAGGAGCTCGGCTCGGCCATGACCGGCGCCGCCTCCGGACACCTCGAGAACGAAGAGCTCGCAGAGCAGCTCGAAGAGCAGGCAGACGCCCCGGAAGACGAGGCCCGCTGATGAAGAAGTTCGACAAGGAGCGCGTGCTCCTCGCGGTGGCCGGACCGGTCATCGCGCTCGTCGTGGCCGTGGCACTGACCTCGGTCGTGCTGCTCGCCTCGGGCAAGAACCCGTTCGAGCCCTACACGCTCATGTTCGAGCAGGCCACGTTCTCGGACATCCAGGTCCTGATCATCAATCAGGCCTCGCTGTACTACATCGCGGCGCTGGCGGTGGCCATCGGCTTCCGCATGAACCTGTTCAACATCGGTGTGGACGGGCAGTACCAGCTCGCCGCCATGATGGCCGCGATCGTCGGCGCGCACGTCGCGCTGCCGGCCGCGCTCCAGGTCCCGCTGCTGATCCTCACCGCGATCCTCACCGGCGCCTTCTGGTCCGGCATCGCCGGTGTCCTCAAGGTCACCCGGGGCGTCAGCGAGGTCGTCGCGACGATCATGCTCAACGCCATCGCCACCGCGCTCATCGCCTACATGTGGCTGCCCGACGTCTTCGGCGTCAAGGTCGGCAACAACAACACCACCGGCGAGATGCACGAGTCGGGCTGGGTGCCCGGCATCGACATGGGCGACGCCGGAGAGATCTACGGCCTGGTCGTCCTCGCGGTGCTGCTCGGCATCGGCTACTGGGTCGTCCTCAACCGCACCCGCTTCGGCTTCGACCTGCGCGCCTCGGGCGCCTCGGAGAGCGCCGCCGCGGCCAGCGGAGTGGACCCCAAGCGCATGGTGCTCACCGCCATGCTGGTCTCCGGCGGCATGGCGGGCCTCGCCGGCCTGCCGATCCTGCTCGGCTCCACGCACACCTTCAGCCTGAACTTCCCGACCGGTATCGGCTTCCTCGGCATCGGCATCGCCCTGCTCGGCCGCAACAGCCCGACCGGCATCGCCTTCGCGGCCCTGCTGTGGGCCTGGCTCGACAAGGCCTCTCCCGAACTCGACTTCCACGGGTACGACAAGGAGATCGCGGTCATCATGCAGGGCCTGATCGTGATCGCGGTCGTCGTCTCGTACGAGGCCGTGCGCGAGTGGGGCCTGCGCCGCCAGCAGCGCCGGGTCGGCGCGGAAATCGCCGCGGGCAACGTCCTCGGCGCCTCCTCTGACAACGACACCAAGAAGGAGGTGGCTGGCCGATGACCACCGCAACCGCTGTCAACCAGCCCTCGCTGCAGCCCGCAGCACCCGGCGGCCGCCGGCTGTCGCTCCCCGTTCTCCTGCTCGTCATCGCGGGCGGCCTGGCGCTGACGTCGATCGTCCGCATCATCACCGGCGCCGACGGCATCACCAACGTCAGCCAGATGTCCACCGCGCTCCAGCTCGCCGTCCCGATCGGCCTGGCCGGCCTCGGCGGTCTGTGGGCCGAGCGCGCGGGCGTCGTCAACATCGGCCTCGAAGGCATGATGATCCTCGGCACCTGGTTCGGCGCCTGGGCCGGTTACCAGTGGGGTCCGTGGACGGGCGTCCTGGTCGGCATCGCCGGCGGCGCCATCGGCGGCCTGCTGCACGCCATCGTGACGATCACCTTCAACGTCAACCACATCGTCTCCGGTGTGGCCATCAACATCCTCGCGCTCGGCGCCACCCGTTACCTCTCCCCGCTCGCCTTCGAGGGCGTCCAGGGCGGTTCGGCCAAGCAGTCCCCGCCGGTCGATTCCCTCGGCCACTTCACGGTGCCCGGACTCTCCGACTGGCTCACCACCCTCAACGGCAAGGGCTGGTTCTTCCTCTCGGACATCGCGGGCCTGCTCGGCGGCCTGGTCACCAACGTCTCCTGGCTGACCCTGATCGCCGTCGCGCTGATCCCCGCCACCTGGTGGATCCTGTGGCGCACCGCCTTCGGCCTGCGCCTGCGCTCCTGCGGTGAGAACCCGGTCGCGGCCGAGTCCCTCGGCGTGAACGTCTACAAGTACAAGTACCTCGCCGTCATCATCTCCGGTGGCCTGGCCGGCCTCGGCGGTGTCTTCCTCTCGATCGTCGCCAACCCCTTCTACCTGGAGGGACAGACCAGCGGCCGCGGCTACATCGGCCTCGCGGCGATGATCTTCGGCAACTGGATGCCGGGCGGACTCGCCCTCGGCGCGGGCCTGTTCGGCTACACCGACAGCCTCAACCTGCGCGGCGGCTCGGCGAACGTCCACGCGCTGCTGCTGCTCGGCGCGATCCTGCTGGTCATCGGCGCGATCTGGCTCGCGGTCCGCAAGAAGTACGTCCCGGCCGTGATCACCCTCGTCGTCGGCGCGCTGGTCTTCGCCTGGTACGCCGGCACCAACGAGGTGCCGAACCAGGTCGTGTCCGCCACGCCGTACGTGATCACCCTGCTCGTGCTGTCCCTGTCCGCGCAGCGCCTGCGGATGCCGAAGGCGGACGGCCTGCCGTACCGCAAGGGGCAGGGCAAGTGACGGCGGCCGAGGGCGCTCCCGGGGCCGGCTCCGGGAGCGGCGGTTCCGAGGTCGACTGGGACGCCCTGCGCGAGACCGCCCGGGACGCCATGTCCCGGGCGTACGCCCCCTACTCGGGCTACCCGGTCGGGGTCGCGGCCCTCGTCGACGACGGTCGGACGGTCTCCGGCTGCAACGTCGAGAACGCCTCGTACGGTCTCGGGCTGTGCGCCGAGTGCGGTCTGGTCTCCGAGCTCCAGAACACCGGCGGCGGCCGGCTGACCCACTTCACGTGCGTCGACGGCCGCGGCGAGATCCTCGTGCCGTGCGGGCGCTGCCGGCAGCTGCTCTTCGAGTTCGGCGGCCCGGACCTGCTGCTGGAGACGCCGGCGGGGATCCTGCCGCTCTCCGAGATGCTCCCGCAGGCCTTCGGGCCGGAGCACCTCACCAAGTAACTCTCCGCGGCCCCTCCGGACTGTCCGGAGGGGCCGCTGCTCTTCGGAAGGAAAGCCATGGCCATGGACGCCATCTCCGTCATCCGCACCAAGCGGGACCGCGGCGAGTTCAGCGACGAGCAGATCGACTGGGTCATCGACGCGTACACCCGCGGCGAGGTCGCCGACTACCAGATGGCCGCCCTCAACATGGCGATCCTGCTCAACGGCATGAACCGCCGCGAGATCGCCCGCTGGACCGCCGCGATGATCGCCTCGGGCGAGCGCATGGACTTCTCCTCGCTGTCCCGCCCGACCGCCGACAAGCACTCCACCGGCGGCGTCGGCGACAAGATCACGCTGCCGCTCGCGCCCCTCGTGGCGGCCTGCGGCGCGGCCGTCCCGCAGCTGTCGGGACGCGGCCTCGGCCACACCGGCGGCACCCTGGACAAGCTGGAGTCGATCCCCGGCTGGCGGGCGCTGCTCTCCAACGAGGAGATGCTCTCCGTCCTGGACGAGGTCGGCTCGGTCATCTGCGCCGCCGGCGACGGCCTCGCGCCCGCCGACAAGAAGCTGTACGCCCTGCGCGACGTCACCGGCACCGTCGAGGCCATCCCGCTGATCGCCTCCTCGATCATGTCCAAGAAGATCGCCGAGGGCACCGGCTCGCTCGTCCTGGACGTGAAGGTCGGCACCGGCGCCTTCATGAAGACCATCGAGGACGCCCGCGAACTCGCCTCCACCATGGTGGGCCTCGGCACCGACCACGGCGTGAAGACGGTCGCGCTGCTCACCGACATGTCGACCCCGCTCGGCCTGACCGCGGGCAACGCCCTGGAGGTCCGCGAGTCCGTCGAGGTGCTGGCCGGCGGCGGCCCCGCGGACGTCGTCGAGCTGACCCTCGCACTGGCCCGCGAGATGCTCGACGCCGCGGGCGTCAAGGACGCCGACCCGGCGAAGGCGCTCGCCGACGGCTCCGCCATGGACGCCTGGCGCCGCATGATCGCCGCGCAGGGCGGTGACCCGGACGCGCCGCTGCCGACCTCGCGCGAGCAGCACGTCGTCAAGGCTCCCTCCTCCGGTGTCCTGACCCGCCTGGACGCCTACGACATCGGCGTCGGCGCCTGGCGCCTGGGCGCCGGACGCGCGCGCAAGGAGGACCCGGTGCAGGCCGCCGCCGGCATCGAGCTGCACGCCAAGCCGGGCGACACCGTCACGGCCGGCCAGCCGCTGCTCACCCTGCACACCGACACCCCCGAGCGCTTCGCGTACGCGCTCGAAGCGGTCGAGGGCTCGTACGACATCGCCGCGGCGGGCACGGACTTCACGCCGGCCCCGATCGTGCTGGAGCGCATCGCCTGACCCCGTACGTCCCGGAAAGGGGGCCGGTGCCTCGGCGCCGGCCCCTTTCCGGCTGTCCGGGCGGGGGTCAGCCCAGCAGCGCGGCGATCACCACCAGCACCGGCACGGACACGATCGTCGACAGCAGGATCGACTCCCGCGCGAGCACCTCGCCGGTCCCGTAGCGGGAAGCGTAGGTGAAGAGGTTCTGCGCGGCGGGCAGCGCCGAGGTGACGACCACGTCGAGCAGCGGCGCGCCCTTGAGCCCGAACACCCCGGCGGCCAGCGCCCAGGCGGTCAGGGGCTGCCCCGCCGACTTCAGGGCGACCGAGAGCAGCACCGGGTGACGGTCCGGGCCGCGGCCGGGCAGGGTGCTGCCGCACAGCGAGATGCCGAACGCCAGCAGCACCGCGGGCACCGACATGTTCCCGATCAGGGTGATCGGATCCAGGACCGGCCCGGGCACCCGAAGGCCGCTCGCCGACACGGCGACCCCGGCGAGCGAGCCGACCGCCACGGGGTTGCGCAGCGGTGTGAGCAGGCGCTGCCACAGCGGGGCCTTGCCGTCCCGGCCGGCCAGGTCCAGCACGGTCAGCGCGACCGGGGTCACCCCGATCAGCTGGAACAGCAGCACCGGCGCCACCAGCGAGGCGTCGCCGAGGACGTACACCGCGATCGGGATGCCGAGGTTGCCGGAGTTGACGTAGCTGGAGCACAGCGCGCCGATGGTCGTACGCCCGACGCCCCAGCGGCGTACGGCACCCACCGTGATGAAGACGCCCGCCGCCACCGCCGTGCTCATCGCGGTGACCAGGAGCCGGCTGGAGAAGACCACCGACAGGTCGGCCCCGGCGAGCGTCGTGAACAGCAGCGCGGGCGAGGCCACGTGGAAGGCGAGCTTGGTCAGGACCTCGCGTCCGTTCGCCCCCAGATAGCCGCGGCGGCCGATGACGTAGCCGACCGCGATGACGGCGGCGATGACGCCGAAACCCGTCAGTACCCCCCGCACAGCACCCCCACCGGGACGAAGAGGCCGTCGCGCGGGGCGGAGGGAGCTGATCTATGGGGCATACAACCAACCCTCCGGGGAAGGCCGGTCCCAGGTCAATGTGATCCCTGTCGTGGGCACGGCACGGCACGGCGCCGCCCCCGATGAGTTCCGCGCCTCACTCCGGTCTACTGAAGGTGGACGCCACGACACCCGCCGTACTCGCGCTGCCGGGCCCCGTCACCCGTGACGCGGTGCCCCGGCTCTGCGCACGTGTACGCGCACAGCTGGAGGAGACCGGGGCCGGGGTCGTGATCTGCGACGTAGCGGGGCTCGGACCGCCCGGTCTGGCGGCCGTCGACGCGCTGGCCAGACTGGAACTCACCGCCCGCCGCGCCGGCGGGCGGATACGTCTGCGGAACGCGGACCCCGCGCTGCGGGCCCTACTCGGTCTGGTCGGCCTCCGCTTCGAGGCGGAGGGGGAGCCCGAAGAGCGGGAACCAGCGGGCGGTGTCCAGGAAGCAGTGGAACCCGGTGATCCGCCCCTTTGAGATCTCCAGCGCCTGCACCGCCCACGGCACGAAGCCGTCCGACTCCGGGTCCGGCTTGTAGTGCGCGAAGCCCGGCAGGCCGTTGACCCCGACCGGCACCAGGCGCGAGCCCGCGCAGGCGGCGCCCAGCGTCGTCATGAAGCCGGTGATGTCGTCCGGGCCGCGCAGCCACAGGTCGAACGGCGGCATCGTCATGATCGCGTCTTCGTGCAGCAGGGCCGTCAGCGCCGTCATGTCGTACCCCTCGAACGCGGCGACGTAGCGCTCCAGGAGCTTCTGCTGCTCCTCGTCCAGGGGGTCGGAGACGGCGGCCTCGGCGCCCTCGCCCGCGCTCTCGGCAAGCGTCGCGCGGGCCCGCTGGAGCGCGCTGTTGACCGAGGCGACCGTGGTGCCGAGCAACTCCGCGACCTCGCTCGCCTTCCACGCCAGGACCTCGCGCAGGATCAGCACGGCCCGCTGCTTGGGCGGCAGTTGCTGGAGCGCGGCCATGAAGGCGAGGCGCACCGACTCCTTCGCCACCGCCGCCTCCGCCGGGTCGCCGACCGCCGGGAGCACGCGCGTGTCGGGCATGGGCTCAAGCCACGTGTGGTCCGGGCGGGGGTTCAGGGCCGCGCGGTCCAGCGGCGAGGGGCCTGTCAGATCCATGGGGCGAGCCCTTCGGTTCCCCGCGCTCAGCATGTCCAGGCAGACGTTCGTGGCGATCCGGTAGAGCCATGAGCGCATCGAGGAGCGGCCCTCGAACTTGTCGTAGCTGCGCCAGGCGCGGACCATCGTGTCCTGCACCGCGTCCTCGGCCTCGAAGGAGGAGCCGAGCATGCGGTAGCAGTACCCGGTCAGCTCGGTCCTGTGCTTCTCCAGCCGGACGTCCAGGTCCGCCGTCGCCGTACCGTCACTCATCGCCAACCCACCCCTGTGGCTCTGTCCGTCGCACCTTCGCGCCAGCACTTCGGAAGCTACCGCAGCCCACTGACAATGGCCCCCGGAAGGGCGAAGTCCCAGGTGGGAGGGGGTGTGAAGAACGCCGTTCCCGCGCCCCCGCCGTCCCGGGCAAAGGCAGGGCCTGGCGGGCGCGCTCCTCGGAGCCCGGAAACAGGCCGGGCGGCGCACTCCTCGGGTCCCGCGAGCCGCGATCCGGGGACCTGGACTCAGCGGGCCAGGGCGGGCCCGCGGCGGGACGAGACCCGCGCCGCGTGTGAGCCGAACACCGTCACCGACACGACGCCGAGCACCGCCAGCAGCCCCAGGCCCACCGTCCCGGCCCAGCCGCCCGCGTGGAAGGCGACCGCGCCGAGCGTGCTGCCCGCGCTGGAACCCACGTAGTAGGCGGACTGGTACAGCGCCGACGCCTGGGCCCGGCCGCGCGTGGCCGTGTGGCTCACCGCGGAGGACGCCACCGCGTGGCCCGCGAAGAAGCCCGCGGTGATCAGGACCAGGCCGAGCAGGACCAGCGGCAGGGACCCGGCCAGGGACAGCAGCAGCCCGGCCGCCGTCGTGCCGCCCGCCAGGTACAGCGAGCCGCGCCGGCCCAGCCGGGCGACCAGCCCGCCCGCCGTCGAGGCGGACACCGTACCGACCAGGTAGACCAGGAAGACCGAGCCGACGACGCCCTGAGGCAGCGAGAACGGCGCCTCGGTGAGGCGGTAGCCGATCACCGTGTAGACCGCGCCGAACACCGTCATGAACAGCGCGCCGATCGCGTACAGCCGGCACAGCAGCGGGTTCGCCAGGTGGTCGCGGACCGTGCGCGCCAGGACGCGGGGCCGCAGCGACCCCGGGGTGAAGTGCCGCGGCGCCGGGAGCAGCAGCCGGAAGGCGACCGCGCAGGCCACCGCGAGCACGCCGATCACCCCGACGGCGACCCGCCAGCCCCACTCCTGCGCGACCCAGCCGGTGATGACCCGGCCGCTCATCCCGCCGACGCTGTTGCCCGCCACGAACAGGCCGATCGCCGTGATCAGCGCCTTCGGCCGGACCTCCTCGGCCAGATACGCCGTCGCCGACGCGGGCAGCCCCGCCAGCGCCGCGCCCTGCACCGCCCGCAGCGCGACCAGGGCGCCGAGCGAGGGGGCGAAGGGGACCAGCAGGCCGACGGACACGGCGATCGCCAGCGACGCCGTCATCATCGTCCGCCGCCCGAACCGCTCCGACAGCGCGCTCATCGGCAGCACGAACAGCGCCAGCGCGCCGGTCGCCGCCGACACCGTCCAGCTCGCCTCGCTCGCGCTGACGCCGAAGTCGCCGGATACGAGGGGCAGGAGCGCCTGCGTCGAGTAGAGGAGCGCGAACGTCGCGACACCGGCGAGGAAGAGGGCGAGGCTCATCCGGCGGTAGCCGGGGCCGCCGGGGGCCATGCGCGCGTCGGGCGCATCGAGCGCGTGAGGCGCGTGCGGGGCGGGTGCGTCGGGAGCGGGGACGGACGGTACGGCGTCCACGGTGGTGGACGCCCCGGTACTGGCGGAAGGCATGCCTCGAACGTAGGCAGCCGTGATTCATCCGTCCAATGCACGGAAACCCCATAATCGTTCCCATGGCGCATCAGCAGAGGTCAGAGGCTCACCTGTCACCGTCCAGTGACACAGAAGACATCGTGGCGGTGCTCGCCCCACGGCTCGCGTACTTCGCCGGGGTCGCCCGCACCGAGCACGTCACGCGCGCCGCGCAGGAGATGCAGGTCCCGCAGTCCACCCTGTCCCGGGCGATGGTGCGCCTGGAACAGGACCTCGGGGTCGAGCTGTTCGCCCGCCGCGGCCGGACGGTCGCGCTCACTCCGGCCGGCCGTACGTTCCTCGGGTCCGTCGAGCGGGCGCTCGCGGAGATCGAGCGCGCCGCCGAGGAGGTGCGGGCCGACGCCGACCCCGCCACCGGCAAGGTCGCCTTCGGGTTCCTGCACACCATGGGCTCGGAGACGGTGCCCGCGCTCATCCGCGCCTTCCGCGCCGACCATCCGCGCGTCCGCTTCAGTCTCGTCCAGAACTACGGCGAGGCGATGATCGAACGGCTGCGCTCGGGCGAGCTGGACCTGTGCCTGACCTCGCCGGTGCCGGACGCGCCCGACCTGGTGGGCCGCCGGCTCGACGAGCAGAAGCTGCGGCTCGTGGTGCCGGCCGACCATCCGCTGGCCGCGCGGCGGCGCGTCCGGCTCGCCGAGGCGGCCGACGAGACCTTCGTGACCCTCGAACCCGGCTACGGGCTGCGCCGGATCACCGACGACCTCTGCCAACAGGCGGGATTCCGGCCGCGGATCGCCTTCGAGGGCGAGGAGGCGGAGACGCTGCGCGGGCTCGTCGCCGCGGGGCTCGGCGTCGCCCTGCTGCCGCCACCGGCCGTGCCCCGTCCGGGAGTTGCCGAACTGACCGTCACCGCCCCGCGCGCGGCCCGCGAGATCGGCGTCGCCTGGCTCGACGGCCACCCGGACACCCCACCGGTGGCGGCCTTCAAGAAGTTCCTGCTCTCCAGGCGGGGACGGCTGTTGCCGGACTGAGGGGGCAGGGTGGGGTTGTGGTGAGGGCCGGGGCTGCGGTGGGTGGGCGCGGGTCGGTTTGTGGGGAGTCGGGTCGGGGGACGGGCGGGTCGGCTGGTGGGGCGTCGGGTCGGGGGACGGGCGGGTCGGCTCGCGGGGCGTCGGGTCAGAGGGGATGAGCGGTTCGGCTCGTGGGCCGTCGGGTCGGGAGACAGGTGGCCGGCGCACCGGCGAGGGTGCGGTGCGGGGCCGGGCGGGCGGCGCGGGGCGTCGGTCGGGGGAGCGGGGCGCGTCGGGGCTGCGGTGCAGGTCGTCGGGTCGGTGGGCGGGTAGTGCGGGCGCCTTCGAGGTGCGGGCAGGGGCTAGCGGCGTAGGGAGCGGCCGAAGCCGGCTGCCAGCGGCATCCGCAGGCCCAGCGGGGGCGGCGCGGCGAACGCGTCCTGCACCGGCCGCGAGAAGCCCCGCGCGAACAGCGCCCCCATCACGAAGTCCTCGGCCAGCGCGTGCACTTCGGCCCGGTGCTGGTGCAGGTGATGCCCGTCCGAGTGGACCTCGAAGCGGCAGATGTCGCGGTTCGCCTTCTTCGCGCGCGCCGCGAGCCGGAACGACAACTCCGGGTCCGTGCGCTGGTCGTTCGTGCCGTGCACGATCAGCACCCGCCGGCCCGCCAGGTGCTTCACCGGTTCGGGCGGCGCCGCCACGTCCTCCTCGGGCAGCCAGGGGGCGAGCGCCAGCACCGAGTTGACGGCCGAGTGCCCGGCCGCCCGCAGCGCCGCCCGGGCCCCCATGTCCACTCCGGCGAGGCACACGGGCACGTCCCCGTAGCGCCGTACCACCTCGTCGGCGGCCCACGACGCGTCGTGGGCCAGGTGCGCCTCCGCGCCGTTCCACCCGCGGTAGCGGTAGTGCACCACGTGGGTCGCCAGACCCTCGGTGCGGCCCGCCTGCGTGAGGCGGCGCCCCAGCGCTCGTACCGAAGCCGCCGCCACCAGGGGTGACGGTCTGCGGTCGGAGGTCTCGTCGCCGCCCGGGAGCAGCAGCACCACTCCGCTCACCGCCGTCGGCTCGGGCCCGAGCGCCCTTCCCAGCCGGGCCCTGCGAACCGGCGTCGCTTGCTGTGCCATGACAGAACAGTGTCAGAAGCATTGGTGTACGCCATCCGTCCTGGGGGTCACCTTTGGGTATCGGCGGATCGGCGTGCCGAGAGATCTACGCGCGTAGGCGTTAGAGTGCGGAAATGACGAGCCAGCACCCGAACACCCCGAGCTCGGAGCAGATCCGCCGGGCGCCCAAGGTCCTGCTGCACGACCACCTCGACGGGGGCCTGCGCCCCGGCACGATCGTCGACCTGGCCCGCGCGAACGGCTACGACGGTCTCCCCGAGTCCGATCCCGACAAGCTCGGCGTCTGGTTCCGCGAGGCGGCCGACTCCGGCTCCCTGGAGCGGTACCTGGAGACCTTCGCCCACACCTGCGCCGTCATGCAGACCCGCGAGGCGCTCGTCCGTGTCGCCGCCGAGTGCGCCGAGGACCTCGCCGAGGACGGCGTCGTCTACGCCGAGGTCCGGTACGCGCCCGAGCAGCACCTGGAGGGCGGGCTCACCCTCGAAGAGGTCGTCGAGGCCGTCAACGAGGGCTTCCGCGAAGGCGAGAAGCGGGCCCGGGAGAACGGGCACCGGATCCGGGTCGGTGCCCTCCTGACCGCCATGCGGCACGCGGCCCGCGCGCTGGAGATCGCCGAACTCGCCAACCGCTACCGCGATCTGGGCGTCGTCGGCTTCGACATCGCCGGTGCCGAGGCCGGGTTCCCGCCCACCCGGCACCTCGACGCCTTCGAGTACCTCAAGCGCGAGAACAACCACTTCACCATCCACGCCGGCGAGGCCTTCGGGCTGCCCTCGATCTGGCAGGCCCTCCAGTGGTGCGGTGCCGACCGGCTCGGGCACGGTGTGCGGATCATCGACGACATCGAGGTCCGCGAGGACGGCTCCGTGCAGTTGGGGCGCCTCGCCTCGTACGTGCGCGACAAGCGCATCCCGCTGGAGCTGTGCCCCAGCTCCAACCTGCAGACCGGCGCCGCGGACTCGTACGCCGCCCACCCCATCGGGCTGCTGCGGCGGCTGCACTTCCGCGCGACCGTCAACACGGACAACCGGCTGATGTCCGGGACCAGCATGAGCCGGGAATTCGAGCACCTTGTCGAAGCGTTCGGTTATTCACTCGACGACATGCAGTGGTTCTCAGTCAATGCTATGAAGTCAGCATTCATTCCTTTCGATGAACGACTGGCCATGATCAGTGACGTGATCAAGCCCGGTTATGCCGAGCTGAAGTCCGAATGGCTGTTCCAGCAAAACTTCTCCACCAGCGGTTCTGTGGGAGAATAAGGGTTTTCCGAAAATCGGGAAAGCGGCCGGGAGGGGTTGACCCGGCCGCTTTTCGATGTTTGCGGGCCGAGCGTTCGCGTGTTTACGGTCGTGGACCGCTCACATCCCCGTCACGCATTCAAGGACGCATTCAACATGAAGCAGTCTGCTGCCAAGACCCTCGGTGTCGCCGCCCTCGGTGCCGCCTTCGCCGCCGCGGGCACCGGTGCCGCGAACGCGGCGCCGGCCATGCCGGACGCCTCCTCGGCGCTCGACACCGTCACCGCGGCGCTCCCGACCGAGAACCTCGGCAACTCGCTGCCCGGCGGGAACGGCACGCTCGAGACCGGCAAGGACGCGCTGGGCGAGGGCCTCCGCGCCGCCCAGCCCGCCGTCGGGCAGCTGCTCGCCGAGGGGCCGACCGGGCCGGTGGCCGGGCTGCTGGGCGGGCTGCCGATCCAGGGGCTGCCGACGCACGGGCTGCCCGTGAACGGGGTGCCGCTGGGCTGACGCCCGGTCTTTCCGTCTTTCCGTAGGCTCGGTCGGCTCTGGTGCCGATCGGTCCTCGCGCGGACGTCGTTGGGGCGCGCCCGGGTTCGGGTGCGCCCCAACTGGGTTGTGGCTGAGTGGTGTTGTGTCTCGCGCCTTCCGGGCGGCCCGTGGTCGGGCGTCCTGCCGGCGGTCGTCCTCACTACCAGGCCGTGCGGGCCTTGTCCTCCGACGGGAACAGGAACCACAGCGCTATGTAGAGCACGAACTGCGGGCCCGGCAGCAGGCACGACACCAGGAAGATCACCCGCATCGTCGTCGCGGAGGTACCGAAGCGCCGCGCCAGCGCTGCGCACACTCCGCCGATCATGCGACCTTGGGTGGGGCGGGCAATGGCGGTCATCATGGCTCCTTCGTGAACCGTGCCGAGGCTTCCCTGGCGGCTGCCTCATCCCTGTCAAAGCTACGGTCACGAAGCGGGCGAAGCGTCGCTCTACGGTGCGATGCCGACCCTGGGAATCGTCGGGGTCAGACCCTGAGTCGTCTCCTCCGGGCGGACGGTCGAGCGGCGCCGTGTCTCGGCCCTGCGGCGGAGACGGGCGCGGGCGGCGGGTACGACGGCCATGTGGGCCAGGGCCACGCCGGCCGTGTTCAGCAGCAGGGAGTCGATGTCGACGACCTGGCCCGGTACGCCGGTCTGGAACAGCTCGATGCCGAGGGAGATCAGGGCGCCCGCGGTCATCGTGCGGAGCAGGGAGGCCAGAGGGGAGACGGTGAGTCTGCCGCCGGCCAGGGGGAGCAGGACGCCTAGCGGGGCCAGCAGGGCGAGGCCCTCGCCTATGCGGCGGGCCGCTTCCTGTGGGGTGAGGGCCAGGTCGGCCCGGATGCCGGCGAAGGGCCGCAGGTTGGCGGCGCTCACCCAGGGGACGTCCAGGGGGCGCAGCGTGATCCAGGCGACGAGCGCGAGGTGGGCGACGAGGAGGACACCTCCTGTCGCACGGACGCGGGTCACGGCGCTGCCGCCGTTCGAGCCTTGACGCTGCACGTCCCCCTAGACGCGGGGGTTGGTGGGATCGGTTCCGGGTGGGGCGGGGGTCACACCGTCTGGAGCCCCTGCGGTGTCCGGTTCGGTGGGCGTCGGGCGCTGTCCGGCGGTGGGTGGGTCGGGGCCGTGCCGGTACATCCGGCCGTCGGTAGTTGTTGTGGGCGTCCGTTACCAGCGTTCCTCGGTCGGGTACGTCCCCGTCTCGACGGCCATTTGATGTACCGGCACGGCCCCTTCGGTCGCATGGCGGCTTGCGGTTCGTAGG